>NZ_ATVU01000022.1:0-57626 GCF_000420885.1 Dorea sp. AGR2135 | reverse complement strand
CAACACGCTTTCGCCACAGCTCTTTGACAACTGAATAAAGCAGACAGATACGTTTGTGAGATAGCGAGCCACGGGGACTGTACGCCACGACCTTTTCAAAAGAAAGCGAGCGACCCACGCAGTGATCCGAGAGCGACTGTTGGAAAAGTCGTTTTGCCACGACCTATCTTCACAGAATAATGATACGTCCGCATGGTGCGGTTCTGCCCACAAGAATGGGAATAGTTGAGATACTAACGGAGCTTTCCAAAGCCGTCTGTCTGCTTAGAAATTAACAAGCAAGGGGGAATTGATATGGAGAAAAAACTAATACGATATAGTATGCAGATTGCCATGTTGAACCAACTTCTTGCCCGTAAAATGATTTCTGAAAAAGAATATGCTTTAGTAAAATCAAAACTTATGCAAGATTATAAAATTGTTTCAGATATAACCGCTTGAATTGTATATTTGAATATTGTATAATAACACTACAAAGGGAATACAAAATGTAAATATAAAAGGAGTGGTTCTGTGAAAGAAGTAGAAGTAATCAAAGCAAGGAATGATTTGCAAACTCGTACAAGAGGAAAAACGATTGAACTTATGCGTGTTGGTGCATATTGCAGGGTTAGTACAGATAGTGCAGACCAGCTAAACAGTTATAAGTCGCAGGTAGCTTATTATACAGATATGATTAAGAAGAATAAAGAATGGGTACTTGCAGACATATATGCTGATGAAGCAATCACAGGTACACAAGTGGCTAAAAGAGAAGATTTCCAGCGTATGATAAACGATTGCATGAATGGAGAAATTGATATGGTTATTACAAAATCTATTTCCAGATTTGCAAGAAATACGCTAGATACTTTGAAATATGTTCGTATGTTAAAGGAACGCAATATAGCAGTATATTTTGAAGATGAGAAAATCAATACTTTAACTATGGACGGAGAATTGCTTTTGGTGGTACTTAGTTCCGTGGCACAGCAGGAAGTTGAGAATATATCTGCTAATGTAAAAAAAGGTTTGAAAATGAAAATGAAACGGGGAGAGCTGGTTGGTTTTCAAGGGTGTCTTGGATATGATTATCATAAAGATACGAAAACAATTACCGTGAATGAAGAAGAAGCAGAAATTGTACGTTATATTTTCAATCGGTATATTGAGGGTGCTGGTGGTTCTGTTATTGCACATGAACTTGAAAATTTGGGATATAAAACAAAGTATGGAAGTTCTACATGGGTACAATCAACAGTTATTGGCATTATCAAGAATGAGAAATATAAAGGCGATTTATTGTTAGGAAAAACTTTTACAGTAGACCCGATTTCAAAGCGAAGATTGGAAAATTTTGGAGAAGAAGATAAATTCTATATTCGCAATCATCACGAACCGATTATTAGCGAAGAAGTTTTTGAAAAAGCACAAGAAATTCTTGCCAGAAGAAATGTCAATAGAGGAAAGATTGGAGAGGGTAACACAAAGAGGGAAAAATATAGTAGGAAATATGCTTTCAGTTGTATGCTGGAATGTGGTTTCTGCGGTGGTACTTTAACAAGGCGTAATTGGCACAGTAGTTCACAGTACAGCAAGGTTATATGGCAATGTGTAACGGCTACGAAGAAAGGCAAAAAATTCTGTAAGCATAGCAAAGGTATTCCAGAAACAGCTATTGAAGAAGCGTTTGTAGAAAGTTATCGTTTGTTGTGTGATGATAATAAAGATGTTCTGGAAGAATTTTTGCAGAGAATGGACGATACGCTTAGTAGTAGTGCAGTGTCGAAACAACTTGCAAAAGCAGAAAAAGAGATAGACGCATTAGAGAAGAAAAAGAGTAAACTTGTGGATATGCGTCTGGAAGAAATTATTGATAAGGAAACCTATGAAAGCAAATATGCTGACTTAGTAAGTAAACAAGAACAGCTTGTCGAAGAAAGACAGAAATTACAAGAAACATCTGATAATGAAAAGGACATAAAAAAACGTCTAAAAGAGTTTAAGAAAACTTTAGAACAGAATGAGGTTCTTGATAAATTTGACCGATATGTGTTTGAAAGCATTGTTGAAAAAGTAATTGTAGGTGGACTTGATGAAAATGGAAATGTAGACCCTGCACAGTTGACCTTTGTTTATAAAACGGGCTTGAAGAATAGTGTAGATGGTGCTAAATTTAAACCACAAAGAAAAAATGCAAGGGGACGACATAGGACTGACGAATTGTGTTCACATGACAGCAACGAGGTTGATAAAATGTGTTTCGATAGTAGTAACGACACATGTGGAGACGGTTGTTCTTTTGTCCCAACAAAAACCAGATGACACAATAGAGATCGACTTGGATCTGGATGAGCTGGATGCAACCAGTGCAGAGACGAAAGCTACCTATCAGGAAATCAAAGATTATGTGCTGAAAGAATTTGGCTTGAAGGTTTCAAGTTTATATATTTCTCAGATAAAACGCAAATGTGGAATTGAAGTGGGAGAAAACTATAACCTTCCAAAATCAGAAAATGCAAGAGTTCCACAATGTCCGAAAGAGAAAGAAGATGCTATCAAGGCTGCCCTGAAATATTTTGCGATGATCTAAGGATATCGCTGATTTCAAGGAGGAATAACACATGAAAAGCACATTTGAAAAAATGGGTGGTACCTACACACTGGGAGCAGATGGAATTTACTATCCGAATCTTGTCAGTACAGATGAAGAGCTGCATTACGGGAATTACGGAAAATTGTGGTGCTAATATCTGAAAGAGCATTGTGTTGCGGTATATTCCACTTGAGTGTGTGTATGGGGAGTAACTGTATAATGACTTTTAAGATTTATAGTGGTTGTCAAAAGCGTGGGAATGTGCTATTAATAAACAAAAAGGAAGCTATCAATCGGCTCCTATGAATAGGAAATAATGTAAAAAAGAAATGCTAGAAGAAAGGAGCATAATTTGTATGAGTAAGCAAGTCTATATTAGTGCTGACTATGATAAGACTAATGGTGATCAAGACGTAGTAGATGAATTAAATAAATGGGGAAGCGATAATCTTCATAAAGTCGATTTCATTGATATGTCGCAGGTCTCGTCTGGCAGTGTAGCCAACAGCGCGGATTGTCGTATTTGTGATTTGAAAGCAGAATTTAATAGCCAAATTAATGCTTCGTCGGCTGTGATTTTTGTTGTGGGAGATAAGACCGGTTCTCGCATAGCAGGAAGTGAGTGCGAACGTGCATCTAAAGAACAATGGCAGTGTTATTGTACACCATATAAGCAAAATCCTAAGGGTACTAAAGCGTGTAAAGTTTTCAGCGTTTCCACGCCGGGCGAGAATGACAACTATGGAAACATAAATAGTTGTTCCTACCTTCGTCATGAATTTGAACAGGCAAAAAAGAAGAAAAAAACAATCATTATCGTATATAATTCCACAAGGAAGGAATCAAACTGGCTTCCTTCTTATATGGATGGTTACGAAGATGACGCGAGACCATTCTGGAAAATTGATGCTAATGGAAAGAAAGTCGGAGATTATTCATACATAAAAGAGGTACTCGGATTTTGATTAATTACATCATTAAGAGCGTAGCATGGGCATTTGGCATCGTCACAGGTATATTTACTTTTGTACCGGAGACATTTTTTGGAAGATATGAATGGGTGACTGAAGAACTTCTAGAACAATGTAAATGGTTTACTAATTTGGATGCCAAAGATGTTAATATCATAATTTCGCGTCTTGTATGTTTTTTACTTGTGTGGATTGGAACATCGTTGTTATATGTGATTTTTCTGAATTTTCGAAGATGGGTTACAATCAAAGGCCAGAATTATTCGATTAGAGTTGAGTATGGAAATATACTTAAAAAGAAGAATTGTAAGAGAGTTATCAATTTTGATGAGTGTTTTACAACACAAGTAGGCAGTGCAACCGCCGATATTAATCCAGATTCTATATGTGGACAGTATTTATCTTCACATTTAGATTTAGATGTCGAACAGCTAATTGAAGCTGCTCAAATTACACCGGCACGAAGTAAATCAAAGTATCAGCATAAAACTCGGTATGATTCGGGAACGATAGTTCCGAATGGCGATGACTTATTGATGGCATTTGCAAAATTAGATGAAAGAGGAAAAGGTCGATTCTTTTCTCGTGACGAGTATCTTGAGTGCCTGGATTTACTGTGGAAAGAATTAGAGAATTACTATTCTGAAAAAGATGTATGCGTACCAATATTAGGGGCAGGAACAACATCATTTGATGGTGGAGCGGGGGCATCTATTCCACAGCAAGATTTACTTGATATGATGATTTGGTCATATAAATTAAGTTCTCATAAAATAAAAGCTCCACATAAGTTACGTATTGTTTGTAAAAAAAATAGTGGGTTTTCTATCAATAATATAGGTGGTTAAAATCAATAAAGGGTGAGTATTATCACGGCTCACGATGTTTCTCCGCTAATACTTATTATAACTGGAGATTATGGTCGTTTAATATATCTTTTGCTACCCATCGAACAAGGCACAGGAAAAAAAGAATCGATACCACAGTGTCTGATTAATTTGGATATATTGGAAGTTAATTCTCTGCAGGAGCATTATTGGTCCTTTTTTATCAAAGATTATTATGTGGAAATGGATTTTGATTAGAATGAAGTTGAACTAGAGGTATTCTACTTGCCTGAGAATAATTATAGAAAATAGAGCAACGTTTAAAATTTCTTACCAACAATTAAGAAGCCCAATCTTCCGAGTGGATTGAGCTTCTTTTTAGAAAATATTGATTATTGTCAGAGCTCATAGCCGCTACTTTTATTCTTAGCTTTATTCGGTTGATTTCGTTTTCTTTCTTGTTCTTGCTCCCAGGCTTTCTGCCGGGCACGTTCCCGAAAAAGATAGGGATCTTCCTGTATACAGCCATCAATGTAATCAGAGGCATCGTTCAGTCTGTCGTACTCAAATTTCTTTCCATAAACGTCACGCAGTCTGGAAACAATCCGATCACGGACAAAGTCACGGAAAGATACTCTGGCATCCAGTAATTCCTCGGATTTTTCGGAAACTACAGAAAATTTCAGGTCTATGAATTTTTTGAGGTTTTTTCCAAGTTGTTCATTCAGTGCCTGGCGTTGTGCAGCCAGTTTTTCCAGAAAGGCGGACTGTTGTTTTAGAGTGGATTCTGTATTTTTCATTTCTGCGTCGTTATGGCAGTAGATTTCTCCCATAAGGAAATTCTTTTTTGACTTGAGTTCTTCGATATCCTCGGTTAATGTGGTGATCTGCTGATTCAGCTGATAATGCTGTAAGGGATTTAAGATGCTAAGCTTCTGCTTCTTCGTTTTCAAGACTTTCCGTTCTTCCTGCTTTTTGTTGATTTTCTGTTTGGTGGCTTTGTATTTTTCTACTACGGGCTTTGTCATTTTTATCCATTCTTTAGCGGAAGTGGTCTGCATTTCGTTATGGAGCATCTGGTATTGGAAGATGATCATGGTACCACGGATATTTTCCAGTGCTTCGGCGATTGCAGGGATACTCTCTTTGATAGATTTTGTCAGCTTTGCGACTTGCCTTTTCAATTCTCCAAGCAGACGGTTATCCGAACGGATTTGCCGGTTCAGTTCGCATCGGTCAGAAATTATGCCTTTCTTTTCCATATCTCTTGCAATATATCCTTCGTGGATTGTCGGCTGTTCTGTAATGCCCTGATCGGAAAAACTACGATGGTCAATCCGTGTATCAATCTGACGGCATTCTAACTCTCGATTGACGGTATCTGCCCAGTTTGCTCTCCAGAGGCAGAGTTGTTCATCACTGTTCCATTGCTCGGAAATAGGATTTTGCCTGCCATACCGGGTGCTTTTGGGATGTTTGTCAACACGTTCATAGCCTTTTTCCTGTGCTGCGGATGGAGTCAGATAGATTTTCTTTTTTCCTGACTTATAGCGGTATTGTTTTTCCCAGCCTTCTTTTTGTGCTTCTCTAAATTCAGAAGCAGTAAATTCTTTTTCTTCTCCGTTCTTTATACAGAGGTATTCTTTTTCTGTTTTGTACTGCCATGTACCATTTTCGTTCAGAGGTCGGACAGTCAGGAGAATGTGTGCATGGGGATTGTGTCTATCGGTGTCGTGGATGGCAAAATCAGCACACATTCCCATATCTACAAAGTTCTTTTTAATAAAATTTTGAAGAAGAGAGATATTGCTGTCGGTATCCAGCTCTATAGGGAGAGCAATAACGAATTCTCTTGCCAGTCGGCTGTCTTTTGTTTTCTCTGCATCTTCCACGGCATTCCAGAGTTGTTCCCTGTCTTTCCATTCAGTCGGAGCCATCGGCGGAAGCATCACTTCCTGATAGACCAGACCATGTTTCCGGGTATAGTCGTGCTGGATTCCGTCATAATCATTGTACATCCGGCTGCAGCTCATATAGGCGGAAGCCGCAACAGCAGAGCGTCCGGTTCCACGGCTGATGACCTTGGCTTCCATGTGGTAAATTGCCATAGACATGTACCTCCTTTCTGTGAGGGTAAATTATCTGAATTGGGTTTTTATGGATTTTTTTGTTTTATCCAAAACTGAATAAAAGCTGCCGGGGGCAGGTTTTATCAGGCAGCCATATCCGGTAAATGTTTTTAGCGGAGTGTTTCGGAAAATCCGAAATACTTACAATCGGATAGAAGCAGATTGTAATGGCTGCATAGCCGGTGTTGCCTGCAACAGCGGATAGCCCTCGGCAGAGCGCACGAGCCTGATCAACGGGAAGGATACCACCGCCTCTTTGAGGTGGTGAGTAAGTGCGCCCTTCGGGAGTAGAATTTCGGTATCTACAGCCCTCGTAACCGGATCAGAAGTTCCCGTTTCAAGAGATCTAAATCCATCTCCCGGACATGCGGAGCAACGCTTTCAAGAATAGCCCCTTCCTGGATCAATCTGTGTGTTCTGGCATTCCGTTCTTTTTTTCGGTTTCTTGCTTCGGCTTCCTCTTGCCGGTGCTTTGCCTGTAAAAGTGCTTTTTCTTCCGGTATCATAGTCTTTTTATCTGCCATGTCTGGCACCTCCTTTTTTATGCCCGTTTCCGGGCTTTTTTGGTTTTGATTTTTCATAACTGGTACTGATTTTTCTGGAAATAGCAGCGATACATTCAATCAATGTGCATCAATGGAGAGAGCAGTATCGCCGCTAAGTGATTATGGGTATCATATGGCACCAATTTCTGTTATTTTTGATACAGAATGTCATTACAACAATATTTTTTTCGCTTCATGTAGATTTGCAGAGGCATTGTCCTTTCGGATATTGCGGTTGTTGATTCGGATGGGAGCACAGCGTTCCAAAATCCTGTCATAGATTCGGCTGTGCGCCATGTCAGTTGGCTTGTTCAATTCTTCCAAGGTGAGGTTGGTCGTTACGATCAGTGGCTTTTTGCTGCGGTAACGGCTGTCAATCACATTGAATACCTGTTCAAGGGCAAATTCAGAATTCCGTTCAATCCCAAGGTCATCAATGATCAGCAGGCTATATCGGTTCAGACTGTCGATAAACTGGTTCCTGTCTTCAAAATGCATTCCGCTCAGGGTATTCAGAATCCGGGAAAAATTTGTCATCAGCACCGGAACACCCTTTTCCAGAAGGGCATTGGCAATGCACCCTGCGAAGAAGGATTTTCCGGTACCCACATCTCCCCAGAGGAGAAGACCGGAGGATCTGGCTTTCATATCATCCCAGTTTTCTACATATTTGTGGGCAAGATGCATTTCCGGATTGATGCCGGTATCTTTTTCAAAGGTATAATCATAAAGAGACTTATCCTGTAACCCGCTGGCTTTCATCCGCTTGATCTCTGCCTGCCTTTCTGATAGTTTCCGTCTGGCTTCTTCCTGGTCATAGATTTCCTGCTGACATTTACAACGGATGGGAGGCATAAATACCCTGCCCTGCAGCGTGTATCTGCCCTGCCTTGGAGTATGGCATTTTGTGCAGTAGATCAAGTGGTCGGATTCATTCAAATATTCATCCGGCTGTAATTCCCAGTTTTCAAACTGATTTGTAAATTTGTCTGTAAATTTTTTCATAGTGTTTCATATTCCTCGCTTTCGTAATTTCTCTGCCGGGCAGGAGGATGGTCTTGCCTTGCCCAGCTGACGATGGTGGCTGCATGGTTATGATATTGTTTTCCGGTGGAAGCCATGTAGCCGGATAAACGTTCAATGTAATCCTGCCAGTCAGGGACTGCATGTTTGAGTTCTTCCAGTTCTTTTTCTGAAAGGAAGACATTTTGAAAATTTCCATAGGGAGAGCGCTTTTCCTGACTCTCTTTTTTTGATAAATGGTTCTTATTTCTCTCTTTCTTATTACCGGACAGTTTTCTGTCTGTCTCAGGGAAAGAATCCTGTCTGTCAGCCGGACAGTTTTCTGTCTGTCTTACGGAAAGAATGTTGTCTGTCTGGCAGAATGCTTTTTCCGGGAATTTCACATAGATCCGGTTCGGATGTCCGGCACCCTGGCGTTTTCGGAGGATCAAATCCTGTTTTTCCAGTGCGGCCAGGGATGTTTTTATGGTCATCTGGCTTTTGTGGAGGACTTCTGCCATGGATTCGATGGTAAAGTAAAGGAACACATGACCGGATTCATCCGTCCAGCCTTCGTTTTTCAGGGAAAGTCTTGCACGGTCAAGCAGAACCATGTAGAGTAGCTTCGTTGTTTCATTCAGCTCCATATCCAGAAGGAACCGGGGAAATACCATATAAGGCGGCAAGTTGGTGTCTGGTGTCAAAAATTCTGTCATGTGTTCACCTCCTTACCTCCCGTTATTCTCCGAGAAAATCCCAGTCTACATCTGCTTCCGGTCCAGATTCTTCCGGTGCCGGAAAGGATGCCCTGTTTTGGGGCTCCCTTTGTGTCAGTCCTGCTGTCAGCCCGGAGAGGAAGAGGGGAAGTGCATGTTCCAGGCTTCTTTCCACTGCCTCTACGATCTGGTTTACAAAATGTTCTTCCCGTTCCCTTGTTTCCAGATAAGGGTCTTCCTGTGTGCGGTAATAACGGTCAAAATAATCGACCAGGGCGAGGGCAATTACATGGCTGTAGGATCTGAATTCCTGCTTGTCCATGGTCTGCAGATATTCCCAGGCTTTCCTTTGCAGATCTTTCTCCAGATTAAAGCGGAGGTTTGTGCTTCGGATATTGTTTCTCATCGGCTACTCCCTCCTTTTCAGGTTCATCTGTGCCAGATATTCGTAACCTTTCGCTGTAGCACAGATATCATCAAGGATTGTGACACGGGCTTTGTCATACGTTCCAAAATTCCGGATCAGGCAGCCGCCACCGCCTACCACGTACAGCCGCATCAGGTCAGGGCTGTATTCATATTTGCGGAGTATGGCGAAAATATCAGCCACATACTGTCTGGCAACTGCTGTAATGCAGTCCAGATACGGTGCGGCAATATCAGCTGTTCCGAACCGAAGAATCTGTTCTACGGTAGATTCCTCGATTTTTACTCCAAACCTGTCCAGAATGGCATTCTTTACGGCAATCATGCACTGGTTTACCCCGAATTTTTCTGTCCAGCAGCGGCTCTCCTGAGCTTTTTTGTTGTTGATATATAGGATATTCATGGTTCCGTTCCCGATATCTGCAAGGAGATTGGGTCCCTTAAAATCTCCCAGATGGTTCACAACAGCCGGATATCCCTGTGGGTAAAGACTGCATCCCACAAAGCGGATGTGATAGTCTTTGCTGTTAAATGAGAAGCGGACTTCCGGGTTTTGGAGCAGATAGGAGCGGAATGCCTCACGCTGGTTCCGGATCCATGTCAGGGGAAGCCCGGCAGCCAGATGGACATCTGCTTCATGGATGGAAAAGACATTTAATTCCCGTGCCACTGCCATCAGTGTCAGGAGATAATAATCTTCATCCATAGCCTTATCCGGGATAAATTCTTTGTGCCCTTCGCCGATACGGTAATAGGTTCCGTTGTATTCAAGAATGTTTCCGGTAAAGATTGGCTCTGTTTCATAAGCGGTGATTCCGGTAGGTGTGACTGTATTGGCAGTTTTAATGTTGCCGTATCCATGATCCACGGCAATGATTTTTGTGTTTCTGATTTCTCTCATAAAAAATCCCTCCTGTTTTTGTATTGATTTCCACAGCAGTTCGTACCTGTGTGGTACTGGCCTGCTGTGGGATAAGCATACAAAAATCAGAAAGGGAAGGCATTGAGCAGAAATTGAGTTTGAATTGAGAAAATGTCTTGAAAAATATGAATGTGAGAAAAATACGTTTTTTAATTAATTCATGTTATTTAGAGAAGTAAGCGGTATTTGTTAAAGAAACAGTACCGCTTATTTTTATTCAGCAGTGCCATTTGACAGAAAAAGTTTAACAAAAGTTTAGGTATTTTCACTTTTGTATTTATGATTCTATTTTATGATTTTATCAAACAGGAGGTGAAACAATCGAATGAAGAATATTTTGAAAAAAATAGTCAATCGTAAGGTTGGCAATTCTGAAATTGTAGAGGTAGAACAACTGAATCCAGAGGAAGAAGAAAATATTTTTCTTCCAATAGCCAGTGATGCTTTAAATATTACGGAACAATATAACCAGATTGTCTTTTTTTATCAAGCGGGTATTTGTCAACTGACAGCCAAGCTAGAAATACTCAGACAGGAGTTTCAGGCCTGCAAAGATCGCAACCCAATTGAGAATATAGAAACAAGAGTAAAATCCCCAGAAAGTATAAAAGGGAAGATGGAGCGAAGGGGATTTCCACTTACTGTAAGTAGTATGGTAACTTAATATAATAGAAATGAAAGGGAGTATTTAATATGCAGACGAGAGATCATAAAAAGCTTGCTGAAATGTTTGCATCGGAAATGTCACGAAAGCGTATTCCTTATATCTGTAAGAAAGCATTTATTTATGGGAATATAGAACCAGATAAAAATCCTTTTACATATTTACACGGGATGTTAAAAGGGAAAAAGTTTCATGGTCATGATTATGAGAATATATTACCCGTAATTAAAAAAATATTTAATTCTACGCAGGAAAAAAAGAAATGGGGAGTTCGGGAATATTATCATTTTGGAAAGTTAATGCATTATACAGCAGATGTATTTACTTTTCCGCATAATAGATTATTTTCGGGAAATGTAAAAGATCATCGCAAATATGAAAAAGAACTTCATAGTTGCTTTGGTACCGCAATAGATCAATGGAAATCTCAGGAAATGAAAGATACTCCGGTTTCTTGTGTAAACATTGAAATTTTACATGCAGAATATTTAAGGCAAGCAGGAAACTATGAAACTGATTGTGAGTATATTTTAGCAGCGGTGGAAATGTTATTGAGAGCGGAACAGAAAAAAATATGGCACATGAATCCGGTTTTACATAGAGGGATGACGGAACAATTTGTTTAGGAATTGTTTAACTTTCATATCATACTTTGTTTAATTGAAAACAGTATGATAACAGTATCATTACAAGGAGGTATTGCCATGATAGAAAAGTGGAAAAAATGGGTGTTAAAAATGAATCTTAAAAGAGCGGCATTGATATTTGTTGTAAGCAGTGTGGTTTTAATTTTGGTCTTGCTGGCAGCAATGCATGGAGTTTTTGAAAGAGAAATGTTTTGCTGGGAATCAGTTATTGTGTTTCTTACAATCTGCGGTATAATAGGAACTATACCTGCAATCTGGTATTGGATTCTGTGCTTGATCTGTGTATATAGGAAGTCCAGCCATCTGGGGACAAATAATACTTTATGGATTTTGGCAACTGTATTCTTTCATATTGTTGCAGTCGCAGCACTTTATGCATATGCTGCTATTATGGGAACCTGTGAGAATTGTGGAAAAATCAAGTATGGAGAAGAAAAATACTGCGACAGATGCGGAGCAGCGTTGAAAAAAATATGTCCACATTGTGAGCAGATATTGGACACAGATGCTGATTACTGCAGCAACTGTGGTACAAGCCTGAAAGAAAATAAAGAAGAAACGAAAGAAGAACATAAAGAAGAATCAGTGGACAGTTAATCATAGAGTGCCTGGTTTAGAAGACTAAAAATCAGTGGAGAAGGGAATCGATAGATTCCCTTTCTGTAGTTTGTATGGCGACCGCTTATAATCCCAAGATGTGCCATAGGGCGCTTTTGGTGGTTGGAGGAAGGAGAAAGTGGAATGAAACAGGGAAGCGTAAAAAAAAGAATTTTTATCTCCAATGCATTTATGGTGCTGGTGAGTTTACTTGTCTTTTTGGCGATCAATTTAGTTATTATCAAAGGATACTCAGAGGCAATTGAAAAAGAAATAAGAACATCCGTGGAACAGATTGTAGATGAGGATGGGTTGGAAGATCTGATTATAGACTGGACGTTTCAGCGGAATGAGTTTCTTCTTTTCTTTGGACTGGATGGTATCCTTTGTATTATTGTTTTAGTGATCATCAGCCAGATATTTACCAAAAATCTTACCAATCATATTATGGAGCCGCTGGATGCCCTGTCGGAAGGTGCGAAAAGAATCAAGGGAAATGATTTGTCACAGGACATCACATATACCGGAGATATAGAATTTGAAGATGTATGTGATACGTTTAATGATATGCAGAAGCACATTTTAGAGGAGCAGGAAAAAAACCGGAAATATGAGAAGGCGAGAACGGATATGATCGCAGGAATTTCTCATGATCTGCGCACACCGCTTACAGCAATTCGGGGAACCATCAAGGGATTAATGGATGGCATCGCATCATCCCCGGAAAAACAGAATCAGTTTTTGCAGGCAGCTTATCGAAGGACCGGTGATATGGATATGCTTTTGAATCAGCTTTTTTATCTTTCAAAAATGGAAACTGGAAATATGCCGATTTCCCTCCAGAAACTGGAAATTTCAGAATTCCTGCAAAATTATGTACAAGCAAAACAGGAGCTCATGGAAACAGGAAAAGAAGAAATGACTTTGGATACGAAAGGAATAAAGGCAGATGTATTGGTTGATCCGGAACAACTTCAGAGGATCTTTGATAATCTATTGGAGAATAGTAGAAAATATGGAGAAATTATTCCTCTCAAAATCAATATTGTATTGAGCAAGACGCCCATGGGATTAAGTATCTGTTTTAAGGACAACGGTGTTGGTGTGCCGAAGGAAAAACTGCCGTATATTTTTGAAGAATTCTATCGGGGAGATGAATCCAGAAACAAGAAGGAAGGAAATGGGCTGGGGCTTTACATTGTGAAATATCTTGCCGGAGCAATGGGAGGCAGCGTCAGAGCAGAGAATGCAGATGGATTTGAGGTCTGCCTGAAGTTGCCGATATCAGGGAAAGGAGAAGCAGAGGATAATGGAAAACAGTAAAAAGATCCTGATTGTAGAGGATGATGCGGATATCAGTATGGTTGAAGAGGCGTATCTGGAGTCTGCAGGATTTGAAACAAGAATTCTTTCTGAAGGAACGGAAGTGGAAGGGGTGATTGAAAAGGAGCATTTTGATCTGATTTTGCTGGATCTGATGCTTCCGGGAAAAAATGGATATGAGATCTGCCGTGAAATTCGGGACCGAGTGGATATCCCCATTCTTATGGTCACTGCGAGGACAGAATCTGTAGATAAGATCAGGGGTCTGGGGATTGGAGCAGATGATTATATTTCGAAACCATTTGACCCTGCAGAACTGGTGGCCAGAGTAAATGCAAATCTGCGGCAATATGAACGTATGAAACAGAAAATAGTTCCGACATCGGAGGAAAGTCCGGAAGAAATACGGGTTCATGATCTGAGGATTCTCGTGAACAGCTGGAAAGTCTATAAGGGTGATCGGGAAATTAAATTCCCAAACCGGGAATTTGAACTTTTGAAGTTTTTTGCCATGAACCCAAACATTGTATTTTCAAAAGAGCAGCTATTTGAGGAAATATGGGGGTATGATTATGTGGGTGACAGCGCAACGGTCATGGTACATATCAACCGGATCCGTGACAAAATTGAGGATGACAGTAAGAACCCTAAAATTCTGGAAACAGTTTGGGGAGCCGGATATCGATTGAATAAATAAGGGGGAGAAACGAAATGTGGATGTTCTATGCGATAGGGTCTTCCTTTTTTGCAGGAATCACATCGATTCTGGCGAAATGTGGAATTAGAAAGACAGATTCAGATGTGGCAACAGCTTTGCGTACAGTTGTGGTATTGATATTTTCCTGGCTGATGGTGTTGATTACAGGAACCGGAACAGGAATCACACAGATCAGTGGAAAAACCTTACTGTTTTTGATGCTGTCAGGGCTGGCTACAGGAGCTTCCTGGTTATGCTATTTTCATGCACTGCAAAAGGGGGACATCAATAAAGTTGTGCCGATTGACAAATCAAGTACTGTATTAACGATCATATTGGCGTTGATTTTTCTCCATGAAGGTCTGAGTTTCAGCAAAGGAGTTTCCGTTATTTTGATCGGAGTTGGCACCATGCTGATGATTACGAAAAAAGAAGATATGTCAGAAAATCATAAAGAAGGCAACAAAGAGTGGCTAGTTTATGCGGTATTGTCAGCTGTGTTTGCAAGTCTTACAGCAATTCTTGGGAAAATTGGAATAGAAGGGGTGGATTCTAATTTAGGAACAGCTATCCGCACTTCTGTCGTGCTTCTGATGGCATGGATGATGGTTATTGTTACTGGAAAATATCATCAGATAAAAGAGATTGAAAAGAAAGAAGTAGGATTTATTGCGTTGTCCGGACTTGCCACAGGTGCATCCTGGATGTGTTATTACCGGGCATTGCAAAGTGGTCCTGCCAGTGTAGTAGTGCCCATTGATAAACTGAGCATTCTTGTTACAATTGTATTTTCATGGATTGTTTTTCATGAAAAGCTTACAAAGAAAGCAACTGCAGGTTTGGGATGTATTGTTGTCGGAACCATATTACTTGCACTGATATAGATTCATGCATGAAATTAAAATATTGTTTAGGAATTGTTTAGGAATGAACCTCCTGTTTGTTTAAAGTGGATTGTTAAGATAATCCCATAAAACAAACAGGAGGTTTTTATGATGTTAAAGGAAGGAATCGGAGGATTTTGCATGGCACTGGCTGATAGTGTGCCGGGAGTATCAGGAGGTACAGTTGCTTTTATCATGGGATTTTATGACCGGTTTATTGGCTCCATTCATGATTTTGTATTTGGAAACATGGATAAAAAGAAAGAGGCTCTTAAGTTTCTGGTGAAATTGGGGATTGGCTGGTTAGCAGGTATGATTTTGGCAGTCCTGATTTTATCTTCTCTGTTTGAAAGTCATATTTATGTGGTCAGTTCATTGTTTATTGGATTTATCGCAGGCTCTATCCCTTTGATTATTCGAGAGGAAAAAGATAGTTTTAAAGAAATGGGAAAAGGAATACTGTTTTGTCTGTTAGGTATTGTGATTGTAGTAGGTATTACATGGCTCAATGGGAAAATGGGAAATGCGTCTATGAATCTGGGGCAGTTTTCCATAGGGATGGGAATCAAATTGTTTTTGATTGGCATGGTTGCCATATCCGCTATGTTTCTGCCAGGAATTTCCGGTTCTACGCTGCTTCTTATTTTTGGAGCTTATCTGCCGGTTATTTCAGCAGTAAGAGGAGTTCTTGGAATGGATTTATCCTATGTCCCAGGTTTGGCGTTCTTTGGTGTTGGGGTATTGACTGGAGTTGTTACTGTAGTGAAGGCAATACAGATCTGTCTGGAAAAATTCAGACCTCAGGCAGTTTATATGATTTTAGGAATGATGCTCGGTTCTTTTTATGCAATTCTTCAGGGACCAACTACTTTGGCTTCCCCGCAGAAAGCAATGAATCTGGAAACTTTTCATTTTCTGGCTTTTTTAGCTGGTGTTGCATTGGTGGTAGGAATGCAAGTGTTTTCACAGAAGTTGGGGAAAAACAGAAATAACAGTTAGAGAATTGATAGAAAGAAGTGACGAGTATGGGAATGGAATTCAAAATCCTGGATATGATACAGGAAATTCGGACTCCTATATTAGATAGTTTGATGTGCATGATAACCAAGTTAGGGGATGCAGGTGCTATATGGATTATTTTGGCAGTTATATTATTGCTGATCCCCAAAACAAGAAAAACCGGGGCAATCGTAGTGGCAGCATTGGCAGTAGACATTGTCTTATGTAATGGAATATTGAAACCTTTTATTGGAAGAATCCGTCCGTGTGATATCAATACTTCTATTCAGCTTTTAGTTGCAAGACCAGATGATTTTTCATTCCCATCCGGTCATACAGCAGCATCATTTGCCGCAGTGGCAGCACTTTATTTTGCTGGAGAAAAAATGTTATGGAAACCAGCATTGATACTTTCCTGTTTCATAGCGTTTTCAAGGTTATATTTGTATGTGCATTATCCAACAGATATTTTGGGAGGTATTGTCGTTGGAATCCTTGCTGGATATCTCGGATATCAGATGGTGGTGAAATTGAAAGTAATCATAGATAACAGAAATGTCAGAAAAGAAAGATGACGACCTATAGAGTAAATCAGAAAGGAGATGGCGATATGTCAGTTGTAATCATACCAGCTTATAAACCAGATGAAACATTAATAGAAATTACAGATAAGCTTTGGGCTTATGGATGTACGATTATCGTGGTGGATGATGGAAGTGGCGAAGAATATCAAACGATTTTTGATCATGTCAGAGATGTATGTATTATTCTCCGGCATCCTGAAAACAGAGGAAAGGGTGCTGCGATTAAAACAGCCTTAACCTATGTGAAAGAAGAATTATGGAATAATGAATTGATAGGAGTCATGGATTCTGACGGACAGCATTTACCGGAAGATATGATGAAACTTTTAGGATTTGCCGGGTCACACAGAAAAACAATGGTGCTGGGTGTGAGAAATGTGGGAATGGACATGCCTCTAAGATCAAGACTGGGAAATCGGATCACAAGGTCGGTATTTAAATTAGCTAGCGGTGTAGAGGTATCTGATACGCAGACGGGATTACGGGCATTTAGCTCAGATCTGATTTTAAAATTACTTTCTGTAGATGGGGAGCGATATGAATATGAAATGAATGTTCTGATGTCCATGGCAAAGGAAGGGATTCCCATTGAAGAAGTGCCGATTCATACGATTTACCGGGATGAGAATAATTCTACCTCCCATTTTCGGGCTGTAAGGGATTCCATAAGGATTTATAAGGATATTTTTAAATTTACATTGTCATCTTTTTCAAGTTTTATTCTGGATTACCTTTTGTTTTCGGCACTTATGCTTTTCCTGCCCCATACGGCAGTGTTGGTGCTGGCAGCAAATATACTGGCAAGAATGGTCAGTGCTTTTTATAACTACAGCATGAACTGTCGGTTTGTATTTCATACAAAAAGAAAAATAAGTACGGCAACGCATTATTTTGCATTGGCAGTTGTCGTTTTGATTATGAATAATTTTATATTGGAAACATTTGTACAGGTTCTACACTTTTCGGTTTATCCGGCAAAACTGATGACAGAAGTTTCTCTGTTTCTTGTCAGCTGGTTTGTTCAAAAGTATTTTATTTTCAAAAGAAATGACAGTTCATGTTTAGAAAACAGTGAAGGTAACAAAGCATCTGCGGGAGTAAGGAGAAATATATATTCTGTGGGTAGAAAGGTTCGAGTATGAAAAAACGTATCTTATGGTTAACCGTTGATATTATGGCGGCTGCTTTCGTTCTTGTGATCGTGTGGGTTGCTGATTATAAGATTCCACAAAAAGGAGTGAAAGCAGTATCCATTGAAAATGCAGTGTCAGAAGCAGAAAAAAGTCAGAATGAGATGCCAGATTTTAATCAGAAAATACAGATGGGGGATACGAAGGAGGGAACCGCTTCGCTACAAAAAACATGCATAGTTAGAGATTCACAGGATTGGCATAAAAAATATGTAGATAAATTTTCAGACACAGTCGTTGCAACAGACACTTCCTATACAAGTCCAAATGTATCGATTCAGCTATCATACCATCAGTATGATACAGGAAAACTGGACAAGTCAAATGCTGGAAAACATGAAAAGTATGGTACAAAAACATCTTATGTACTTGCGGATATTTATGTGGGGGATATTACATGTCTTCAGACAGCATTTGCTCAGGATACCTATGGTGTAGGATATACGGAAAAACTATCCGATATGTCCTCAAGGATGAAGTCTGTTCTTGCAGTAAATGGAGATTCCTATAGCAATAATCGTAATCAGAATAACGGCACGATTATACGAAATGGGGTCATATACAGAAATGAGCAGACGGATGCAGAAACCTGTGTTTTGAACTGGGATGGCACAATGGATATCTATCAGCCGGGACAAGTGGAGCTACAGCAACTTATAGAAAAAGGGGCATACCAAAGCTGGGTATTTGGACCGAGTCTTCTTGATGAAAAGGGAAAAGCAAAGGATAAGTTCCTTACGTGGGATTATATAAGAGAATCGCATCCAAGAACAGCAATCGGTTATTATGAGCCAGGACATTATTGCTTGCTTTTGGTGGATGGAAGACAGGATAGTTCCAGAGGAATGTTCCCGGACGAAATGGCAAAAGTCTTTGAAGAATTGGGATGTAAAGCTGCCTATAATCTGGATGGAGGGCATTGTTCCTTCATGACATTTCAGGATAAGGTTGCAAATCATCCATATAAACCGGAACATGAAGTTGCAGATGGAATATTTATTACGGAGGGATTGTAATGAGCAGAGTACGGGGAATTTTATTGCATGTATGTGTTGTATGCAGTTTCGTATGTATTACTGCAAAGATTTTGGATTGGTATAATCCATATATGAATTTTACAGGGCATATCTGGGGGATACAAATGGTTTTATATCTGGCAGTGATCATATTGGGAGCTACAAGAACATATTTCCAAACAAAACATAGAAGAAAGCATGCTTGTAATAAAAATTAATTATAATGCACAAAACAATTGATCTAAAGGCGAGGAGGAAAAGAAATGGATTTCCACAACTGGAAGTTTCAGGATGATACGCCTGTTTACCTGCAGCTTTACAATAAGTTGTTATATGCTATTCTTAGAGGTGACTTTTGTTTACCCAAGTAGAATCCCAGAGACTGTTTGAGTTATTTGAGAAATTAGTTCCCTGTAAGGAACTTTATAATAGGTTTTCAGGATATCCAAAGGTACGTTTTCACGGTTCTTCTTTAGTTTATAAAGTAGCTTTTCCAGGCTGCTTCCCAGTTCATAAGTAGTCAAGCACACATCACCTCAGTTTCATTCGGTACTGTATCATATTTCAGGTAGTACTTGGTGTTTCGGGTTTCGAAAATAATGCTGTCTTCGGAAATTTCCAAAATACATTCCACAGCAGTTGTCATGAAAGTATTGATACAGGCATTTTCTAAAAAATAATATGATTTTCATATTGAAAAGAAAACTATAACTTTTTCCCAAAAGTGGGAATAAGTCGGAAAGCAAATAACGGCGGGCAATCGTGTCCGCCGTAAAATATGCTTATTATTTTTTGGAAGCAAGGATTCCCTTTGCCAGTGCGATGCCTACCTGTGGGTACAGTTCCTGAATTTCCTGATATTTCTCTTCAATCAGTTCCGGCTCATCAGCCCAGACATTCTCATAAATCTTCATGGCTTTTTTGAAATGGGTTTTAGCCTGTGAGATATTTGCCGTGATCAGGCAGATATTTCCCATGGATTCCTGTATCTGGGCATAGTCCAGACAGGTATCGGAGTTGTATTCTTTGATGATCTGGGCAAGTTTCTGGAGAGCAGCCATTGCCCGTTCCGGTTCCTGCAATTCTGTCAATAAGGCAGCATAATTGTTGATCTGGGGAATGCTGTCATTGGTATAAAGCAGTTGGTACTGCTCAAGCAGGAAGATACCCTTTTCCATGTGTTCTTTTGCAAGCTCTGCCTGACCATTCATGCGGTAAAGACCGCCCAGATTCGCATGAAGGTTGGAGACAAGCTGGGCATTGTCCTCTGTGATTTCTTTGATCTGTGCAAGGGCTTCTTTTTCCAGTTTGATGGCTTTTTCCGGCTTTGTTTCCATACATGCCTGATAGTCCAGTAATAATGCACGGTCGGTAGCACTACCGTTTTCATTCCCTTTCAAAAGCTGCTTCATCTCCAGGATAATCTCTTTCATACCTTTCCTGTAACGGTATTTCTCCATATATGGGAAGACATCCTCAAGAAACAGCAGGTACTTGGTCAGATCATCTTTTTCCATCATCCGCATGATATTCCCGACTGTCTGAAACAGTTTTTTATAATAGCTGACTTCCGTTCCATGCATCAGACATATTTTTTGCAGAGAATCAAGCAAAGTATGGCAGGCTGTGACCGAAGGTTTTGTTTCTGAAAGGGCAATCTCCTGAATCAACGGATGCAGGGAAATTGTATGCCGTGTAGTTGCTTGTACAAAACCTGTTTCAATCAGATCATTGATGTCATTTAAGTCAGTTAATCCAAGCCAGTCAGCAAAAATACGGGCGGAAATACCGGCAGGAGGCAGAAAGCAAAGGTTCCGCATGATTTCCTGTTGTTCCACGGATATGGAATAAAGAGAAAACAGAGTGTGGATATGGTTATAGTAAGTAGCCTTGCTGTTTTGCCCGTCTTTGATGGCACTGATTTTATCTTCATTTTCAAGGGATGCTTTTTCTTCCCGTAGCTTTTCCAGTAAGTGTTCCGGAGGTAGAATCCCATTTTCCAGTAGTTTTGCAGCCAGCTCTACTGCAAAGGTATGGCGATGGACGATTTCTATAATCTCTTCCACCAGTGTTTGGTGTACTTCTGCTTCAGAATAAAATGCAGCTGCCAGTTGAAACAGGCTGGCTGGATCCCTGATCTCTTTTAACTGCAGGATACAGTGTCCGTCAAATTTACTTCTGGTCGTGAAAAGAATCCTGCACCGGTATTTCAGAACCACCGGCAGAAAACTGTCCTGCGTGGCAGTGACGTTGAAATTGTCTATGATGAGCAGTGTATCATCTTTCAGAGAACGGAGAAACCGGTTGTGCTTCCGGAAACGTTCTTCTTCCCCATCTTCCGGCAGATCGTCGGTAAAATCCATGTCTGTGACAGCCTGATGTAAATCACCGGCATATTCTACATACAGGATGTTCGTATAATATTTTTTGTATTGCTTTGCATATGCTTTCGCCAGTTCACTCTTTCCAATCCCGGCAATTCCATAGAGAAATACTTTGCTGTTTTCTTCCAGCATTGTATGTAATTCGTCCAGTTCTTCTTCTCTTCCAAGAAAATGGCGGCATGGTCTGGGAACTTCACTGTCCATGATGTAATCCAGAATAACCGGGGAGAGAGAGCCGCCTGCAAGCAGCTTTTGGTTTCTGGTGTCCCGTTTGATAAATTGGCGTTCCATACCAAAGGAGATTAGTTTTGCCAGAAAGAGAAGTCGTGAATCAATCGGCTTGTAAAGGGCTGCCAGCTTTTTCTTTTTTGCTTCGGAGATTGTGGCATCCTGCATGAACAGGAGATAAACATCCTGCAGTGCTTTGTTACAGTCGGTCATTAATGGTATAAGATTATGCTGCAGCGTTTCAGCCAGCTTTTCCTGCTTGCTTGGTCTTGCATAGTAAGTGCAGATTTTGGGACTGATCTTCGCCTGTCCGGTCATCCACCGGCAGACCAGCCCATTGTCAAAAGAAAAATCTTTGCTTTCCGGGCTGTCCATAAAATCCTCAAATACTTCATATAAAAATTCAGGCTGGTTCATCTGGTTACTTTCGCTGATATGATTTTTTAAACATGTCATTATGGAGCTAAAATCGCATCGATCCAAACGCAATCCCACCTTTTCGTATCAATTCTGTTTGTATTAGGTACTAAACTTCCTATATAATAACACAAACATATGTTCTGAACAATGGCATTTCAATTATATGAACCAAAATAAATGAGAAACAGTCAATTCACTCTCAATTTCTGTTCAATGAGAAGCCAGAAACTTTCCTGTAGAATGACCACAGAATAAAAAACAGGGAAGGAGAAGCTTGTGAAACAGAATATAGAATTTGAACGGTGCATTGATTTTCTTGTGCGGATGATAGATAAATATGGCGAAGAGCTGCTCCGGGAACTGGAGGAAGATAAGGAAAACAATGGACAGGAGAAAAAAGAAGAAAATGAAAAGAAAAAAGAAGCGGCAGCTTCCTGAGATAAAAATTTCAGGGCTGTCGTTTTTTTTCGTGTATTTCCAATTAGATAAATTTTAAAAGCTGATGAAGAGTATGTGGCTCATTGTTCTGGGAAGAAGTAATACGAGTGTCAAATGGCTTGAAATGATTCTGCGTATAAAAGTTCAGAAGAAATTCATTATCCTCACATTCAAGAAATTCCATAACACCGCCTACGGAATATTGGAGATTGGATATGGTCTCCAGTGCAAATCCCAGTAGAATGTTCCCTGGAATCCGTTTTTCCTTTGGAAGAGAATAGTTCTTTCCTAACTGGGCAATCAGGTAAGCTGCTGTGGTGTAAGACTGTGTTTCTTCATCCAGAATACTGACACGGGACAGCTTCTTTGCCATTGTTTTACTGATATTTGAAGCCTGGACAGAAATTGGTTTTACTGTAAGGGAAAAATAGCCAACCAATGAAGCATCTTCGGCATCAAATACCAGATAAGTGATGGATTGATCTTTTTTGGTAAACTCAATCGCATTATGTAATAAGAAGTATTCCACATCGGGGTTTTCAGGACAAGAAAAATCGGAGAGCAAGTCGTAAAGACTTTCCTCTCCGATATATGTCGGTTCGTCTTTATCCAAATATGCCCGAATATTAACGGTAAAATATTTATCAGACATGTTGTTTCTTCCTTTTTGACATTAAAGCTAAGATTTCCTGTGGGTTCGTTAACTGACGTCCGGGAAGTGTCTGCTTTGGTGTGCGGTCACGATCGGCTTCGTCAATCGCTGCGACAAAACGCTTTACGCTATTTGGATTGGATACGACAAAATTATGAGTAATACTTGAAGTAGCCATACTAACACCTCCTCTTTTTCTGGCTTTTTGTGCATTTATAGTATATGCAATGCGCGATAAAAACACAATATCGAAAACAGAAATAATTCTAAATAATTTTCGAACCGGATATTTATTAGACGCTTCCGGTGAGCGAGAAATATTTTCGAGTCGATCACTTATAAGCTGCCAACGGTGGGCGGGCAATATTTACGATGACAGGTCTTTCTGTCTCTATCATTATTATATGTTTTTGGGAAAAATATGTCAATTGGGTTTAAAAATTCTTGAAAATCAAGTATTGAATATGGTTGGAACAAATGATAAAATTTAGTTGGGACAATAAAAACTCTAATGAATGAGGTAAATGTTAATGAAAAATAAGAAAATTAGATGTTATGTATATATACGAGTCTCCACCACCATGCAGGTGGATGGTTACAGTCTGGATGCTCAGAGAGATAAACTGCGAAAATATGCAGAGTATCAGAACATGGAGATTGTACAGGAATTTGCGGATGAAGGAAAATCCGGCAAAAGTGTAGAAGGCAGACCGGAATTTCAACGGATGTTGGACAATATTGAAAGTGGTACAGATGATGTACAGTTTGTATTGGTATTTAAGCTGTCACGATTTGGACGTAATGCAGCGGATGTATTAAATTCTTTACAACGGATGCAGGATTTTGGAGTAAATCTGATCTGTGTAGAGGATGGCATTGACAGTTCTAAAGACAGTGGAAAACTGATGATTTCCGTTTTGTCAGCGGTGGCAGAAATTGAACGTGAGAATATTCTGGTGCAGACGATGGAAGGACGGAAACAGAAAGCAAGAGAAGGAAAATGGAACGGTGGATTTGCCCCATATGGTTATAAACTGGTGAATGGAGAACTTCAGATTGCAGAAGATGAGGCAGAGGTAATCCGGCTGATCTATGATAAATTTATCCATACCAATATGGGAATGAGTGCAATTGCATCATGGCTGAACCAGCATGGATATAAAAAGAAAAAGAGACAGAATAATACGCTGGATGCTTTTGCAACTTCATTCATCAAAGGTGTTCTGGATAATCCGGTCTACTGTGGAAAGCTGGCATTTGGCCGCAGAAAGAATGAGAAAGTTCCCGGAACAAGAAACGAATACCGGATTGTGAAGCAGGAAGAATATATGCTGAACGATGGTATTCATGAAGGAATCATTTCCGAAGAGGATTGGGAACTGGCACATCAGAAACGTCAGAAAACAGGAGTATCCTATGAAAAGACACACAGTCTGGAACATGAACATATCTTATCCGGTATTTTAAAATGCCCTCTGTGTGGCAGTGGAATGTATGGGAATGTCAATCGGAAAAAACGAAAGGACGGTACGTTATATAAGGATTATTTTTATTATGCCTGCAAGCATCGGAGATTGGTGGATGGACATAATTGCAGCTACCGCAAACAGTGGAGCGAAGATAAGGTGAACGATGCGGTAGAAGAAGTAATCCGGAAGCTGGTACGGAATCCCAAATTTGAAGAAGCCATTTTGAATAAAATCGGTGCAAGGATTGACACGTCGGAAGTGGAAAAGGAAATTGAAGAATTAGAAAAACAGCACCGCCAGCTGACAGGAGCAAAGAACCGGCTTGGACAGCAGATGGACAGTCTGGATATTACAGACCGTTTTTATGAGAAAAAATATCAGGATATGGAGACAAGATTGTATCGCCTTTATGATGAAATCGAGGGTGTGGAGAACAGCATCAGTGAGGTTAAGAACCGTCTGCTAAATATCAAACAGAAGAAAATATCAGAAGATAACGTCTATCAATTCTTGCTGTATTTTGATAAACTATATGACAAGTTCACGGATCTGGAGAAAAAAGAATTTTTAAACAGCTTTGTAGAACAGGTAGACATTTATGAGCAGGAGCAGCCGGATGGCAGATTCCTGAAGCACATTAAGTTTCGTTTTCCGGTGTATTTCAATGGTTCGGAAATAGAAGAACTTAGTTGGGACAATGAAAGTACCGTTGAGACGGTAGTACTGCTTTCCCACAAAAAGCCAGACGGACATATCAACGTAAAAGTTGAGTTTGGCGAGGGTGAGGGAAAAGTTCCGCTTGATAATATCGCTAAAAGAGCCGAAGAATATAAGCCCAAAGAACGAGTGACCTACAAAATGATAAAGGAGTACATAGAAGCTAAATACGGCTTCAAGGTACATACCGCATATATCGCAGAGGTAAAGAGAAATTTAGGCTTGCCAATGTACGATGCTCCTAATGCGGTAGAGGAATTGAAACAGCCGAGGAAGCATCCTACAGCAGAGAAAGTGGAAGCCATAAAGGATGCGTTGAAGCATTTTGAAGTGATTTAATTGTAGCAGGGAAGGGGTGCAAATGAGTATAGATAATGTAATTTCCATAATTATTAGTATATTAGGTTCTTCTGTAATAACGTTGATTTTGTCCACATTTATTTTTCAACCATTGCAAGATAAGAAAAAGTATGTTTTTGAGGAAAAAAAGAGAGTATATGAATCTATAATTGTATTTGCGCAAATTGTATTTTTTCCAGCCGAAGCGAAATTTTCTTTAGGAGTTGCAAGGTATAATATACAAGAGCTATCAGATGATGAAAATAGAAATAATGCAATAAATGATTTGAAGATGGCAATTCCTAAGTTGAAGTTAATTTCAAAAGATGATGGTCTTGTCAAGGAATTAGAAAAATTTATTTACCAGAAAAGTGAGGAACAATTTAATATACTTGTAAATCGATTGAGAAAGGATTTACCGTTGCCAATTTGAAAAATATGAGGCAGTTTTATTTGACATTTCCAAATGGCTACGCACTGCGTAGCGAATTAAGTTGGACGCATTATCGGCTCTTGATGCGAGTGGAGAATGAAAATGCACGAGAATTTTATATGCAGGAAGCTGTAAAATCCCAATGGAGTACCAGACAACTTGAGCGTCAGATAAATTCTTTCTTTTATGAAAGGCTATTGTCCAGTAAAAATAAAGAGCAAGTTGCAGAGGAAATACAGACATTAGAACCGGCGAAAAAACCAGAAGATGTCATCCGCGACCCATATGTGTTGGAGTTTCTTGGACTGAAATCTAATGATGATTTTTATGAAAGCGATTTAGAACAAGCGTTAATTACACATTTGCAGAAATTTCTTTTGGAACTTGGTAGAGGGTTTTCATTTGTCGCAAGGCAGAAAAGAATAACCTTTGATGGACGTCATTTTAGAATTGACCTTGTATTTTATAATTATATTTTAAAATGTTTTGTTCTGATAGATTTAAAAGTTGGGGACTTAACACATCAGGACTTAGGGCAAATGCAGATGTATGTTCATTATTATGAGCGGGAACTTATGAATGAAGGAGACAATCCGCCGATTGGTATCGTATTGTGTGCAGATAAAAGTGAGTCTGTAGTTAAGTATACGTTACCTGAAAATGAAACACAGATTTTTGCTTCAAAATACAAATTGTATTTACCAAGCGAGGAAGAATTGCTGCGTGAATTAAAACAGGAATATCAAGCATTGGAATCTATTAAGGCATTGGAGGAAAATAGTGGTAGTGAAGATTAGATTTTGCATCAAGGTGGTGCAAAATTTATATCAGTTATGTATTTGTGGGAAAGGGGATGCATGAACAGTATTCGTACTGTAGAAATATTGCTTATATTTCCGTGATTTTGTGGGGATATGTTTTAATTTGATACTCACGTCGAGACGGTAGTTTTATTGTCCAAACCAGGATAATAGTTGGATGATTCGATGACTGGAAAGTAAAGAATTATTATATAAGTCAACGAATACTGGGAAGCAGATGACTAGAATTTGAAGAAGTGTTATATAAGTCAATACATGCTTGACATTTGTTGACTAGATCTTAGAATAGTACAATCAAAGTCAAAGTGTAGCCAGTAAATTGATGACTTAGACAAGAAATTTTGCAATAATTGGTCAGAGCGGTAAATGGTATTCGTAATATGGCAGAAGAGATTGTGTTAAATGAATTGATTTACAGGTAAACAAAGAGCTGAACAGGTAGGAAGAAAAATCCTATTTGTTCAGCTTTGGTGTTTATAAGGGGTCAAAGAAGAAGCATATTACAATTCTACTGCTAGTCGATTGATTTATGCATACTCCCATTATAATATGTGTGCAGGAGGTGGATGTATGTATCAAATTAGTAATGAAAAATTCGGTTTATTTGTAACCGAATTAAGAAAGAAAAAGAATTTAACTCAAAAGGATTTGGCTGAAAAATTATATGTATCAGATAAAACGGTCAGCAAATGGGAACGTGGATATTCAGAATATGTCATGGGTAGAAGATACAGGCAGACAAGTAGATTTTCTAATCAAGCAGTTACAGTTAAAAGGAACGGAAAAAATACTTGATCTTGCATGTGGATTTGGTCGGCATTCACTGGAGTTTGCCAGACGTGGGTATGATGTTACCGGTATTGATATTACACCGGCGTACATAGATTATGCAAACGAGCAGGCAAAAAAAGAAAATTTGAATGCAAAGTTCATTTGTCAGGACATTCGCACGATCACATTTGATAAGGAATTTGATGTTGTGCTGAATATGGCGGATGGAGCAATAGGATATCTTGAAGACGATGGGGAAAATCATAAGATTTTTTCTGTCATTGCGAAAGCATTAAAAAATGGTGGAAAGCACTTTATGGATATCATGAATGGAAGCTATGCCCAAACACATTTCCCTTGCAAGTTATGGGATGCAGGAGAAAAGGGACTTACATTATCTGCTTTTGAATGGGAGAAGGATAGAAAAACGCTGATATATAGGCAGGTAGACTATATGTATGGAGAAGCACTTTATAAGCCTGAAATGAAAGAAGGAAATCCTATAAGGTTATATAGTTTGGATGAAATCACGGAGATATTCTGTAAATTAGGACTTCGTATTTGTAACAGCTTTGCTGATTTCAGTGGAAAGTCGAGTTCTGATAATGATATTCAATTGATGGTTTATTCCATACGGGAATAAATCTTCATCAAATCTTTATTTTTTTCTGTTAGGTTATATTTCAGTAAGAAATGAAATATAGAAGGAAGGATAGTAAAGATGGAAATGATGTTACAGACACAAAATCTATGTAAATATTTTAGAAAACAGAAAGCGGTAAATAATGTTTCACTTAATATCGAAAAGGGACAGATTTATGGACTGCTTGGACCGAATGGCGCTGGTAAATCTACCACATTGAAAATGCTGACCGGTATGATGAAACCAACTGCAGGAAAGATTTACTTTGATGGAAAACTTTTGGATAGGAAAGATTTATCAAAAATAGGAGCGTTAATTGAAAATCCGCCTATTTATGAAAATCTTTCCGCCAGAGAGAATTTGAAGGTAAGACAATTATTGCTTGGTACAGATGAAAACAGAATTGATGAGGTCTTGCAGATTGTATCACTTACAAACACCGGAAAGAAGAAAGCAGGACAGTTTTCTTTGGGGATGAAGCAAAGACTAGGCATTGCAATGGCATTGCTTGGAGAACCGGAACTTTTGATATTGGATGAACCTACGAATGGATTAGATCCAATAGGCATCGAGGAATTACGAGAGCTGATCCGGTCTTTTCCGGAACAGGGAATCACTGTAATTCTCTCCAGTCATATTCTCTCAGAGGTACAGTTACTTGCAGATAAAGTCGGGATTATTTCAGGTGGAATCTTAGGATACGAAGGAGCATTAAAGCAGGGAGATAATCTTGAAGATTTGTTTATGAATGTGGTAAGAAAAAACCAGAAAGCAGGTGAAATCCATGGTTAATATTATAAAAGCAGAACATCAAAAAGCCAAAAGAACCATGCGAAAAAAGTTTATCTGGGGATTTCCTCTTCTTACATTTGTCATGGCATTTATATTTACTCTTGGGATGACAAATGCTTATGCAGAAAGTGTTTGGAACTGGTGGTATACACTTTTGCTGCCGGGGATGATTGCTCTATTTTGTTATCTTTCTGTGGCGCAGGAGAAAAAGATAAAATACTATCATTTAATGACTATTCCCACAGACAGAAAAAAATTGTTGCTGGGGAAAATTATTTATATTGGGTACATGATTTTGTTTTCTAATGTGATTGTGTTTGCAGGAGCAACGCTTGGAGGCTTTCTTCTAACGACACATGTTCCAGTGAAAGGAGCGTTGATTGCAGTATTGTTTCTGACGGTTTCTGAGTTATGGGAGATTCCGGTAGCTTTATTTTTAAGTGAACGATTTGGAATGATTGTAAACCTGTTCGTCTGCCTATTTATTACCGTCAGCGGTGTGGTAATATCACAAACCAGAATCTGGTATGTACTTGTTTCTGCAATCCCTATGCGAATGATGTGCCCGTTGCTTCATGTTTTACCAAATGGACTTGCCGCAGAAGCAGGGAATCCTCTTTTGGATACGGGAGTCATTGTTCCGGGAATGTGTCTCTCAATCATCTGGTTTGTTTTTGTAACGGTTCTGTTTTTGAAATGGTTTGAGAGAAGAGAGGTGGAATAGGATGCTTGGAAGATCTCTGAATGCAGACTTGCGAAAGATGAAAGGAACATCTGTGATTCTGGCACACTTACTGATTCCGATTATAACCAGCGTTATATTTTTAATATATTACTTTTTTTCACCATGGAATGAAAATATGAAAGTGATTGCATTTTATCAGGCAATAGGAGCAGGACTTCCGGTACTTATTGGAATTTTTACAGCAAGTGTGATGGAACAGGAACAAAATGCAGGTGATTTTCAAAATCTGTTGTCTTTACCGGATAAACCTGCAGCATTTTTATCGAAACTGTTGATGCTGCTGGTTTTGTGTCTGTGCTCTATCCTATTGACAGCAATCATATTCGGAATTGGATTTGGAAGAATCGCATCAAGCGATATCGAAATCATGAAAGGATGTATATTAGCAGCATTGCTGCTGTGGGGAAGCAGTGTTCCACTTTATCTGTGGCAGCTGATTCTGGCTTTTCAGTTTGGAAAAGGGGTATCCATTGGAGCAGGGATTATATCAGGACTAATTAGTGCATTGATGCTTACCGGACTTGGAGATTATGTGTGGAAATAGGTGCACCGAAAGATACAACACAAAAGGATATTATAGAAGTATTAAATTTTGTTGAATTGAATACAGATATCTCTCGATTGCCTATGAAATTACAGACAGAATTAACCTCTGATGGTACAGAACTTTCTGGTGGACAAAAACAAAGAATTGCTTTAGCCAGAGCATTGCTTACAAAATCACCTATATTAATTTTAGATGAAGCAACAAGTAGTTTAGATGTATTAACCGAGAAAAAAATAATTGACAATCTATTAGCATTAGATAAGACCATCTTATTCATTGCTCACCGTCTAACAATTGCGGAACGAGCAGATCGTGTCATTGTTTTAGATAAAGGACAGCTCATTGAAGATGGTACACATGAAACACTGCTAAAAAAAGGCGGTTTCTATACCCATTTAATGAAAAGTTAAAATTTTTAAAAATTTAAGAAGGAGAGTATTTATGTTGAAAGAAAAGAAAAAAATAAAAAATATAGAAAACTATAAAAAGTTGTCAAACCAAAATTTACAGAGTATTACAGGAGGAGCAAAACGTTCAGAAAGTATTATTGTATCCATCTGTAATTGGTTAGGTTTTTGTAATAATAAGGATATGAGAAAATAATGTTCATTGATTTATTGGGATTGATTTTTTCGATTATGGGTTTACTTCTTCCTAGAATCATTTTAGGAAGTCGAATTGACGGAATATTTCTTCAAAAGAGAAATTGGCTATATTTATTTTTATGGCATTTGATTGTTACAAGAATTAACATGGCGTTTAGTGGAATTGGAATAATTATTTTTTATTACATGATTTTCATCATTCGCCTAAAAAAAGATAAAATAATAGCCTTGTTTTACTCTTTATATTTATTCTTAGCTTATGAATCTATTCGGTTCTTTTTTGCGAGTGTGTTTTATCGTGTGATTTCAACCAGGGATATGCCGATCTTTTTTTCAGAAGGATTAGATTTACTATTAACAGTATTCTGTTTATTGATCGCTACAGTAATCTTTAAATATATAAGACTAGATAAAGAACTATTAGAATCTAAGAGTTTTTCAGCCTCTATTAATTATACTTTATGGATATTTTTCGTTTTAAGTGTTTTGAGGATTACATCTTCGGTATTAACGAAAATCAAAAATCCATTTATTTATGAATTTGATACAACGGTATCTTTGTTTATTTTTATTAGTTATCTATTAACTGTTTTATATCTTCATGAAAAACAACTAAGCTATTTTCATCAAGAGAATATCAAGCAAAAAGAACAAGAGAATCGAGATTTAAACGAATTGGTTATAGAGTTAGGTTCACTCTATGAAGAAATACGAGGATTTAGGCATGATTTTGGTGGTATTATCGCCTGCTTAGAACCAGCGATAGAAAAACAAAATATTAATGAAATTAAGCATATCTATAAACATGTGTGCCTTAAAATGAATCAACGTTTGATAAAGGCAGATTATACAGCTTTTAATTTAAATCAAATAGAAGATATTGCTTTTAGAAATGTATTGACACAAAAAATGCTTCAAGCAAAAGCTCAAAAAATTCCTTTTTATTTAGAAGTATCGAACAATATTCCTATTGTAGAAGTACCTATGTTGGATACAGTTCGTTTATTAAGTATTTTATTGGATAATGCATTAGAAGGAACAGAAAAAGCACTGTATCCACAAATTACAGTCGCGATTATTCATGATACTACTACAACTTCTGTTTTAATTCAGAATACAAGAGAATCTGTTGTGATCGATAAGCGAAAAATTTGGGAAAAAGGATATTCTACAAAGGGAAAAAATAGAGGAATTGGATTATCTTCTTTGTTAGATATGATTTACAAATTGGAAAATGTAGATATAGAAACGATTGTTGAAGAAGAATCTTTTACTCAAAAATTAATTTTTAGAAAGCGAGGTACTTATTAATGATCAATATTGCGATAGTAGAAGATAATCTTCATCATCTTATGCGATTAGAAAGCATATTGTATGATTTTTCAAAAGAAATGCACATAAAAATAAATATAGTCAGTTCAGCGAGTATAGAAGAATATCAATCACAATTATCCGAAAAAACGGTATATGATTTGTATTTTCTTGACTTAGAAATTGATAATAATAAAAATAAGGGGTTTGAATTAGCCAAACATATCAGAAGCTATAATCCCTATGGAACAATTGTGTTTATTACAACATTATCTGAGGCAATGCCTTTAGTTTTTAGAAATCATGTATCAGCTTTAGATTTTATAACAAAAGATAATAGCGAATCTATTTTTAGAGAACGTGTCAAAGAGTGTCTAAAGTACGTATTGTCTAAAAATCAAAGACAAAAAGTAGAAGAAATTTTAAGTTATTCTTATCAAGGAAGAACGGGTATTCATATCCCCTTTTCGGATATTTTGTTCATTCAAACAGCTCCTACTTCCCATAAATTAATCCTTTTTGGCGTTAATTTTAGAAAAGAGTTTTATGGAACCATAGCCGATATTTTAAAGTTAGATACAACTCACTGTTTTCAACAAGTAGATCGTTCAACAATTATAAATATTGAAAATGTAATTGAAGTAAATTCACGTGAACGAGAGGTATTATTTTATGAAGGAACAAGCTGTTCTATTTCCAGATTGAGAATTAAAGCACTAATAGAAAAACTAAAAGAAAAAGAGGAATAACTCACATGTTATTCCTCTTTTTCTTTTACAATGATAAAAAAGAACATTTCAGGCACAAAAACCATACATTTTAGGCACACATGCTCCATTACATTTATAAAATGCTAGACTATAAACAAGAAATGATTGAAGGAGATGATAAAAGATGATTTATTGTTCAATACCGCCTTAAATAATATCTATGTTAACAACTGTATTATATGGAGATATGTAATTCGTACAAGTTTTGCATTTCCATATTTATATAGTTGTCATTAAAGAAATTTTTGTTAAATTAAGGAATAAAATTATGAAAATATTATTAATTAAAAGGAGAAAAATATGAATACACAAGTGATTGATAAATTTGAAGTTTTAGATAAAGAGACTCTTTTAAGAGTCGAAGGTGGTGGATGGCTTAAATGTGGATTAGGAACAGTAGGAGGTGCTCTAACAGGAGGAGTTGCCGGAGCAGCAGTTGGTACAGTTACATTACCAATTATTGGGACGGTATCTGGAAGTGCAGCAGGATTCTGGGGAGGAGCGGCTACAGGTGCAGCCACATTCTGTTAATTAAAAGATATATTTCTTAAAAGGAATGATTAGATGAAGAAAAGGATAGTATCTTTTATTATTACAATAGGATTTCTTATAGTTTCAATATGCAATTTTTTTAAAGAATTAAGTTTATTACTTTTAGTTTTAAACTCTCTAGGATTCTTTATATTTGTTACTATTTTAATTGCAAATCTGAAGTATGTAATTAACAAAGAATAATTAGGATTATATATGAAATTAGTAGAGTTTCAAGAATTAAATAATGAACATTTGTCAATGATTACTGGTGGAGGATGCAGTTTGAAGGGCGCCGCAAACACTGCTGTTGGGAGTGCTATTGGCGGAGCTATTGGTGGTTCCACAGGAGGTACTGCTACATTACCGGTAGTAGGCACTGTAGCTGGCTGGGTTGCTGGAGGTATTCTAGGCGGTTTAGGTGGAGCAGTCGCGCATGGTGCCACTTGCTGGTGGTAAGATGGGGAAAAAGAAATTTATTACAACACTATTCATTTCTTTAATAGTGTTGTTGGGGGTAATTATTTTAAATACTGTGTATGCAATATTTGATGTAAAATATATTTTATTAGGAGCAACTATTGGATATATATTTGCGTTTGTATCATATTATCTAAAGTCAAATCAAGAATAAAAGAAAACCTTTGAAAATATAATCTATAAATATTATTTTATCTTGATTGTGATAATTTTGCCGACGTTGCTGATACAATACCAGTTGGATGGATAGGGCTTGGTGCATTAGCTTTTCTGACGGACTACTCCCGTACAGCCACAGCTTGAGCGTTCAGAGCGTCGCACGCAATGGGTACGGCTACATAAGGATTATGCAGAGGTGGAACTCCTGTGGGCTATGACAAAAGCCGTTGAATTGCTTAGAAACTATTTTTACAGAAAGGGGGTATGTGTTATTGCTGATATTGTAAAAACAATGCAAGAAAAGACGAATAATAAGCGTGGCATTGGCAACAGAGGAAAGACAAAGATTGTAGTAAAAGAGCATTTTTCCGAAAAAGGAAAGACAATGGAAGAACTTCTGACGGATGTTATGCTGGAAAAAGCAAAGCAGACAATCGCATAAAATCGGTGCAGTTGTAAGAAATAGATTGAATGGCAAAAAGTACCCGTGTTATACTTTACTTGCAAGCAGGTATTGTAAACACGGGTTAGTTATAAAGGAGGATAACTGACAATGAAACAACAGATTTACAATACTGCACTTTATCTTAGGTTAAGCCGAGATGATGAATTACAGGGCGAAAGTTCCAGCATTACCACACAAAGAAGTATGTTGCGTCTATATGCAAAAGAACATCATTTGAATGTGATTGATGAATATATTGATGACGGCTGGTCGGGAACAAATTTTGAAAGACCGAGTTTCCAGAGAATGATTGAAGATATAGAGGCAGGAAAAATCAACTGTGTTGTAACGAAAGACCTTTCCCGACTTGGCAGAAATTATATTATGACAGGACAATATACAGAATTGTATTTTCCCAGCCATAATGTCCGTTACATAGCGATTGACGATGGGGTAGACAGCGAGAAAGGCGAAAGTGAGATTGCACCATTTAAGAATATCATCAATGAATGGGTGGCAAGAGATACGAGCCGTAAAGTGAAATCGGCATTCAAGACAAAATTTGCAGAGGGTGCGTATTATGGGGCTTATGCTCCGTTAGGATATAAGAAACACCCCGACATCAAAGGGAAATTGCTGGTTGATGAGGAAACAAAATGGATTGTTGAAAAAATCTTCTCCCTAGCTTATCAAGGTTACGGCAGTGCCAAAATCACAAAGGTACTGCGAGAAGAAAAAATTCCGACAGCGTCTTGGCTGAATTTTACAAGATACGGTACTTTTGCACATATCTTTGAGGGAAAGCCCGAAAGCAAGCGTTATGAATGGACGATTGCTCATGTCAAGGCAATCTTAAAAAATGAAGTCTATATCGGAAACAGCGTTCATAATCGACAATCAACAGTTTCTTTCAAAAGCAAGAAAAAAGTGCGTAAGCCCGAGAGTGAATGGTTTCGAGTAGAAAATACCCATGAGCCGATTATTGACAAAGAAGTGTTTTATCGTGTGCAGGAACAGATAAAATCAAGACGCAGACAGACAAAGGAAAAGACAACACAGATATTTGCAGGGCTTGTCAAGTGTGCGGATTGTGGCTGGTCTATGCGGTTTGGAACGAATACGGCAAATAAAACGCCCTACAGTTATTATGCTTGCAGTTTCTACGGACAGTTTGGTAAAGGTTATTGTTCTATGCACTATATCCGCTATGATGTGCTGTATCAAGCTGTATTGGAGCGATTGCAGTATTGGGCAAAAGCAGTACAACAGGACGAAGAAAAGGTGTTGAATAAGATACAAAAGGCTGGTAATGCAGAGAGAATACGGGAAAAGAAGAAAAAGGCAAGTGCCTTGAAGAAAGCCGAGAACCGACAAAATGAGATTGACCGCTTGTTTGCGAAAATGTATGAAGATAGAGCCTGTGAGAAGATAACGGAACGAAACTTCATCATGCTGTCGGGGAAATATCAGAAAGAACAGATAGAACTGGAACAGCATATAACCAACCTAAGAGAAGAATTAAGTAAAATGGAACAGGATATGATAGGTGCTGAAAAGTGGATTGAGTTAATCAAGGAGTATTCCGTACCAAAGGAACTTACAGCACCGTTATTAAATGCAATGATAGAAAAAATACTCATTCACGAAGCAACAACGAATGAGGACAATGAAAGAATACAGGAAATAGAGATATACTACCGATTTATTGGAAAAGTAGACTGATAAAGAGGTTTCATATCTTTAACTAAGGGAAACTGGTCTTAGTATGCCTAATGTCGTATTACTCATACCAATAGCTGATGTATTAGATGTTACCGTTACAGAATTGTTACGTGGAGAAAAAATAGATACACAGAAAAATATTGATACAAAAGAAGTCGAGGAATTGGTAGTAGGCTCTCTCGATATGGCTGTTAGGAATTCTATTCATCAGCATAGAAAAAACTGGATATTAGCATATTTGCTATGCTTTTTAATATCTATTACAGAAATTATTATGTTAGTCGTATCTGGGAATTCAATAGCTGAGATGAAAGATGATATATTGCTGGTTACAGGGTTAATGCTTTTATTTGGTGCATGGTTTTGTTTCTTTGCCAAAGACATGTTACCAACATATTATGATGCAAACAAGATAAATTATGTTTCACAAGGAATTTTTAGAATACATCTAGTTGGTTTATCCTTTAACAATGGAAATTGGATGTACATCTGTACAATTTTAAAAATTTGGACACTTGCAACGGTTGTTCTATATCCTCTTGCAGGTATTATAATAATCAATTGTCTCAATATAGCTTTATGGGATATTTTAAGTAAAATTTTCTTAATTATGATATTAGGTGGTATGGTAGTTTCGATTTACATTATCGGGAAAAAATACGAATAATTAAATTACCTGTTATCGTTGTGGATATTACTAATTTACAAGATTCTTCATGGGAAATATGAAATGATGCAGAAGAGGTTGTGTTAAGAGAATTAGTGTACATTTAAAACGTGGAAAGCTCCTTCGGGAGCTTTTTGCTGGTTTTTTCTGATTATAAAGAAAGTATATAGAAAATGCATTGATCATATGGTATGATTTGAACAGAAGTTAATCGTGCCATATGGCTTGATTATAAACGCAAAGATAAAAACGCAACGTACATCTTTGATGTGCCAGAGCCGGTAGGTAGCCCGGCCGTCCTATATAAATAGGGTAAGTAACCTGCCCCTCCGGGTTGTCCATTCTTTGTTCAATCAATTTTAGGAGGGATTCTTATGGACAAAGTAAATGGAAAGCTGACGGTATATTTTGAAGAACCATTTTGGGTAGGTATATTTGAACGTATTGAAGATGGTAAATTATCTGTGGCAAAGGTAACATTTGGTGCAGAGCCAAAAGATTATGAAGTACAGGAATATATTCAAAAGTGCTATTTCAGTTTGAAATTCAGTTCGGTTGTTGAAACTGTTGTAAAGGATATCAAAAGAAATCCGAAACGGATGCAGCGGGAAGTAAAGAAGCAGATGCTGGAAATAGGCATTGGTACAAAATCGCAACAGGCGTTGAAATTACAGCAGGAACAGAACAAGCAGGAACGCAAAGAGAAAAGCCGCAAGAGAAAAGAGGCAGAAGAGCAGCGACTGTTTGAACTGAAACAGCGAAAGAAAAGAGAAAAGCATAAGGGACATTAAAGTCCCTTGGGCTTTTACTCAAATCGAAAAGTGTTGAATAAAGATTTCGGGAGGTGTTTCTATGAAGAAAAAAGTACTTGCAATTATGTTAGTTGCCATGTCAATAATGTTGATTTCGGCGTGTGGAAAAAAAGAAAAACTGTACGAAATTCCTGATCTATCGCAGTATAAGACAGATTATGTAGGAGATTCTTCGAATGTTATAAATATTGTAAGTGGTCAAGCGTATCCGGCGGGATACTCATATGACAGTATAGAGATACAGTCTGAAACAGAGCCTTATGGATTAACAGTTTTTCTAAAAGATGAGCCGTCTGCAGCCAAACTTGAAGATGAATTGCAGGTTAATGCAGATATGACATTTGATTTGATTAGTAATTTGGGAACAATTGATTATAAAACAACAGATAGCAAAGAAATTATTGCATCGTATGAACGGTGATATATTTTTAGTCAACTTTTAGACAATTTGAAGAGTAGAATATAAAAAGGCGTATGGAAGTTTTAAATCCATACGCTTTTTTGGGAAAAACTCATTTTTGAACAAGAGATTTGTAAGAACATATTATCTATTCAAAGACGGTTACAATTCCATATCATATGACTTTTCTTAGTTCGAGCAGGCTGATTTTGCCGCATTTCCTGTTCTCTCTGATATTCAAGTTTCCATGCACGATGGGAGAAAACATCAGGGTCTTCCACATTGAGATAGTCATAGAGTGCTTTATCCTGTAATCCGCTGGTTTTAAGATGCTCTATTTCCATTTGTTTTTCATGAAGTTTTCTCTGGGCTTCTTCCTGCTCAAAGATTTCCTGCTGGCATTTACAGCGGATGGAAGGAATAAGAACCGTAATTTCTTTGCCGGGAAGCAGGATGATCCTGTCTTGCCCAACTGATGATGGTAGCTGCATGGTTCTGATATTGCTTTCCGGTAGAAGCCATATAACCGGATAAGCGTTCAATATAATCCTTCCAGTCAGGGATTGTCTGCCGGATATCTTCCAGCTCTTTCTCTGACAGAAAAATATTTTGAAATTTTCCATAGGGTGAGAGTGGCTCCTTACTCCCTCTTTTTTCTAAATTGTTCTTTTTTATCTCTTTCTTATTACCAGACAGTTTTTTGCCTGTATCAGGGAAAGAATCCTGTCTGTCAATAGGACAGTTTTCTGTCTGTCTTAGGGAAAGAAATCTATCTGTATAGTGGATGGTTTCTTTTGGGAGTTTTATATAAATCCGATTGGGCTGTCCGGGACCCTGCCGTTTTCGGAAGATAAGCTCCTGTTTTTCCAGTACTGCCAGAGCAGTTTTAACCGTCATCTGGCTTTTGTGGAGAACTTCTGCCAGTGCTTCAATTGTAAAGTAAATGAACACATGACCATCAGCATCTGACCAACCCTCGTTTTTCTGGGAAAGTCTTGCTCGGTCAAGCAGGATAATATAAAGCATTTTGGCAGTTTCGTTTATTTCCATGTCCAGAAGGAAACGGGGAAACATCATATAAGATGGCAGGTTGGTGTTGCGGATATTGTTCTGCATGGTTTATCCCCTCCTTTTCAGGTGCATCTACAGCAATGATTTTTGTGTTTCTGAGTTCTCGCATAAAAAAACCTCCGTTTTCGTATTGATAAATAAATTTAGATACTAACTTTTTTGTCATTTTGGTTGTTAATTATATTAAAAGTAGAAATATTTTGATAATGAAAGTGTGGGAGAGAAAATGAACAAAAGAAGATACAGCAATCGTAGAAGAAAAAATATTTTACGAGTATTCATTCTTTTAATGACTATCATAATAACCGTTGTAATGTGGAGAACAATAAAAATCGATGTGCAGGTTGGAGAATTAACATTACCGAAAATTTTGCAGTCAGAAAAGTCCTTTGCAGACACTTCGGGTGAATGGAATCTTATTTTGGTCGATCGAAATCATTATATTCCTGATAATTATCAAGTAGAATTGACAGAATTATCGAATGGTAAAAAAGTAGATTCACGGATATAACAGGAATTAGTAATGAACCATGGCATTACCGTTATGTTGGAACGACTGTCGATAAAATAATGAAAGAAGAAAATTTATGTTTGGAAGAATATTTAGAAAAATATAAATAAAAACAAAAGAAAATCCTAACTTTTTTTATAGTAGGATTGTTATATTATTTAGAAAACAGAGGGAGGCAAATTTGCGAATGGAATACAAAACTGATTCTTTGTTAGTACATCTAGCAAGAGCAGGAGATGAAGATGCGTGTGAAAAACTGGTCAAAAAATATTACTCAAGTATATATCAATATTGTTTGCTACATATCAATGATCCATATGAGGCAGAGGATTTGACACAAGAAGTGTTTACACGTTTCTTTTCTAATTTATATAGATATAAAGAATATGGAAAAGTTAAGAATTATCTTTATACAATTGCCGGAAATACCGTTAAAAATTATTACAAAAAGAAAAAAGATATTCCATCAGAGGAACTACTAAAATCAGAGGGCTGTAGTAAAAATCATGTAGAAGAGCTAGGAGTCCGATTAACTATTGAACAGGCAGTGAGAAAGTTACCGGAAGAAATTAGAGAAACGGCAGTTTTATATTTTTTTCAGGAATTGAAGCAAAGAGAAATTGCAGAATTACTTCATATCAAACTTTCTCTTGTAAAATATCGAATCGGAAGAGCAAAAGAACTTTTAATGAAAGAGTTGGAGGTGAAAAAAGATGAAGAGTTATAAGCAACAAATAAAGGAATATAAAGAGGAGATTGAAGAAAAGTATGTAAGGGCTGAAGCAGAGAACAAAACAGTAAAAGCATGTCAGAATATTTTGTCAGAGTCGGTTTTATCGAAACAATCGCATAGAACATCTTATTTTGAATTTTTGTATGAGCAGACAAAATTCATAAAAAAAAGATGGTGGATTTTACAAGGTTGTGTTCTTATGTGTCTATGGATATGGTTGAGTAATTATACGTCAGACATAAAAGATATGATGAGGATTATGGGAATATCTGCCACAATATTTGTGGTTCTGATTATCCCGGAAATTTGGAAAAACAGAAGAAATGGTGCGATTGAGATTGAGCAGGCGTCTTATTACACACTGCGTCAGATTTGTACAGCAAGAATGTTAATGTTTGGAGTAGTGGATCTGGTGATCGTTATGGTGTTTTTGGCAATTACATATCAAACAACAATACTCTCGTTCAGTAATTTGGTGGTTAATTTTTTGCTTCCGGTAAATGTTTCATGTTGTATATGTTTTCGTGTATTGTACAGCAGATGGGAAAAATCAGAATATATAGCAGTGCTTTCCTGTTTGGTATGGGTTGGTTTATGGATGATGATTGTTGCAAATGATGTTATTTATCAGAAAATTGTAACTCCGGTATGGGTGGCTATGCTGATATTGACTTTTGTATATTTTGTTTTTTGTGTTCAGAAGTCATTAGTATTTGATGAAAAAATTTTGGAGGATTACACGTATGAAATTAGAATTTAAAAATGTAACAAAACAATACGGAGAAGTAAATGCTGTTAATAAAGTGAACTGTGTTATGGAAAAAGGAATTTATGGACTGCTTGGAGTAAATGGAGCAGGAAAGACCACATTAATGCGTATGCTTTGTACGATTGTTCAACCATCAGAAGGACAAATATTATGGAATGGTAAAGATATATGGAAATTAGGAGGTGAATACCGAGAAGTTCTGGGATATTTACCACAGGATTTTGGATATTATCCAGATTTGACCGTATATGATTATATGATGTACATTTCTTCTATAAAAGGGTTAAAAATGCCGTTTGCCAGAAAAAAAGTGAAGCAATTATTAAATCAAGTAGGAATGGAAAAATTCAGTAAAAGAAAAATGAAGAATTTGTCTGGAGGAATGGTTAGACGTGTAGGAATAGCACAGGCGATGTTAAACGATCCGCAAATTCTTGTCCTGGACGAACCTACCGCTGGATTAGACCCGAATGAAAGAATACGTTTTCGTAATTTAATTAGTGAATTGTCGGAAGAACGTTTGGTGCTCTTGTCTACACATATTGTATCGGATATTGAGTACATTGCGAATAACATTATGTTAATGAAAGATGGAGAACTTTTTTATGCAGGTACTGCGGAAGATTTAGTATCTTCTATGAAAGAAAAGGTATGGCAATGTAATGTTTCGAGAAGTATGATAGACAAATATATGAATGAATATTTGGTTGGAAATATAAAAACAACAAAAACCGGAGCAGAGCTTAGAATTATTTCAATAGAAAAGCCAACAGAAGATGCTGTGGCTGTAGAAAAAAATCTGGAAGATGCATTTCTATTTTATTTTGGAGAAAAATCGGAGGAAAAACAAGATGCTTAAATTAGAATTAAAACGAATTTTTTCAAAGAAAATTAATGTATTTGCAATCGGATTGGCATTGATACTTGCTGTCATTTTTAGCGGATTTGCAGTTACAAGTAATCGCTATGTGGATGAGAATGGAAATGCTAGTACTGGAATTATGGCAACAAGAAAACTTACAGATAACAGACGAGCATGGAAAGGTACATTGACAGAAGATGAACTTGGAAAAGTTATAGAACAAAATAAAAATGCGATGACACAATCCTCAGAAGAAAATGCGATTTACGGAACGACATTACAACCGATAGATGATATTAGGGGTTTTATAATATCGGTATTAACACCGGATGCAGAATATGATGAAAGTGTTCTGAATCAAATTACAGAAGAAAATGTGCAAGAGTTCTATGACACTTATCATAAAAATATGGAAAAGATGGCAGAAGAGTATGGAAAGACTTCTGTACAGAAAAAATACTTGGAAAAGAAATATAATGAAATAAAATTACCAGTAGAATACGAATCTTATAGTTCATGGGATACTATGATTATGTATGTAGAAACGTATTCTATTATTCTGGCAATCATAGTTGGTTTTATTTGTGCTGGAATATTTGCAGATGATTTTCAGACAAAAGCAGATGCAGTATTTTTCTCTACAAAGTATGGACGTACAAAAGCTGTTAAAACAAAAATACTGGCAGGAATAGCTACGACAGTTATGATTTATTGTATGGGAATTATATTACTTAGTGTGATTTGTTTTGGAATTATGGGAACCAGTGGTATGAATACACCTTATCAAATGTATCAGGCATATAGTATTTACATTATGTCATATGGACAATACTATTTGTTGACAGTTGTATGTGGATTTATAGCCAGTATGCTGGCGGCTGTAGTGTCTATGTTAGTAGTGGCTAAAATGCATACAATTAGTGTCGCTGTTTGCATTCCGTTCTTTTTATATTGCTTATTGCCATTTATAGGACGGGCACTTTCTGGGTATACAACGCTTTTCAATTTGATACCAACAATTTTGACAAATGTACAGGCAAGTGTAAAAGTCCCACTTATTTATCAGATTGGGAATTGTGTATTTCGACAAATTCCGCTTGTAATGGTAATGTATACAGTGATGGCAATAGCCTTACTGCCTTTTATTTATAAGAGTTTTCGCAGATACGGAAATAAGTAAAAATTGTATTCATACTCATGAAAAACAAAGTAAGTAAAATATTTTCTGGAAAAATCAAAGCATAATTTAAAGATTTACGGCGGGCAAGTTGCCCGCCTTAAATTTCTGTCCTGTCTGCGGTGGCAGAGATCGAACGGGAGAATATCCTTGTTCAGACAATGGAGACACGCTTATATCGTCTGTATGATGAGATTGAAGGCGTGGAGAACAGTATAGAAGAAGTCAAGAACCGCCTGCTGAATATCCGGCAACAGAAAATATCAGAAGAAAACGTCTATCAATTTCTTTTATATTTTGATAAACTATATGATAAATTCACCGACCTGGCGAAGAAAGAATTTCTTAACAGCTTTGTGGAACAGGTGGACATTTACGAGCAGGAGCAGCCAGATGGCAGATTTCTGAAGCACATAAAGTTCCGTTTTCCGGTGTATTTTGGAGACAGGGAAACACAGGAACTTTGTTGGGACAACGAAAGCACCGTTGAGACGGTTATTCGCCCCGACTAAAATAAAAGCAGGATGAATGCAGAGGGTATTTTTGAATTCACAGATAAAGAAAAAGTGCGGAGTTGAGGTTGGAAAAATACTTTTTTACAAAGGAGAAAAATGAAATGAATATTACAGTATATCTTGGTGCAAATGAAGGTAACAATCCGTCGTTAAAAAGGGCAGTCAAAGAACTGGGAACCTGGATTGGAAAAAGTGGCAACGCACTTATTTACGGAGGCTCTAAAAGCGGTTTGATGGGAGCATTAGCCGATAGTGTATTGAGTGCAGGCGGTAATGTTACGGGTGTTGAGCCACAATTTTTTATTGAAAATGAATTTCAGCACGAAGGAATTACAAAACTGATCGTAACTAAGGATATGTCGGAACGAAAAAACAAAATGATTGAACTTGGCAATGCATTTATTGCATTTCCTGGAGGAACAGGTACTTTGGAAGAAATAACTGAGATTATGTCAAAAGTATCACTGAAGCAGTTAAATGCACCGTGTATTGTATATAATCTTAATGGTTACTATGATGGCTTAAAAGCAATGCTTAAACATATGATTGACATGGGATTGTCATCAGAGGAAAGACAAAAAGGAATATATTTTGCAGAAAGCTTGGAGCAAATAACAGACATTTTATGCTCTTTGAAAGAGGATTAGCAGAAACCAGATTCAAATGTTGGGATAGAAATAAAAGCAACAGCAACGGATTCTTTAAGTCCCTTCCGATCTAAATCATAGAAAGGAAGGGGGAAGTGCATATGTACTTATCGGTATTCAACAATATCTGTGAATGGCTTCCGTGGTCTTTTAGCTGGAGCTTCATTTGCAAATCCAACAGCAACAATTCCGGTTAACTGGTTGTCTGTTTTGATAAAATCTACAAGTTCATTATACGCAAAACATGTATTTGCAATCCATAATGTACCTAATCCATGTTCTGTTGCTGTCAATATCATGTTTTCAATAGCAGCGCCTATGGATAGTGAATCGCAAATTTCCACGATGCGTTTTTCATTTTCAATACCTTCAAATGGAGTTTTCTGATTTGTGTTAAGCACTGCTATAAGACATGGCGCCTCTTCCATAATTCTGACAGTATTCTCAGCATCTGGTATGGCAAACGCCCATTCTTTCATAAGTGCGTGCGTGATTTTTTCTGAATTTATACCCTGGAGCATAACATCAACCAATTTCTCTTTTTCTTTGCCTTGATATACAATAAACTTCCAAGGCTGCCTGTTTTTGGCAGACGGAGCAAGAGTCGCACTATATATCATATCTTCAATTAATTCCTTGTTAATTTTATCCGCTTTATATTTTCTTATACTTCTTCTGTTTTCAATTTCCTGAATCATAGATATCCTCCTGCAATTTATCATCTCTACGCCTTTTGGCAATATCTACATTATAGCCTCTGAACTATCTTTTTTCCACCCAGTATCACTTGCTGTTTCCATGAGTTTTGTGTGAAAAGATGCACTATATGACTTATGCCTATGGTATACTTAAATTAAAACTTTTGGTAGATACTATCCAATCTTCCAAATTTATTACAGAGAAAAAATCAAATACAATGACTAAAAAGCTGGAAACATTCATAAAACAATGGAGGATAAATAAATATGGCAGAAATAGAAAACAGCAAGGACTTGATTAGCGTATTATGGAGCGGAGCGGATATTTTGCGTTCAAAAATGGATGCAAATGAATATAAGGATTACTTGTTAGGTATTGTCTTTTATAAATACCTTTCAGATTCCTTTTTGATAAAAGTATATGATCTGCTCTATGATGAAAAACCATCTACATTGAAAGAAGCACTAGAGGCGTATAAAGAAGCTCTGAAGGATGAGAGTGCAGAAGAACTGAAAGATCAGCTTTCAGAAGAATGCCACTATGTTATGGAGCCTGAACTTACTTACACCAATTTTGCTGATGCAGCAAGAAATAATTCTTTTAACCGTGAGCAGTTGCAGAAAGGATTTAACAATATAGAACAGAGTGATCCAATTTTTGCCGATTTGTTTACAGATATCGATTTGTATTCAAATCGGTTAGGAGCAGGAGATCAGAAACAGAGTGATACAGTTGCGAGTCTTATAAAAGAGATTGATAAAGCAGATCTGTTAAATTCAGATGCAGAAATACTTGGAAATGCTTATGAATACTTGATTGGACAATTCGCATCTGAGACAGGAAAGAAAGCGGGAGAATTCTATACTCCGCAGGCAGTATCAAAGATATTAACGAAAATTGCTATTTCAGGGCAGGAGGACAGAAAGGGATTATCTGTATATGATCCATGCATGGGATCAGGATCTTTATTGTTAAATGCTAAAAAATATGCATTTGCACCAGAATATATCAAATACTATGGACAGGAACAGAATACATCAACATATAACCTGGCAAGAATGAACATGTTCTTACACGGAATAGTGGCGGAAAACCAGCATCTTCGAAATGGAGATACATTAGATGGAGACTGGCCAACAGGTGAGGAAACAGATTTTAACATGGTTCTTATGAATCCTCCATATTCAGCTAAATGGAGTGCGGCGGCAGGATTCCTTCAGGATGAACGCTTTAGTGATTATGGTGTATTGGCTCCAAAGTCAAAGGCCGATTATGCATTTTTGTTACATGGATTGTATCATCTGAAGAATAACGGAACAATGGCAATTGTTTTACCACATGGAGTTCTTTTTCGAGGAGCGGCAGAAGGAAAAATCAGGGAAAAATTACTTCGCTCTGGTAATATTTATGCAGTGATTGGACTCCCGGCAAATTTATTTTACAATACGTCCATTCCGACGTGTATCATTGTCTTAAAAAAGCATAGAGACGGACGAGATGTTTTATTTATTGATGCTTCAAAAAAATTTAATAAAGGTAAGAAGCAGAACGAAATGACAGATGAACACATTGATGAAGTCTTGGCGCTGTACAGTGACCGAAAAACTGTAGAAAAAGAATCCTATCTGGCAAGTTTTGAGGATATTGAAAAAAATGATTTTAATCTTAATATTCCTCGTTATGTTGATAATTTCGAAAAAGAAGAAGATGTGGATATCAACGCATTACTGCAGGATATGAAAAAAACAGACGATGAACTGGAACGTGTTAAAAGTGACTTTGTATCTCTTCTTAAGGAGTTGACATCACCGAATCCGGATATTATTTCTTCGTTAAACGATTTGATTGGAAAGCTGGAGGGGTAATAGTTATGGAAAAACCAAAGATTAGATTTAAAGGGTACCAAGAAGATTGGGAACAGCGTAAGTTAGGGAATATCACTGTTAAAATAGGTAGTGGAAAAACTCCTTTAGGTGGAAAAAGTGCGTATGTTGAGACAGGAATTCCACTTATCAGATCTCAGAATGTGAACGGTGATAAGGTGGATTTTGCAGATATCGTTTACATTGATGAAGCAACAGATGAATTAATGGCAAACTCTCGAGTTTATACCAATGATGTTTTACTGAATATAACTGGTGCTTCAATTGGAAGAAGTGCCGTATATGAAGGATTAGAGTCCGCAAATGTTAATCAGCATGTTTGTATTATTAGACCAACAGAAGGACATCAGCCTGATTTTATTCAACTGAATTTATCTTCAGATAATGGTCAGAAACAGATTGATGCAAGTCAGGCTGGAGGTGGTCGGGAAGGTCTTAATTTTCAGGAAATTGGGAAGATGCAATTTTCCTTTCCGTCATTAAATGAACAGAAGGCTATTGGAAGGTATTTTAATTGTCTCGACCACCTCATCACTCTTCACCAGCGAAAGCGCGAAGAGATGAAAACTTTGAAGAAATATATGCTTCAAAAAATGTTTCCGCAAAATGGACAGTTAGTTCCACAAATTAGATTTTCAGGATTTACTGAAGATTGGGAACAGCGTAAGTTGGGAGAAGTGTTTAAAGAATACTCTGAAAAGAACCATACGGAGCTGCCGGCGCTTACTATTATTCAGGGTGGAGGAACAGTTAAAAGAGAAGAATCTGACCGAAATTTAATGTATGATGAATCTAATTTGTCTAATTATAAAATGGTACGGAAAGATGACTTCATAGTGCATCTTCGTTCCTTTGAAGGAGGACTTGAAAAATCATTGTTAGATGGCATTATAAGCCCTGCATATCATACATTTCATAGTGATGTAGCAGATTCAAGATTCTATTATCCATACTTTCGTTCCCATGAATTTATAAAGCATAAATTAGTACCACATGTATATGGGATAAGAGATGGAAGAAGTATAGATATTGCTGGAATGAAGACTATTGAAATTCCGTATACATCAATAGAAGAACAGAGAAAAATAGGAGACTATTTGGAGTCTCTCGACCATCTCATCACTCTTCACCAGCAGAAGTGTGATGAATTACGAAATATAAAGAAATTCATGTTACAAAATATGTTTGTATAGAAAAAATTCAGCTTTCATATTATGATTAGAACAAAAACAGATAAGTTTGATAAGCAATGTGTTTTTTATAAAAAATAAAAGGACTTACGATACGATTAAACTATAGGCAATGGTTAGGCATGTTTAAATGCAGGAAGGAAGTTGTTTTAATGAGTGAGCAGAAAAGAAAAATTGGTTTTACTGTTGCATGTGTAAATGAATTTGCCACTAGGCATAAGCTAAGTGCTAAAGAAGCATTTCAGTATCTCTTTCAGTTTAAAGGAATAGCTTTTATTAAAGAGAATTATGATGTGGAACATACATTGGACTTTGATACCATATTAGATGATTTGAGAATTTTATGTAAAAAAAATGGAGGTACATTATGAGATTATATCATGGGAGCAATATAGCGATTGGTAATATAAATCTGGCAATGTGCAGACCATATAAGGATTTTGGTCAGGGATTTTATCTGACAGATATTGAAGAACAAGCTGAAAAAATGGCGATAAGAGTAGCAAATATTTATGGTAAATCACCGATTTTGAATGTTTATGAGATAAATGATAATTTTAAAGATTTGCATACTCTCAGAATTAAGGATTTTGGCATACAGACAACAGAAGAATGGGCAAAATTTATAATGAATAATAGAAGTAGGACATTTACAGATGTACAGGATGTTTTGTGTAACAAAGATAACAAGTATGATATTGTTATAGGTCCTGTTGCAGATGACAATATGGCTTTGTTGTTTCGACAGTACGAAAATGAAATTATAGATTTTGAAACATTGTTAAAGGGAATGATTTATAAAAAGACTTCTTCACAATATTCTTTTCATACTGAAAATAGTGTGAAACTTTTGAGAAAGGTGATGAGTAAAAATGTGTAAAAAAGATCAGTTATTGGAATATTCGATACAGGATATTATTGATATGATTAGTACCGATCAGAGTATAGAATACGATGAGGCAATGAATAAATTTTACAATTCAGAAGTTTTTGAAAAACTTATAGATAAAGATACAGGATTATATTTGGAAAGCCCTGAATATGTCTACGATTTATTCAAGGATGAAATGAATTTTGGACATATTATTCAAGCAGAAATATGAAATTTTTAATATAAACGATACTGTCACAGCTTATTAGTGTAGGTATAAGATATTAATGAAATGAGGGCCAAATGATTGGGAACAGCGTAAGTTCGGAGATTATAACGATTTGATGACAGGATATCCTTTTGAGAGTGATAAGTTTTCTGAAGATGGCATTAAACTTGTTCGTGGCATGAATGTCAAAAGAGGGTACTTAGATTTTTCAGAAGATATTTGCGTGAAATGGAATTCATGTGTTGGATTAGAAAATTTTTTGCTTAAAGATGGTGACATTCTAATTCAAATGGATGGGGCATTAATAGGAAAAAGTTACGCAAAAATCAAGGAAAACCAGCTTCCTGCATTACTTGTTCAACGAGTGACAAGGGCAAGAACGAATAACAAATTTGCTAGTCAAGATTTCATGTACCAGACCATCCAACGTGATTTTTTAAGATATATCGAAATGAACAAGACAGAAACAGCTGTTCCACATCTTAGTTTAAATGATATTAGAAATTTTGAAATTATGGTTCCGTGTTTAGCGGAGCAGAAAAAAATCGGAGAGTATTTTGACTCCCTCGACAACCTCATCACTCTTCACCATCGGAAGCAAATTTATGTGTTAAATACCCGAATATATGAAAAAACCACGCTAATCATCACAAAGGAGAAAAAGAAAATGCCAGAATTAGAGAAAGTAATAGAAGATAAATTAATAGAACAGCTAGTTTTTGGAGAGTCTCAATGGACTTACCGTGAAGATTTAAAGACAGAGGAAGATCTTTGGAAGAATTTTAGATATATTCTAGAGCAGAATAATAAAGCGCGTCTGGATGGACAGCCTTTGTCTGATGCAGAGTTTGAACAGGTTAAGAACCAGCTGCAGTTTTCTTCGTTCTATAAGGCTGGTGAATGGCTAGTTGGCGAAAATGGAAAGGCAATGGTTCATGTACAAAGGGATACAGAAAAATTGCATTTAGTTGTGATGAATCATGAGCATATTGCAGGTGGAAGCAGTGTTTACGAGGTTATCAACCAATATAATGCGTTAAAGGACGATGATATCACTACGGTTGCAAGGGACAGAAGATTTGATGTTACACTTATGATTAATGGTCTTCCGATGATACATATTGAATTAAAGAACAGACAGCACTCTTACATGGATGCTTTTTATCAGATAAAAAAATATATCAGTGAAGGAAAGTTTACTGGTATTTTTTCGGCTGTCCAGATGTTTGTAATCAGTAATGGAGTAGATACAAAATATTTTGCTGCAGCAAGTGATACAGAGTTGAATCCTAAATTTATGAGCGGTTGGGTAGATACGGAGAATAATCCGGTGGCTGATTATATTGATTTTGCAAAGAATGTTCTTCGTATTCCGGAAGCCCATGAGATGATTGCCAGATATACAGTTTTGGATGAAGATGCAAAGCGATTGATTTTACTTCGACCATATCAGATTCATGCCATTGAGTCTATACGTGAGGCATCAAAGACGGGAAAATCAGGTTTTGTCTGGCATACGACCGGATCTGGAAAGACGCTTACTTCTTATAAAGCAACCAGAAATTTACTGATGGATATTCCTGCGATTGATAAAGCAATTTTTTTGATTGACCGTAAAGATTTGGATACCCAGACCACTATGGCATTTCAGGCTTATGCGAATAACGATTTGGTCGATGTAGATGAGACGGACAATGTAAATGATTTAAAAAAGAAATTAAAATCTGATGATCGTCAGGTAATCGTTACAACGATTCAGAAAATGCAGATTCTGATTAGTAAAAGATTACAAGAAGGAACATCTGAATACAGCAAGATTAAAAATTTGAAAATTGCTTTTGTAGTAGATGAATGTCACAGAGCAGTTACTCCAAAAACAAAGCGTGAACTAGAGCGCTTTTTCGGAAGATCACTTTGGTATGGATTCACAGGAACTCCGAGATTTGCGGAGAATCCATATCCGCAGATGGGTGATCTGCCACGTACAACAGAAGAATTGTATGGAAAAAGACTTCACAAATATACAATTCAAAATGCAATTCATGATAATGCTGTACTTGGCTTTCAGGTAGAGCATAATGGTCCGAAAAATATTACAGATGAGACAGATGCCAGTGCATATGATAATGAAACCCATATGCTTAGGGTATTAGATATCATCTTGAATAAATCTTATCACAAGCTAGGCTTCCAGAATGGAAAAGGACAAACATATGAAGGCCTTTTGACAACGAGTTCTATTCAGATAGCACAGAAATATTATGAACTTCTGACAAAGGTAAAAAATGGAGAAACTTCATTAGAGATTGATGAGAAGATTAAACAGGTTCTTCCCGATTTTCCGAAATTTGCAATTACTTATTCAGTAACGGAAAATGAAGAAGGTTCCCACGTCAACCAGGAAAAGATGCAGAAATCACTAGATGATTACAATCAGATGTTTGGTACAAAATATGAGCTTTCACAGATTCAGGGATACAATGGAAATCTGAATAAACGTCTCGCACGAAAAGACGCAAAATTCAAGAGCAGAAGTGAGCAGCTGGATCTGGTCATTGTGGTAGACCGCCTGTTAACAGGATTTGATGCGCCATGTATGTCCACGATTTTTATTGACAGACAGCCGATGGGACCACATGATCTGATACAGGCATTTTCAAGGACAAACCGTATTTTCGATAAAAACAAAACATACGGACAGATTGTTACTTTCCAGGCACCAAAGTTATTTAAGGAAAGTGTTGATAATGCAGTGAAATTATATTCTGCTGGAAGTGCAGGAGTAGCCATTTTAGCAGAATGGGAAGAAATAGAACCAGCATTTCGCAAATCCTTGGCAGCATTAAGAGTATCAGCAGAAACACCTGAAGAAGTAACACCGATGTCAATCAAAGAGAAAAAAGTGTTTGTCAAGATGTTCCAGACCTTTGACCGATTATTTGCTCAGCTCAAATCATTTACCCAGTATGATGACAGTATGCTTGAGGATTATGGTATCACAGAAGAGGAATACGATAAGTATGCCGGGGTTTATAAAAATGCAGTAGAAGAAATAAAAATAGCAGAAGGTGGTGGAGACGATCCAGGAAAGGAACCACCGGAAGATGAAACGATAGACGTGGATTATGAGCTGATGGCATACAGCAGTACAAAGATTGATTATGAGTATATTATTAATCTGATTCAGAATATTGTAACACCTGATGAAGATGCAGAAGCTGTATCTCCGGAAGAACGTCAAAAACAGATTGATGAAGTGAAGCAGTATATTGAGGAAATGCGGAAAGATAATCCAAAGGTAGCCGAGATTATGACGAATCTGGTCAGTGAAATTGAGGCAGATGAAAACAAATATAAGGGGCAGTCTATCTTAAATATTGTGGAAAGCATGAAACGTGATTGTATTGAAAAGGTGATTTCGGATTTCTGTGTGACTTGGTATGCATCGAAGGAAGATGTTATGTATGCGGCTCTTCATTACAGAAACGGGGAAATACCAAACGAAAGCGTGATCAAGGCTACAATTGACTATCAGAGTTATAAATCCGTACAAGAAAAGGCACTTCCAAAATTCAAATATTATGCGAAGTGTATGGCAGAATTAAAGAAAACTTTAGATGAGGAAATAAAACCATTGATTAGTGTTGCATAAGGGAAAAATAGATGGTTAATTGTCTGTATCAGCGTAAGTGATTCGGGAAAGGAAGAGAAGCTTATGCAACAGGATACAAGCAAAATGCAATTATTTTATGAGTACTATAAACAGTGGATTGAGGTGTACAAAAAAGGTGCAATCAGAGATGCTACGATGGCAAAGTATCTGATGACACAGAAATGGGTAGAAAAACTTGCCCCTGAATTGAAGGTATGCGAACTTACCAGGACTGCTTATCAGAAATTGTTGAATGATTATGCCAAAGACCATGAACGACAGACAACGCTTGATTTTCATCATCAGTTGAAAGGAGCAATTCTAGATGCAGTAGATGAAGGGATGATAGAGAGAGATCCTACTAGAAAGGCAATCATCAAGGGAAAATCTCCCAGAACAAAAAAGATAAAATATTTAAATCAGTTTGAATTACATACATTAATTGCACACCTTGATATTCGAGAAGAGGTAAACTGGGACTGGTTTATTCTATTGGTTGCAAAGACCGGTATGCGGTTTTCAGAAGCACTTGCAATTACTCCTTCGGACTTTGATTTTGCCAGACAAACATTGTCAATTAGTAAAACATGGGATTATAAGGGGAATGGAGGATTTCTTCCAACAAAGAATAATTCGTCGGTGAGAAAAATTCAAATTGACTGGCAGATTGTTGTGAAATTTTCAGAACTTACTAAAAATCTGCCAGAAGATAAACCGATTTTTGTGGAAGAAACAAAGATTTATAATTCTACAGTGAATGATGTACTCACTCGGCATTGCAAGGCATGTGGAATTTCAGAGATTTCTATTCATGGACTTAGACATACACATGCATCTCTTCTTCTGTTTGCAGGTGTATCAATTGCCAGTGTGGCCAGACGCCTGGGGCATGCCAGTATGACAACAACGCAGAAAACATATCTGCATATCATTCAGGAACTCGAAAATAAAGATGTAGATTTGGTAATGAGAACATTATCGGGTCTATAAACATAAATAATTAAACAGAATTACTTACGTTGATCTCCTTGCAGAAAAGCACCCGAAGGTGCTTTTCTGGTGAAGGATGAACATACAATGTAGTCCGTTACAAGATTTAGATTTCCTTTAAGTCCAACGTGTCTCGAAAGATAGAGATGCTCCGGTTCAAGATTCCGTTCATATAAGCAATCGCAGTTCCATAGTTTGTCATAGGAATGTGTGCATCTTCGGCACATTTTAGACGATATTTCATTTCTCGTTCATTTAACATACAGCCTCCGCAGTGGATAATGAGCTGGTATTCGGAAAGATTCAGTGGAAATTCAGTTCCGCTTGTAAATTCAAATTCAAAATCTTTTTTTGTGTATCGGCGAATCAGATTTGGAAGTTTGACTGTTCCGATATCACCACATTGGCGGTGATGTGTGCATCCTTCGCTGATCAGAATTTTGTCACCTTTTTTTAATTTGTCCAGTGTATATGCGCCATGCACTACTGTTTTCAGGTTTCCTTTATATCTTGCAAATAGTATGGAAAATGAAGTTAATGGTACATGTTCAGGAACAATGGCAGATACTTGTTTGAAGGCCTGACTGTCTGTAATGACCAGATCTGGATCGCGACCGAGTTTTTTTAATGTATCAGCCAGTTCTGTTTCTCTTACAACAATGGAAACGGCACCGGACTCCAGAATATCACGGATGGTCTGCTGCTGTGGAAGAATCAGTCTGCCTTTTGGTGCAGCAGAATCGATTGGCACAACAAGAACAATCAGGTCCATTGGACGGATCAGGTCGCGTACGATATACCGGTCATTATCAGAAGAAGGAATGAGCTTTCCGATTAATTCCTTCAGTTCCTGGATATTGCTGTGGTTCTGTGCACTGACCCACAAAATGTGTTCAGAAGGAATTTGGCAGGATTCGACAATAGAATCAGACAGGTTGCCTGGACAGACGCTGGAGACAGCCAGATCTGCTTTATTCAATACAACAATATAAGGAATCTTCTTATCCTGAATGTGGGTAAGAATTTTTTTATCTTCTTCAGTCATACCGACAGTCCCGTCTATAACAAGAATTGCAATATCTGTTTTATTTAGCATCTGATAAGCTTTTTGAATACGCAGTGTGCCAAGAACATCGGCATCATCATCAAGTCCCGGAGTATCGATGATGACGACTGGACCCAAAGGTAAAAGCTCCATAGATTTTAAGACTGGATCTGTCGTTGTGCCTTTGATATCAGACACAATGGCAAGATTCTGCCCAGTCAAAGCATTGATAACGCTGGATTTTCCAGCATTTCGTTTTCCAAAGATACCGATATGAAGCCGCTCGGCAGACGGTGTATTATTTAAGCTCATAATGGAACTCCTTATAACAAAGAATGTGCCAAAGCACATTCTTGAATAGATATAAAATAGTGACGTTGTAAATGATTTTGCACGTGTGTTCAACTTTAAATATTGAGTGAGTCTCCTCTAGAAGTCACCACCTGGTATCCGACAGATGCCATGCGGCGTTCCAGACAGTGCCGGCATTGTGCCGATTCGTCACCGGTACAGATTTTATTATCGTAGAGAAGATAATCCTTTCGTACTTCTGTCGGTGACAGGTTCGGCATGACAACATTTGCACCTGCAAGGATTCCAAGCTCACGGCCTTTCGGGTGAATGGTTCCAAGCGCGGTCGTAGCCGGAAGCAGAACCTTCGGCAGCATTAGCCGGATCAGGCCAAGCATAAAGAGCGTAAGCTCTAGTGTACCGGCAGGCTGGTCAGCAAATGGCGTATCATGATGCGGAATGAAAGGTCCGATTCCTACCATATGAGGATTAAGTTCCTTTAAGAATAACATATCTTCTGCCAGATATTCTGGTGTCTGATAAGGTGCTCCAACCATAAATCCGGTTCCGACCTGATATCCGATATCTTTCAAATCCCAGAGACACTGCTGTCTGTGAGCAGCACTTAAGATTGGCGGGTGGAGCTTAGCGTAGTGTTCAGGATTGTAAGTCTCATGGCGCAAGAGATAACGGTCTGCGCCAGCATCAAAGAATGCCTGATAACTGTCTTTTTTCCACTCTCCAATGGAAAGAGTGATCGCACATTGTGGAAAATGTTCTCGGATTCGTCTGACAATGTGGATAATCCTCTCTTCTGTAAAATATCCATCTTCTCCACCTTGCAGGACAAATGTGCGAAATCCCAAATCATAGCCTTCCTGGCAGCAGCGAAGAATGGTATCCTCGTCCAGACGATACCGGTGTGCTGCTGCATTACTTTTTCGAATACCACAATAGAGGCAATCGTTTCGACAATAGTTTGTAAACTCTATCAGACCACGGACATAAACGTCATGCCCATAGTATTTGTGGCGTTCTTCTCTGGCAAGTTCGAAAAGGTACTCGGAAAGTTCCGGCGTGCGATTCTTAATCAGTTCGGTCCACTCTTCAAGTGAAAGCTCCTGATTTTTATGTAATTTGTCAATAAGTTCCTTCGGCCCGGTCATAGTACCTCCTGCATGTAATTACCATATTTGTAAAAACTGCCACATAGCTGGTGTGGGTTGATAAAGAATGCTTCTGCAACGTTATTTTCCACCATCTTGTAGCAGCATAAAAGTTTATTTCAAAGTCTATTTATTTTTCTGCGCTTCCAGATAATCATTCAACTCAGAATTCAGGATATCTGTAATAAACATATGTCCCGGTGCATGTGTGATTACGATTGGAAGTTTTGCATTTTCGATGGCAGCCTGAGGTGTAACGCCGCATGGCCAGAATACAGGGATTTCACCTTCGTAAATGTCAACGGCTTCGCCGTAATCCGGTTTCATGACATCCATAACACCGACTTCTTCCGGATTGCCCATCTGTACCGGAGCACCGTGTACATTTGGCATCTTCACTGTAATATCATAAGCTTTCTGTGCATTTTCCGGAGTCATCGGGCGCATGGAGCATACCATAGGACCGGAAAATGGTCCAACAGGAACGGTTTGGATATTCGTCTTAAACATGGGTACGTTACGTCCCTGGGAAATGTGACGGATTTCGATTCCTTCTTTGATCAATGTCTCTTCAAAAGAGAAAGAGCAGCCAATCAGGAAGCCGACATAGCCTTCTTTCCAATAAGAAGATACGTCAGTCAGTTCTTTTGTAAATACGCCGTTTTCGTAGATACGGTATCTTGGAATATCAGTGCAGATATTACCGCCTTCGCCCATGGCGTGTGTGTCGGGCGTTCCTTTGATGATTTCAAGAATCGGACAAGGAAATGGATTCTTTTTTGCAAATTCTTCGAAATCTGCTGCGTATTCCGGAGGCAGGATTACAAGGTTTGCCTGTGCGTAACCACGGCACATTCCTGCGGTCGGGAAGTCAATAACTCCATCTCGGCAGAGTGCCCGAACCTCCGCTGGTGTCTTGTCTACATAAGGTGTGATGTCAAATGCCATGATGATAGTCTCCTTTCAATTTTGCAAAATTATTAGGCGTTTGCGAAACGCCACAAGCCGCATGAATACGGCATTTTTCTGTTATGAAAAACAAATAACCCCTCACTGGATATGGTATAATAGAGTTGACTAAAAACTAAAAACCATCACCCAAGAAAGGAGTTATTCTGATACCTATGATACCATATAAACAGCTTTCTTTGGCAGAAATTTTTACAGATTGCCAAGAAAAACTTGATAATGACAAACCTGCGTTTCTCTCTCTATTAGAAACTCATATCGACATTGATGAAATTATTCCGATTTCCTTTAGAAACCATTTTTATGCATCAACGGGCAGAACCCGTAAATACTCTTTGCAA
>NZ_ATVU01000021.1:0-60923 GCF_000420885.1 Dorea sp. AGR2135 | reverse complement strand
AAGAAATCCTATTTCTATGCGCAGTATATGAGAATCAGTGCTCATCGCGGACCAAAGCGTGCATATGTGGCAGTTGCCCATTCCATGCTGATTTCGATTTACCACATCCTTAAAGATGGTGTTATGTTCAAGGATTTGGGAGCCGATTATTATAATCAATTCAACAAGGAACGTAAGATAAACGCATATCTAAAAAAGTTAAAAACACTTGGCTGGGAAGCTCCTATAGTAGCCGCATAAGCTTGCCAGTTTAATTCAAAATAAACAATCAAAAGTTTGATAAGGGGTAGTTTGCGCTTTTTTTGGCTACCCGGTAGTTTTTGTTTCATAGTAATCATTATGTCCTATGATTGATTCAACACCCACTCAAGTAGAAGGGGAATTAAATAAATGTCCCCCCTCACATTAGAAAAAGACAGCCGCGCAAACGACTGTCCTTTATCTTTTGTATGTTCCCCAAAATGCCGGTTCCTGTATTTTGACTCCTAGCTGTCTGCTAGGTGGGTGTCCGCATTCGCTTTTCTGCCATCCTCTGCATAATGAAGGCTCGACATATTACGAAGATATAAGAGTCCCGTTTAAAGTGATGTAGGTTCAAAATAACAGGAGTTATCGTGCATCCCAGGTTCTTACTTCTTGAATTATTATAACTCATTTACCCGTTTTTTACAACAGGTAGATTTATCTAGTTTCCATTTTATAAAATCTAAACATTACATTAAATATCATTATTTTTTCTGCAGTGACTGAATTGCATTTACCAGATTCAAATATGAATCTTCTACCTCTTCCTGATTTGGCTTTCCCTGAATCGTTTCTTCGGCCTCTTCTTTTGCCTGATTTAAAGTATTTACTGTTTCATCTGTATAAACACTCTGATTAATCTTTCCGGCACTTTCAATCAAATCTTTCAGTTTGCTTTCGTCTACTTTTTCAGCATTAATAACAAGCGCTTTTACTTCTGTCTGATTTTTTGATGTCTGCTCTTTACCAGCCATGCGGCTGATAGCAAAAACTGCTACCGCCGCAATGACTATGCATAAGATCAGGGCTGCCAGGATATAGGCTTTTTTCTTTTTATTCCGATATCTTCGATACCGTCTTTTGTGTTTCATGTGATTATTCACAGTTTCTAGATTGTTCTTTTTCTCTTAATCAGAACAATAATAGCTGCCACTGCTGCTCCTACAAGTGTAAGCATGTAAGCGATTGGCATACTCTCATCACCTGTTTTTGGAGCTTTTTTATTTTCGTTCTTTGTTTCTGCTTTCTTAGCTGCTGTCTTCTCTACCTTCTTATTGTCAGTAGTTTTGTTTGCTGTATTGTTTGCTGTATTGCCTGTAGAAGGTGTAGCTGGCTGAGTTGGCTGTGCTGGCTCTGTTGGGTCTACCTGTTCAACTGGTTCTGCTGTTGTCTTATTTTTTGTAAATGTAGCTGTTACTGTGTAGTCATCTTCTACTCCTTTTGGGAACACAATAGAGCTTGTGTTTGTGTCTAATGTATATACTACTTCACCTGCTTTATTTGTTACTTCCCAGCCTGTCCATGTATATCCTTCTTTTGCTGTTACAGTTGGAAGGAATCCAAGTGTATCATCAGCTTCCTGAAGGTTATTGTTCTCAAGCTTTGTTGCTCCGTCATATCCTTCAAACTCACCCTTTTCAGGATCTACAACTACATTTGCATTAACTACTGCTGTTGTCTTATTCTCTGTAAATGTAGCTGTTACTGTGTAGTCATCTTCTACTCCTTTTGGGAACGCAATAGAGCTTGTGTTTGTGTCTAATGTGTATACTACTTCACCTGCTTTATTTGTTACTTCCCAGCCTGTCCATGTATATCCTTCTTTTGCTGTTACAGTTGGAAGGAATCCAAGTGTATCATCAGCTTCCTGAAGATTATTGTTCTCAAGCTTTGTTGCTCCGTCATATCCTTCAAACTCACCCTTTTCAGGATCTACAACTACATTTGCATTAACTACTGCTGCTTTTTCTTCTTTCACTTCTTCGAAAACTGGCTCTACAGAAATGTATCCAACATTTTCTCCATCGTTAAAGTGAGCAAGGCCTGCAAATCCTAAACTTGTTGCATTTGCATCAAGTTTGATTGACTCTTTTCCTTCTACTGTCCATCCTGCAAGTCTGTATCCATCATTAGCCTTTACTTCTGGTAAAAGAATTGGTGCCTCAGCAAACTCATCAAGATCTGTATAAGTGATTGTAGCATACTTATCATCTCTTCCTACAAATTCGCCTTTTTCAGGATCGATTGCAACATTAATTGTCACGCTTCTCTTAGCTGCCTCAGCTTTTTTGAACTGAGCTGTTACAACAATGTATCCTGTGTCAGATCCTTCTGGGAAGTGAGCAAGGCCTGTAATTCCAAATGTCTTTGCATCTGCACTCCAGAAACCTTCTTCTTTTCCGTTTACTAACCAACCTGTAAACTCGTAACCTTCTTTAGCCTTTACTGTAGGTACAAGGAACTGATCTGCTGAATCTTCTTTAATTGTATATGTAACAACTTTAGCCCCTGCCGGATCTGTAAACTGTCCCTCTTCTGGAGCGACATTGAAGTTTACAATTACATCTCTTGCTTCTTTTTCTTCTTTAATAGCTTTTACTTTTACATTAACATCTTTTTCTTTTCCATATGCTACTTCCACGTCAGTTATGTCACCACCAACTAATTCATAGCCTTCTGGAGCTGTAAAGGATGTTGCAGCAAATGTTGCTTTTTCACCTACTGTTCCATTCTTTGTTAATGAAACAATATACTGTGATCCATCTAATGGTGTACCGTTCTCATCTACATAATGAACACGTAAAACAGCATCAGCTTTCTTAGCTTCTTTCTTTTTAACCGTAACATTAGCAAAATCTTCGCTTCCATATGCTACACTTTTCTCCCATGTAGCTGTGACAAGCTCATAACCGTCTGGAACATTAAGATCAGATATGTTAAAGGTATAATTTTCACCATCGTTACCTTCTTTTGTTATTTTCTGCTGAGTTGTTCCTACCTGATGAGCATTCTCATCTACATATGCAACATATAATGTAGCAGTTTTTTTAGTAACATTCTCTTTAAATGTAGCCTCTACCTTTACTTTTCCAGCCTTAGGAGTAAACATCCAAGTTTTAACTCCGGCATATTCTGTTCCAACATTTGTGCTGTTTCCATCCTGATCTGTGATCTTCCAGCCTGTCCATACATATCCCTCTCTTGCAACTACTGCTGGGAAATATGTGATAGTATAATCCTGGTCTTGTAAACCTCCCTGTGTAGATATCTCTTGATCAGGAAAATCAGAAAAATATCCTTTCGTTTTGTCCACTTTAAAAGTTGCGGTTGCCTCAGTTGCATCTGTTGCTGCTTGCGTATTTGCACTTGACTCTGTTCCGTTAGTTGGCTCAGCAGCAAAAGTTGCTACTGAATTCCCCCCTACAAGAGCGACAGCCAGAGAAAACGCAAGCATTTGTTTAAGAACTTTGTTCTTCATACTTGTTTTTTCCTCACTTTCGTTTATTTAATTTCTGCCTTATCCCATTGCATGCCTATCCTAGCATTCCCATTATATGTCTTATATTCTAAGACGTCAACATTTTTGTCGTTATTTTTAAGACTTTTTGGTGTTTAAGAATTCCTTTACCTTAATATAATGATAAAAAGGAGTTTTTTGGCATATGAAGGATATTGGCGCTGTCTTAAAAAATGCACGAGAAAACAAAGAATTCACTCAGAAACAAGTGATGGAACTAACCGGTATCAATAAAAAATCCCTTTCCGGTTATGAAAATAATGTTGCTGAACCAGATCTTCAAACATTTGCAACACTGATTAATTTGTATGGACTTTCAGCAGATGAAGTCTTAGAAATTAGCACTTCTACTCCTTCTCTTTTACTTTCCAAAAAAGAAAGTTCTCTTCTTTCTACGTTTAACAAACTTGATTTTCAACATCAAGAAGAAATATTATTACTACTACGGACTTTAACAAGATACCTTACACAAAAAAGATAAAAAACAGCCCATACGCTCTTTTCAGATTGTATGGACTGTTTTTTTATTCCGTTCGAAGTGCGGTCACCGGATCACTCTTGGCAGCTTTCCTTGAAGGAATCAATCCGCCAAGTAAGGTAAGCACCACACTTAAAAGAATCAGTACGATCGCCGGTACGATTGGAAGGATTGCACTGACCCGGTCATTATCTGCAAGTGCATGTATCAGCATATTTCCCGGGATCAATATCAAAAGCGTCAGTCCGATACCGATAAGTCCGGCGCAAAGTCCGATGATAAATGTCTCTGCATTAAATACTTGTGATATATTTCCTTTGGATGCTCCAATGGCTCTTAAAATACCAATCTCTTTCTTTCGCTCCAGCACACTAATATAGGTAATAACTCCAATCATAATCGATGATACGATCAGGGAAATTGCCACAAATGCAATTAATACATAACTGATCGTATTGATAATAGTGGTCACGGATGACATCATTGTTCCTACTATATCTGTATAAGAAATCACCTGTTCTTCTTTTCCCTCGTCTTCCATTTGCTGATTATAATGATCCAGAACCTCTACCACTTTTTCTTTGTTATCAAAGTCTTTTGGATAAATGGAAATGGAACTCGGATGACTGAAATCTGCATATCCGAGCTGCTGCAGATTATTATCATAGGAAGCGCTCTGTGTTCCGGACATGGACATCATAAGTTCCGTCAGATCATCTTCTGTCATATTGAACTGGAATGCATTTGCAAATGCATCGGCATTAAAATTCATAGAGCCTCCCAGTGCTTTTTGCAGATTTTCTCCAATCCGGCTCATGGCAGATGTCATAACCGTTTCAAGTCCACCGGCAAGCTGCGTGGTCACCTGACTCATAGCGGATGTCATCTGTGTACTGATTGCCTGAGAAATGGCACCGGTATATGCACTCATGGCCTGACCCATGTAGCTACTCATGGCCGTGCTGATTTGCTTTTGGAGACTGTCCATATTGATTGCCTCAGAAAGTCCCTGATTCAGACGCCTCTTTCCATCATCCGTCTTTATATAATTCACAAAATTCTCTGCCATCTTTGTCGGATCTGCATAATTCTTTTCTTTTGCATATGCAGTATAACCCTCTGCCAGTTCCTTTGCCATAGCTTGCAATGTTTCACTGGAAATGTTGAAATCTATATTTCCAAATATTTCATTGGCCCATTTATTTACAATTGCATTGGCACGCCCGGTCTGTAGATACTGCTGGAAGTACGTTCCAAATTCCTCTGCGCCCGGATTAGCGTTCTGCTCTACAAGCCAGCTTTGAAAATCACTCATCACGCTGGTCAACAGTTTCTGAATCTGCTCTGGTGTAATCGTAACTTCCCCGTTATTTTTCAGAATGTCTTTCAAACATTTCTGAATAATGGCCTTTGCCTGATCGGAAGTCAGATATTCTGCAATCTGATTTCCAAGATTGGAATAATCTGCTTCCGGATGGCTCTTTACATATTCCTGATACCCTTCCGAAAGGCTAATTAACATTTTCTGCATGCCATCCGCATTGACCTGTACATCCAGATTCGTAAGAATATCTCCCAGATTCATCTGCGGCATATTGTCCATGTTGATTTCTATCTGCTCCAGATTCACCATACCGGACAAATCCATGGAATTTCCGTCCATCTGAAATGCCTTGGAAAGATCAAGCCCCGACAGATCCATGGAACTTCCAAGATTGTTCATGGCACTGCTGTCAAAACCAAATGCGTTTTTCATGGCATCCTCATCTATACTGAACAGAGAATTCATGTCAAATCCATTGTTCCCATCTGTATTGCCAAATTCTTCCCCGGTAAATACATTTACATTCGGATTCGCAAGCTGCTGTTTTACAATCTCGCTGTCTTTTGCCTGTTCTGCCACATGATTTACAAGATCTGCAGTATAGTTAATTCCCGGTGTCAGTGATGAAGCCTTCGCATCTTCGGCTGACTGTACGATTCCCACAATTTTTACATTCTCACCGTCTTCAACCAGTTTTTTCATGTAATCCGCATTGTCAGTTTTGTCTTTCCACACCCGATATTGATCGTCATATTCATAATAATCTGAAGCATTTACCAGTTTAAATGTCTTTCCCAAAATATCATCATAAGTATAAGTTCCAATATTTTCAGGCGTTTTTATCGTCTCTTCGTTGATGAACTGCTTAATCATATCATCGAGTTCAACCTGGTCTCTGAGTCCCAATGTATATAATAAGAAGTCGCTCATAGAACCATCCGGCGTCAGCACAAGAACGCATTCATTGTATTTTTTCGGCCATCTTCCGGCTTTTACATCATACTGTTCTTCATAGAGATCCGTATTTTCCGGCATCTCAAAGAACACATTAGTACTCATCATGGAGGACATCAGACTATTCGAGCCTTCTGATGCACCAAGTCCCAATGAGGAAAATGACTGATCCGGATTGACCTGACGAACATTGTCACCGTCCTGTCGGAACAACTGCGGCATCACATTGTAAGAATATTCTATTGCTTTTGTATAGTCATGAATCTTAGATTCACCACTGTCCAGATATCTTTTCAAAGCTCCAAGATCATTGGAATCCATCTTTGAAAACATATTGGTGACCACCTGCATGACCTTTACCTTGTCTTTATCTTTTCCACTTTTCTTATCATCACTGCTTCCGGAATCCCCATTCATACCCACCATCATGGAAGTGAGATCAAATCCGGTACTTTGTATCTGCAGTGGATATTCAGACAATGTCTCCTCCTCAATGGACCGGATATAAGCGTTGACGCCATTTGAAAGAGCCAGAATCAGTGCAATTCCGATAATTCCAATAGATCCTGCAAAAGAAGTCAGAAGAGTTCTTGCTTTCTTTGTCCTTAAGTTATTAAAACTCAGTGACAATGCCGTCAGAAGAGACATGGAAGATTTCCCCATATTCTTATGCTCCGGCGGTGCCAGATTTTCCTCTTCCACAATATATTCATCGGTGTCCGAACGGATCTTTCCATCTTTCAGATTGACGATCCTGGTCGCATACTGCTCTGCAAGTTCCGGGTTATGTGTGACCATAACGACCAGACGGTCTTTCGCCACCTCTCTAAGAAGATCCATGACCTGCACACTGGTGTCACTGTCCAGTGCTCCTGTCGGCTCATCTGCAAGCAGGATCTCCGGATCATTGACCAGCGCTCTTGCAATTGCAACTCTCTGCATCTGGCCTCCCGACATCTGGTTCGGCTTCTTATGAAGCTGCTGCCCAAGACCCACCTTCTCCAGTGCATCCACTGCACGCTTTCTTCTTTCTTCCTTCCCGACTCCCGAAATTGTCAGTGCCAGCTCAACATTTGCAAGCACCGTCTGATGCGGAATCAGATTGTAGCTTTGGAATACAAAACCAATCGTATGATTACGGTACGAATCCCAGTCTCTGTCCTTATATTTTTTCGTGGAAATGCCGTTGATGATAAGATCTCCGCTGTCATAGCGGTCCAGTCCTCCGATAATATTCAGAAGCGTGGTTTTACCGGAACCACTGGGACCTAAGATTGCTACGAATTCATTATCTCTCAGATTCAGACTCACATCGTCCAGAGCCTTCTGTACCAGACTTCCCGTCCGGTACTCTTTTTTGATGTGTTGTATTTGAAGCATTCAAATTCTCCTATAGTTATATTTTGACTGTAATTTTTAGTTCATCTAATTATAGCGTAAATTTGTATACTTTTTCACACTGAGAAATGTTTTTAATAAAAGTTTTAGATATGTACTTTAAATGTATATTCCATACAATTTTATAAGATTTTCAAATGATTACATCTGGTGTCTTACAATGCGATAGTCATCACCATTTCTATAATATGGACATTGATAGTGCTGGTCAGAGATCAGACGCATATATTCGTCCTCGTCCATATTGACATCACACATATAGCTTTCGTATTCTTCATCATATGTATAATACGTACAAGTCTCACAACTACCTCTCTGAGTGGTCTTTGCCATTTTTTCTTTTCCTTCCATGTAATTCTGTATTTTCTCTTTTTTCACAAACGTTCTTACTTATCATAGCACAAAAAGAGCATCACAGGAACTTTTTTATTGACAGCAAAAAACGCCTGAAACAAGTATGAATTTCTTCTACAAGTTCCAGACGTCTTTTTATAGGTTTCGCATTCTGTTATTTTAGGAAAAGAACATTTTTATGGAAAGTGCTCTTAACGTTCTTCATCTTCTTACATTTTCCTACTTTACGTTAAATGCTCCGATTCCAGGATATACAGCTGCATCTCCAAGCTGCTCTTCAATGCGAAGAAGCTGATTGTATTTTGCGACACGCTCAGATCTTGACGGTGCTCCTGTTTTAATCTGGCATGTGTTAAGCGCAACTGCCAGGTCAGCGATTGTAGTATCCGCAGTCTCGCCAGAACGATGTGAAGCAATTGCCGTGTATCCGGCTTTGTGTGCCATCTTAATAGCCTCCAGTGTCTCGGATACAGAACCAATCTGATTCAGCTTGATCAGAATGGAGTTTGCGCATCCCATCTTGATTCCTTTTTCCAGTCTCTCTGTATTTGTAACAAATAAATCGTCACCAACCAGCTGGACTTTATCTCCAAGTTCGGCTGTCAGTTTCTTCCATCCTTCCCAGTCTTCCTCGTCCAATGCATCTTCGATGGAAATGATTGGATATTTCTCAACCAGTTTCTTCCAGTGCTCAATTAACTGCTCTGACGTATAAACAGTTCCTGCTTTTGGGAGCTTGTACTCTCCGACTGTTCCTGTCTTCCACTCAGAAGAAGCTGCATCCATGGCAATTCTGAAATCACGTCCAGGCTCATAGCCGGCTTTCTTCACTGCTTCCAGAATCGTCTCAATCGCTTCCTCATCAGATTTCAATGCAGGAGCAAATCCTCCTTCATCACCGACAGATGTCGCAAGTCCTCTTTCTTTTAAGATTGATGCAAGTGCGTGGAACACTTCTGCACACCAGCGCAGACACTCTTTAAAACTCGGTGCCCCGACTGGCATAATCATGAACTCCTGTACGTCAAGTCCGGAAGACAATGCATGGCAGCCTCCGTTGATGATATTCATCATCGGTACCGGAAGACGGTTTCCTGAAATACCACCCAAAAATCTATAAAGCGGAATATCTAAGGAAATAGATGCTGCACGGCAGCAGGCAATGGATACAGCAAGAATTGCATTTGCACCAAGGTTTGTCTTTCCTTTTGTTCCATCTGCTTTGATCATAGCACCATCAATCGCATAGATATCAGATGCATCCATACCTGTAATTGTATCATTAATGACTGTATTTATATTTTCAACTGCTTTCTGAACACCCTTTCCGCCATAACGGTTCGGATCAGCGTCTCGAAGTTCCAATGCCTCAAATTCTCCTGTGGAAGCTCCACTCGGTGCTGTGCCTCTGGCAATCGTTCCATCTACCAGATGTACCTCAGCTTCTACTGTCGGATTTCCTCTGGAATCCAGTATTTCTCTTCCGATGACTTTTTCAATTTCCAAGTAGTCCATGTTCGTATCCCCTTTCATCGTTTCATTTTACAGAACTCCGCCGGAAGCTGGATCCACTTCCGGTATCTGGGAGTTCAAATGATTTATTCACACAATGATTAGAAGTATCTAACCACAATTAGCATATGCTAACTATGATTAAATTGCAAGAACTTTTTTTCTCATTTACATACTATTTTTCTCATTTATATACTATCTGAATTTCTATATTCACTTCAGCAATTCTTGATACCATGTATTCATCTCATCTTCATCTTTACTATTTATAAACACTGTATAATCTGTCGCCTTAATTTCAATCACATTTTCCTGGTCCAGCCACACATACATCCGGCATTTTCCAGTCTTCTTTCCTTCAAATTTTCCCAGCAGCTGTTTCTCGTCTGAAGATCCATTTGTCCGGTTGTAATAATCCTCCGGCAGTCCGTTCTCTAATAATTTTACACTCCGAATCTCTTTTTTCTTCATAGTTGTATTCGTATATCCGGAAGTAATTCTGACTTCCGTTCCATCTGCTATAAGACGAATCGGTGTAAAATCCATTCTTAAAAAGACAATACACATCCAGAACAAAAGTACTACAACTACAATACAAATGCCACCGAACATATACCTTCCTGCCGGCTTTCCAACGTTTGTTGTATAATTCATACTGTTGAATCTGTCCTGCACAAATAATCTTGGGTCACCCGGATTATCATACCAGCCATTTCTCCAATAGTAATCATCATCCATATACATTGGCGTTTCATCTTCACTTTGTAGTACATTTTTTTGTTTCTTAATCCACATAGAAGTTGCCATAGCAATTATTGCAGGTACACACATCACTGCGACATATATAATAATATCCAGATTATAAATCCATTCTTCTTTTGTCATTCTATACGCAAGATAGAGCCAGGCAATCGTATTACAAATATTTGCCACAAGAAAGCAGATACTCCAGCTCCTCTTTTCCAGATAATTAATTCTGAAATTCAGCTCCGAATTCTCACTGTAAATCCGGTTCGCTCCTCTTTTGAATATCCATGCAATCCACAGAAATACAACGCCGACAATTACAGAGGTTAAAAATAAAATCCAGCCCTGTGAATTCTCGGAAAACGTTCCAAGATAAATTCGAAAGCCTTTAAAAGCAAATGGAACTGCCAGTATTAGAATCAAGACAATATGATACCATAATGGCAGACTCATTCTCTCACTATGCATCATAGTCTTAGTATCGACCCCTGCCATTGTCGTGCTGTCTTCTGTATCTTCTCCCAACGTTCCCCATCTATATTGGATTTTCAAATCATAAAGTTTCCTGTGATTTCTGAACATGACACCGACTGCGCCCACAATATAACACAGAAACCATACACACCACACACACATAAATATCGATGTATACCAGAAACACAATCCACAAATAACAACTCCGGATATACCAAGTCCCAGATAAACCTTCCGCACATCTTTTTTATAATTTTTCATAAATTCTACAAGCACTGGATCTTCCTGCTTCTCACGTCGTATATGTACTCCAAGAACCATTCCATCACTGTAACCTGCTACTGCTGTTCTTCCATACACTGCATAGGCAATTCCCACCATAAAAAGATCTGTTATTAAGAATATGATTGCTAAAATCATGAAAATGCAACCTCCATTCCCTGAAATGCCTTACGGCATAATTCTATAAAATCATTTTGATCCATGCCTCGAATCGTTGCCTCTGCGCTCAGAAGTTCCAGTTCATCCTCGAGTTTCTCCTGAAATTCTCCATCTGAACTTCTTCTAGAATCCCGTAAATTACAGACAACAGTTCCCTTTCTCCGGTCAGTCTCGATAAAACCTTCTGCCTTTAATAACTGATATGCTTTACTGACGGTCATTGTATTTACCCCAAGTTCCATAGCCATCTGACGAACCGTTGGCAACGATTCTCCCCTCTCGAATTCACCTTTTCCGATTCCCTTCACAATCTCATTGCGCAGCTGCAGGTAAATCGATGTCTCTGATTTTGTATTGATCTTAATAATCATGATTGTCTCCTTCTGAATCCATTATCTTATCTTGCAACAAGGATTTTATATCTTCGCTTTTATTGTATTATAACACATAATACAAATAATACAATAATTTTGTATCATTTCTTGCAATACAATCATTCATCTCTTCATTTAACGCATATTCTTTTTAACGCTCATGCAAAATAAAAAAGATATAAACATTGCAAATTCGGTTTTCAAATCCACGACATCTATATCTTTCTTTTTAGCATATTCCCTTTTTGATGCATTCCTTATACTCGTAGTATGTGTTCGAGAATGCCCTCTATATTATTTCTATCCCAACAACTCCTCTTTCTTACTGAGGATTGCTTCTACTGCTGCGCATGCCGGGCAGTCACAATACTTTGCTCCTGCTGCTTTAATCTCTCTTCCGTGCTCTGCTACACCTTTGGCTTTTTCCGGTCCGCCAAATACTTTTGCTCCTGCATCGGACTCTGCAAATGCGATCAGTCCATCAATTGGAATAATATCTTCTTCCATCTCAGCGATGAATTTCTTGGTCTCTTCTCCTCATTCACCCCAGACAGTCGATAGACAACTTTTAATCTTTCACCAGCACTTCGAATGCTTCTTTGTTCTGCAAGTTCTCTTGCATTCCTCTTTAATTCTTCTTGCTCTTTCTTGAAAATATGCATCAAATTATGCTTATATTCTTCCAGATTATGTACTTTATATGCCTGCATTTGATCTTGAATCCATCCTTTATATACAGGGATATCCCGCAGGACTACCGGCACTTCACAGGCAAGTGCCTCCAGCACTACTATCCCTTCCGTCTCTTCATAGCTGAAGAATGCAAATGCGTCGGCTCCGCAGTAGGCGTTCCGAAGTTCTTCTGCTTCCACATATCCGGCAAAGATTACATTTTCACTTTTCTTTTTTACTGCTTCTTTTACTTCTTGTGTCACCAGGCTGTCATTTCCGCCTCCAAACCAGATAAAGGTTGTTTCCGGCATCATCTTTGCCAGCTTTAGGAAATCCAGAATACCTTTTCTCTGAATCAGATGCCCTGCTGATACAACCACTTTACGATTCATTGGAATTTTATATTTCTCATGAATCTCCTGCTTTTCTTTCTCTTTATTTCTGGATTGGAAAAATTCCGTATCTACTCCATTGGAAACAGCATAGATTTTCTTTTGGATTCCATAGCTTTTCAAAAGACCTTTGGAATACTCTGTCGGTGTAATGACAATATCTCCAAGACCGTAGCAGAAACAGATCCATTTCTTAAAAAGAGGTGCGAAACGGTTGGAACCGATAAAAGAGTTCCGGAAGTCCTCCATCGTTGAATGTCCATAATAGACGACTTTCTTACCTTGCATTTTTGCCAGACAGGCTGCCAGCACGGAATCCGGAAATACCGTATTAATGTGTACAATATCCGCCTCTTTCCAGCCTTTTGCTTCTTCAATATCTGCCTGCTTCAACATATTCTTCTGGTGTTTGATTGCACTGCCCACACCACTTTTTGCAACAATTCCAAAACCACCTTCGTATATATATGTCTTCATAATTTCATCCCCCATTCTTAATCTTTCTTCAAGGTGTAACATTTTACCTTCTACCGATAACACATTAGACTGAGAATATCATCCGAAATGCTGTCGTAAGTCCCAGACTGTAAAGTGCAATGGAACATGGTTTTCCAAGCAAAATGACAAGCGAGAACTGCTTCCATGTCATCTTCGTCGTTCCTGCCAGATAACATAAGAAGTCATCTGGTGCTACCGGAAAAAAGATTGCCAGTGTAAATAATTTTAAGAACCGGCTGTCTTTTTCTGTCCAGGAATCATATTTCTGAACCAATTTTTCCGAGAACATCTTATATAAAACCGGACGTCCCATCATTCTGGATATTCCAAATGCTGCCAGTGAACCAATACAGATTCCTATATAATTATATACGAATCCAAGCCATGGCCCGAAGAAAATCACTCCTCCCAGGCAGCTGATTCCTCCCGGAAGAATCGGAATGACTACCTGGACAATCTGAATCAGTACAAAAATTGCCATTCCTCCATATCCGAACTTAGCAATAAATGCCTGTAATGTATCCACAGAATCCAGAATGCCATTTTTATATGCCCAAAATGCAAGTGCTACACAGATCAATAACCCGGCAAGTGAGACCAGATTCCATATTTTTGCCATTTGATTTCTATCATTAAGCTGCATAGACATTCCGTCTTTTTCTTTCTTCCAGCGCTGCCAGGTAAACCCTCTCCACCCGCTTCGCAAAGCTCTCTTTTGAAAACTGATCTGCTGTCCGAACTGCTGTATTGCGCATTCTCCTCTTTTCATCTTCACTGAACTCCTTCCATTTCTGTATACACTCAAGGTACATAGACTTATTTTCATACTGCCAGCCATTCTTTCCTTCCGTAACTACCTCTTTCAGGCAGTCATCTTTTCTACATAAAAGCGGTACTCCACCAGCCAGTGCCTCATCATATGTCATACCCTGTGTTTCGCTTGTTGATGCGCTGACGAAAAGATCTCCAATCTGATAATATCTGGCGACTTCATCTGGCGACACCATTCCTGTAAAGATTACACTATCTGTTACTTGATATTCTTTTGCCTTTTCTTCCAGTGTAGTTCTATATGGCCCGTCTCCTACTAAGACAAGTTTTATATTGTTTTGTACACTTTTTTGATACCAAAGCAACTCTTCAATGTTTTTTTCTTTTGCCATTCTCCCAACATAAACGAAAACAATCTCTTCTTCCTTTATGCCATATCGTTCCCGAAGCGCCTCTCTGCTTCCATCATCAATTCGTCTTCTGTATTTTTCTGTATCAATTCCAGACGGTACAACACTGACCGGACAACTTACCCGGTAGCCTTCCAGAATCCGCTCTATCTTTCCACTTGGTGCAATCATGGCATCCACCTGATCTGATAATTTTCTTGTCATCATCTGTACCAGGCTCCTGCCCCATGCTTTCTGTGGTGAGAAATAATGTGTGTAATCCTCATATACAGTATGGTATGTGTGAATGATTGGAATATCTAGTTCTCCTGCAATTCTCTTTGCCAGAAAAAATGTAGAGAATTCGCACTGGGAATGAATCAGATCCGGCTTCCATGCAAGCAGCTCTTCCATATATTCTCCCGCCACAACCGGAATCTTCACCCTTGCCTGTGGATATATCTTTCCCATACCTACCGATCCTGCATAGATCACATTTTCCTCTTTATATGAATGACAGTTTCTGGAAAGCGTCAGAACCTTTACTTCATGACCACGTTTTTCCAATTGCTCTGTCAGATTTAACACGGAAGTCACAACTCCATTTATCACAGGTCTGTACCAGTCTGTTGTAATCAGTATTTTCATTGTTCATTACCTCCTCTTCCTTACAGTAACAAGCTTATCACCCGGTTCTTAAAATAAACGCAGTCAATTCTAAATATTTCTTAAAGATTCCCACAAGATTTTCTTACTACAAGTACGATTTCTGCATGACGACTTTTTTCATAATAGGAAATGTAATTTTCTATTATAAAAAAGCCCTGCGAAGTTATCCATTCAAACTTCACAGGGACATGTGTTCCCAACCTTTTATTCCGAGATACTCTATTCTCTTGTTTTTATTTCTTACGATTATTTCTTTCCAAAATGAAAGAATCCTTTTTTCTCATATGGCTCTGTATGGACGTCTACCAGTTCATAGCCAATCTCTTTGATTTCCTTTTTCAGGAACGGGATATCCAAGTTTTCCTCACTGATCACAACTGTCTCACCATCTTTTACTGAAGAAGTAACTTTTTTTACCTGAAAATTCTTACGCACCAGATCATTCATATGCGCTTCACACATGCCACACATCATACCATTTACTTTTAATACCGTCTTTATCATAATCTGCCTCCTGCTTCTATATCTGTCTTTGAATTAAATTAATATGGAACTCTTTCTTACACATTCACCTTATACCCCTATATGGTATAAGTCAAGTATGTGGTTTGCAATTTCTGACTGCTGAAACTTTTTATCAATAACGCAAATAACCTCTCCAAGCTTTCATGTCAGCTTCGGAGAGGTTTTATACTGAGTAACTATTTTTTTACTAAGAAGCTACTTGGCAGGCGTACCATTCTCCTGCGTCTCTCGGGTTTCCCCTGTCAAGCTCTCGGCGTGTGGACGGGTACGAATTCCTCCACCTCAAGTAACTTCTTATTTATTGTATTCTTATCATAGCATTTTTATTCTCTTTTGTAAAGAATTGTCTTATTTTTTAATAAACGTTTCCACTTTTTCTCGTTTATTTTCATAAATGTAATGATAGAATTTTTATATTGAGGATTGTCTGTAGATGTATTCTTTCATCTGTGATAATTGCTTCATCCATTACAATATCTTTCGTTATACAGCTATATATTTTTCTATCTATTTTACCTATAGTTCTAATATTTATCTTCCTTTAGCTCCATCCTCTTACAAAATTTATTTTCTTCTATACGTTCAGAATCCCTTTTACGGTCTCTTTCATCTTATCTGCATCACATTCCAGATCATGAAGTATTTTTGCATCCAGAATATCTTTAATTGCCTGTGGCATCGGAACACCGGATACTTCCTGCAGTTTTGGGAGAAGATCAAATTCATCTGCATTTGCATTCTCCGCATCGATAGCGCTCATCACACTCTTTACGAATTTGTATGGGCTTGCTGTAGATGCAATGACACATTTTGTCTGATCACCGCTCTTAGCGCGATACTGTCCGCATACATGAGCTGCAACTGCTGTATGTGTATCCATGACATATCCTGTCTTCTGATAGGTATCATGAATACTTTCTGCCGTCTCTTCTTCTGTAGAATATCCGGCAGCAAAATCAGCTAGTTTTTCTTTCATTTCCGGTGTAATTGTATACTTTCCGGTTGTCTTAAGCTCTTCCATCAGCTCTTTTGTCTTCTCTGAATCTTCACCACAGATGAGATAGATCAGACGCTCCAGGTTGCTGGAAATCAAGATATCCATGGAAGGTGATGTCGTTAATACAAACTCACGGTTCTTATCATACGTTCCTGTCTGGAAGAAATCATACAATACCTTATTATCATTAGAAGCGCAGATTAATTTTGCGATTGGTACACCTAGATTCTTTGCATAGTATGCTGCCAGAATATTTCCAAAGTTACCAGTCGGTACGACTACATTAATCTTCTCTCCGTCTTTAATCTCTCCATTTGCAAGCAGTTTTGTATATGCATATACATAATAAGCGACCTGTGGTACAAGACGTCCGATATTGATGGAGTTTGCTGATGAGAACTGGTATCCCTTATCAGCCAGTTCTTTTGCAAGTTCCTGATCTTCGAACATCTGCTTTACTCCACTCTGGGCATTATCAAAGTTTCCATGAATTGCAACTACATCTACATTTGCCCCTTTCTGGGTTCTCATCTGGAGTTCCTGTACTTTGCTGACACCATTCTTTGGATAAAATACGATAATCCTTGTTCCTTCTACATCCGCGAATCCTGCCATGGCAGCTTTTCCTGTATCTCCGGATGTGGCAGTCAGAATTACAATCTCATTCTTCACCTGATTCTTCTTTGCAGATGTTGTCATCAGATGTGGCAGGATAGAAAGTGCCATATCTTTAAATGCAATCGTTGCTCCATGGAACAGTTCCAGATAATAAGTATCTTCTACTTTTACAAGTGGAGCAATTGCCTCATCATCAAACTTGCTGTCATATGCTTTTTCAATACAATTCCTTAACTCTTCTTCTGTAAAATCTGTAAGGAAACACTTCATAACTTCATAAGCAGTATCCTGATAGTTCAGATCCTTCAGTTCTTCCATAGACTTTCCAAGTACCGGAAGCTTCTCCGGCACAAAAAGCCCTCCGTCCGGAGCAAGTCCTTTTAAAATTGCTTCCGATGCAGTCACTTTCAAATTAGAATTTCTTGTACTTTTATAATATAAATCCATCTGTTCCACCCTTCTATGATCCTGCAATTCTCTGCCTGGCATCACTTTTATTTTACTTTTTTACTATTTGTATATTTTACAAGTCCGCCTGCTGCAATCAGTTTCTGCATGAATTCCGGGAATGGCTGTCCCTTAAATTCCGTTCCTTTTGTACGATTATAGATCATACCATTATCAAAATCAACTTCCACTTCGTCTCCGGCTTCAATTCCTTTCGCAGCCTCTGGACATTCGATGATCGGAAGTCCGATATTAATTGCATTTCTATAGAAGATTCTGGCAAATGTCTCTGCTATAACACAGCTTACTCCTGCTGTTTTCAGACACAGTGGCGCATGCTCTCTGGAGGATCCACATCCAAAGTTCTTATTTGCCACGATCAGATCTCCCGGCTGTACCTTATTTACAAATTCCGGATCAATATCTGCCATTGCATGGCTTGCAAGTTCCTGTGCATCAAAAGAATTCAGGTATCTTGCCGGAATGATTACGTCTGTATCTACGTTGTCTCCATATTTAAATACATGTCCTTTTGCTTTCATTATTCAACGACCTCCACTTTCTCAGGATTTGCGATGCATCCTGCAATTGCACTTGCTGCTGCTACTTCCGGTGATGCAAGATAAATCAGGGAATCTACATGTCCCATTCTTCCTACAAAGTTACGGTTCGTTGTCGATACACACTTTTCTCCTGCTGCCATAACACCCATATGTCCACCCATACATGGTCCGCAGCTCGGTGTATTCACTGCACATCCTGCATCTACGAAAATATCCATCAGTCCTTCGTGGATACACTGTTTGTAAATCTTCTGAGTAGCCGGAATTACCATAACACGTACATCTTCGTGTACTTTATGACCTTTGAGAATTGTTGCTGCCTTTCTCATGTCTTCCATACGTCCATTCGTACAGGATCCAATAACAACCTGATCGATCTTGATCGGCTCCATAGCCTCGATCTCATCAATCGTTTTTGCGTTTCCAGGAAGATGCGGGAATGCAACGGTTGGACGGACTTCTGCAAGATCGATCTCAATGACCTGCTCATATTCAGCGTCCTCATCGGCTTCATAGACTGTATATTCTTTCTTTGTATGCTCATTCAGATACTGGATTGTCTTGTCGTCTACCGGGAAGATTCCGTTCTTTGCACCTGCCTCGATTGCCATGTTCGCCATTGTAAAACGATCGTCCATAGACAGATTCACAATTCCGTCTCCGGTAAATTCCATAGATTTGTAAAGGGCACCGTCTACGCCAATCTTTCCAATGATGTGAATGATAATATCTTTACCACTTACATACTTGCCCGGTTTTCCAGTTAATACGAATTTGATTGCAGCCGGCACTTTAAACCACAGCTCTCCCATAGCCATTCCTGTTGCGATATCTGTTGTACCCACACCTGTTGAAAATGCTCCAAGTGCTCCATATGTACAGGTATGTGAGTCTGCTCCGATAATCAGTTCACCGGCTGCAACAACTCCTGCCTCCGGAAGAATCGCATGCTCTACTCCGGATTTTCCCTGTTCAAAATACCAGTGCAGTCCCTGTGCTTTTGCAAACTCACGGATTGCTTTTGAATTCTCTGCGGATTTGATATCTTTGTTCGGTGTAAAATGATCTGGTACAAATACTACTTTATTCTTATCGAATACAGTGTCGGACATCTGCTTTAAAATCGGCAGTGCCATCGGTCCTGTAATATCATTTGCCATTACTACGTCTAATTTTGCTTCTATTAACTGTCCGGCTTCTACATGATCCATTCCAGCATGCGCAGCTAATATTTTCTGCGTCATTGTCATTCCCATCACGACAACCTCCTGTTCTTTCCATTAGTGCTTTTTATGATGTTTCTTAGCTTTTCGCCATGCGTTCATTGTACCACACAGCACAATCACGGTGCAAGAAAGAATCAGTATTAGGATAATTCCTGTTATATTTGCTACATCTCCCGTTTTCACAGTTGATGCTTTTAATGATTTCGCCGATGTAACTGCCGGTGTAACAGGTATCTGCGGTTCTTCTACTTTCGGTTCTTCCACTTTCGGCTCCTCCGGTGTCGGTTCTTTCACTTTCGGCTCTCCCGGCTCAGGTTTTGGTTCTTCTTCTACTTTCACAGTCTCTCTGTCTTTAACTTCTTCTGCATTTTCAGAACACACAACTACTTCATTTTCAATCTCTTTTCCTATTACGCTCTCGTCAGTAATTGCAACCTGATATTCTACCGTGTACTTCTGACCGCTTTCCGGTCCCTCCAGGAATTCCCCTGCATGGATTGTGTAAGAATTCCCCTGCACTGTAATCTTTGCGTCAGGAATTTTCTCACCGTTTTCATTTAACAATATCACTGAATTTTTCTGAAGTTTTACTCCTTCTGTAAGAATCGTATCCGTGATCACCACATTTTTTGCAATGGCTTTTTCAATCTGCTGAGTCACATCCAGCGTGTATGTAATAATATCCCCTAATTTATAAGTTTTACCGGACTTATCTGCATTTTTTTCTACCTGAAGCTCCGGCTTATCCAGCCATTTTACCTGCAATTCGATTGGTGATGATATAATCTGCTGCATAGAAGCTGTCCCAATATCCTGACTTCCATTTCCGGTCTTGACCAGAAGAATTTTCCATGATTTTGCAATTTCTCCCCTGATTTCACCACTGCTCCAAGTCGTTCCATTTCCATATGCAACATCTGCCCTTAAGTAAAATGTGTCTCCTCCCGATACTTTCACATTTCCACCTTCGCTCGTGCCCCTCGTCTCATTAACAAGCATGACTCCATCAGGAAGCGGAACGGTGATACTATTTGCCGTATCCCCTACAAGACGAATACTTTGGGTTCTCTGACATTTCTGTTCCCGGTCATAATAGGCCGTCAGCCCATTTTCAGAAAATGCCAGCTCTGCATCTGGTATATCCGGAAGATTTTTTACATAATCTGCATACATGACTACCGCACTGGCAATGTCTGCATTCAGGCCTTTAAACGCCGCACTGTTCTGATCGCAGCCGTCATAAATGTATGATAATACACAATGGGTCAGACAATAAGCATTGGCATCTTCACCCCAGCCTCCGGTCAGTGAACTTTTGATATATTGCTCATATCCCGGTCCACCGTACATGTAATACATTGCTTTACTAAGATGTGACTTCGGATCCAATTCTGATGCGCTATATGCACCATTCCCCGGTGATTTCATATCTGGCTCCAGACAAAATGCCAGATTACCATCCACGTAATAATAATGGGTCGAATATCCCATATACCTGATTGCATCCCCTTTTACAAGGGATACTTCCTTTGCTTCTGCATTCACTGCCGGCAAAATGAGTAACAAAAAGAACACCCCTACTGCCAAAATGAACTTACGGGCAAAATAAACTCCTTTTTTCTCCATATGCAATTCTCCTCTTAATGATCAATGAATCTGTTGTTTATGGGTTACAAAAAAGACCTCCCTTCACCTGTTTTCTCGTTTTGGAAATCTGGGAAGAAATAAATTCCCTTCGTTGGGGATACACCCCATGATGTGTTACTGAAAATTAGAATTTCTTAGACGAGTGCTATTATCATAGCCAGAATGCTATGATTTGTCAATAGCACTTTTAAATAAAATATTCGATGGTTTTCTCAGACGTAAGCTCTGTGTTCTTATTAAAAAGGATGATTGCCTCCCGCCCCTGATAAGGCCCCAGAGAATAGACATTTAACGCAATTTTATTAAAATATTTCCACGGCACAATACGATTATAGCGCGTCGGACAATTTTCGACAATCTGTATGTCATCAAGACCATATCCTTCCTGATCATAATACGGATCAAACATGTAGACATGTTCCCCCTCTTCGCCTGTAAGAAGAACATAGTGCCACTCATCAGAAAACAGACGTAGCACAACAGCGCCTCCTCTTCTGAGAGCGTCATTAACATAGCTTTCATTTCCAAGATACACTTCTTTTCCGGACAGATAACGGCTTTTTACAGGGAGAATCCCAAGATTCCCCATGCTGTTCAGCCAGTTCGACAGAAACATCATGGCAGCGCAGGACGTTCCACTTTTTCCTGGAACTCCTTCACTGCTATAGCAGTCCAGACAATATAGCATAATGTTGCGCAAGACTTCCGGTGGAATTTCCTCTCGTTCGAATAAAAAACTGATGGCATTCTGCATAGATGTCGGTCCGCAGTCATATTCTGAAAACTGATAATGTAATGGATTTTTCATGCCTGTCTCCTTTAGAAAAACTGACGGATACCTTTCGCATCCACCATGAATTAAGAACTAATCTGTTGCATAAAAAACAAATTTCAATCTTTAGATATAATACATATCCTGTCCATAGTCTACATATGTCTGGTACTCTTTTTCCAAATCATAAAGTGTAATGCCTGTCAATATCTTCTCCAGTTCGTAATTCACCTTGTCTATGACCAGTTTTTGTATTGCCTCCGGTGCTGCTTTATAGTCACAGTCTTCCGGCACATCTTCAGCCTCGATTCTATAATCACCTTCCAGGGCTTCGATCACCTCTGAAATTGTAATCTGTTCTGCAGGTTTATTTAAAAAATATCCGCCCTGAGATCCTTTTATACTCTTGACAATTCCTGCTTTTCTAAGGCTCGCAAATACCTGTTCCAGATACTGTGGAGAGATATTATTTCTCTCCGCGATGCCCCCCAATGCTACCTGCTCATTTTTAGAATTTACTGAAAGATCAATTAATGCCCGCAGGCCATATCTGCTCTTCATCGAAAGTTTCATAATCTTCTCCTCTAGTTTAACGTATCAGACAGCCGGCTTTTGCCCGCTGTCCTACGTCAATATCTATTCACTCTCTTTTTTAATCTTACTCAGCGAACAGAGGGGTTGAATAATATCTGTCTCCGTTATCCGGAAGTAATGCTACAATAGTTTTACCTTTATTTTCCGGACGTTTTGCATAATCAATTGCTGCCCAGAGAGCTGCTCCTGATGAAATACCTACCAGAACTCCTTCGTGTTTTGCAAGAAGTTTTCCTGTAGCAAATGCATCGTCATTCTCAACTGTAATTATCTCATCATATACTTTTGTATTCAGTACATCTGGAACGAATCCTGCTCCGATTCCCTGGATCTTGTGTGCTCCGCTCTTACCTTCTGAAAGTACTGGTGATGTTGCAGGCTCAAGTGCTACAATTTTAATATCTGGTTTCTTTTCTTTCAGATACTCTCCAACTCCAGTCAGTGTTCCACCTGTACCAACTCCTGCGATAAAGATATCCACATCTCCGTCTGTATCATTCCAGATCTCCGGTCCTGTTGTTGCTCTGTGTGCTGCCGGGTTTGCCGGGTTCACAAACTGTCCCGGAATAAAACTGTTCGGAATTTCTTTTGCAAGTTCATCTGCTTTTGCGATGGCACCTTTCATTCCTTTTGCCCCTTCTGTCAGCACAATCTCTGCTCCGTATGCTTTCAGGATATTTCTTCTCTCAACACTCATAGTCTCAGGCATTGTCAGGATAATTCTGTATCCCTTAGCTGCTGCGATTGCCGCAAGACCGATTCCGGTATTACCAGATGTAGGCTCGATGATCACAGATCCTTCCTTCAAAAGTCCTTTTTCCTCCGCGTCTTCAATCATGCCTTTTGCAATTCTGTCCTTCACACTTCCGGCCGGATTAAAATACTCAAGCTTTACGAGTACTCTTGCTTCCAGTCCTAATTCTTTTTCAATATTCTTAACCTCAACCAGTGGTGTATTTCCAATTAAGTCAATTGTTCCGTTGTAAATCTTTGCCATGATATCTTCCTACCTTTCCTATCAATGTAGTGTGTATTCGTCGTTGGTATTAATATAGCACCACATTTCAAACTTGTCAACTATGTTTTGTATGTTTTATATTTTTTCCACCTTTCCATCATCCATTTATATATAAAATTAATTGATTGTCCGCACATTTCGTGATAATCTATAACCACTTTAAGAGAAGCAATCTGCAACTCTTTCAAAGTTCTAAGTCGTAAGACATCTCATTTCGGTGTTTCATGTTCGAAACTGCTATCCGATATGAAGAGAAATGTAACTGTAGGCATAGATATTCTATTGCAAAGATGAATCGAAAACTTTATAATGAAAGGAGAAATGGATGGAGCAAAAGAGAAAGACGATAGAATGGCATCCGGCATTCACGGCTTCACTTCAGATTGAGTTCGAAGATGAAGCAGATAAAATAATATTTGAATCGGAACATTTGTTATCAAAGAAACCCATGCAGATTGATGAACTTGTAATAAAAGTTCATGACAATGAGAAAATCCAGAAAAATATAGGGAGAATATTTCGAAAGCATAATATTGTGGAATATAAAAGTCCGGAGGATTATCTGACAATTAATGATTTTTATAAAGTATATGGGTATTGTTGCTTTTATCAGTCGGATACTGAACATGTATGTGAGATTCCACCGGAAGAACTGACTATAACATTTATATGTAACCATTATCCGAGAAATCTGATACAGCATTTGGAAAAAGTTCGAAAGTTGCAAATAAAAAAAGAAGAGCCAGGGATATATTATTTTGTTGGTGATGCAATTCCAATTCAATTATTGATTACAAAAGAATTGAATCTGGAAGAGAACCGATGGCTTGGCAGCTTGAGAAGCAATATTAAGAATCAAAGTGAGATTGAAGCAATTCTAAAAGAGTATGAAGAAAAAAAGAATTCAAAGTTGTATCAGGCAGCAATGGAAGTAATAACAAGAGCTAACTGGGAGGCAATAAAGGAGGCGAAACCTAGTATGTGTGAGGCACTAAAAGAATTAATGGCAGAAGAATTTCAGGAACTGGAAGAGCAAGTGACGGAACGAGTAACAGAACAGGTAACGGAGCAAGTAACAGAACGGGTAACGGAACAGTTGGTAAAAAATTTATACGAAAATGTAGGCAATTCTGAAAAAGTTGCAGAAATGTTAAAATTGCCCATTGAAACCGTACGCAGAATACTCTAAATAATATGTGTTGCAGCGATTTTATCAAGCAAATATATGAGGCATGTATTTTTTTAAACGGCAATCAAATAAATCGCCGTTTAAAATTCAAGAATGCCTCGGCATTCTTGCTGCGAGGTGCGCGTCATGCAATTGCATGACATACTTCTACTGCGCACCTCTGCAAGTCTACACTCCGTTTCGGTCGGCGCAAAACCATTGTCCACCGGACAATGTGCGCCCTGCCGGATGCTATATCAGCTGGGGGATTGACTCCCACCACTGATATAGCATCACATTTTCTTACATATTCAAAAAATATTCATGTATTCTCGTATCCCCGTCCAGTTCCGGGTGAAATGCTGTCACGAGCTGTCGTCCCTGTCTGGCAGCCACAATTTTACCATCTACTTCAGCCAGAATCTCAACCCCTTCCCCTGCCTGGGCAATATATGGTGCCCGGATAAATGTCATCGGCACCTGGCCAAGTCCATCAAACTCTGCATCTGTATGAAAGCTTCCAAGCTGTCTTCCATATGCATTACGCTTTGCCGTAATATTCATAGTACCAAAACACGGAACTCCTGCTTCCACTTCATCTGCCAGAAGGATCAGTCCCGCACAGGTTCCAAAGACTGGCAGACCTGACAGGATTTTCTCTTTTAAAGCATCGTAAATGTCAAGTTCCAGTAAAAGCTTTCTCATCACCGTACTCTCACCGCCCGGAAGAATCAGTGCATCAAACGGTCTGTCCAGATCTTTTTTCTGACGGATTTCAAAATAATCTGCTCCAAGTTTCTTAAGCATCTGTTCATGTTCCAGAAATGCTCCCTGAAGTGCCAGTACTGCTACGGTCATCTTATTTTCCCCTCTCTGCCATCAGAAGTTCAATCTCCTGCTCATTGATTCCGACCATTGCCTCACCAAGATCTGTGGAAAGTTCTGCGATCAGTTTTGCATCTGCATAATTAGTTACTGCTTTTACAATTGCTGCGGCACGTTTTGCAGGATCACCAGATTTGAAAATTCCAGATCCTACGAACACTCCTTCTGCTCCAAGCTGCATCATCAGTGCTGCGTCTGCCGGAGTTGCAATTCCTCCTGCCGCAAAGTTTACAACCGGAAGTTTTCCGTTCTCATGAACATATTCTACCAGTTCAACCGGAACCTGAAGCTGCTTTGCCGCCTCAAAGAGCTCGTCCTCTCTTAAGCTCTGAATTCTGCGGATTTCAGCATTCATCACACGCATATGGCGGACAGCCTGTACAACGTCTCCTGTTCCCGGCTCACCCTTTGTACGGATCATAGAAGCTCCCTCAGCAATTCTTCGAAGTGCCTCTCCAAGGTCTCTTGCTCCACATACGAATGGCACTTTAAAGTCTCTCTTGTTGATGTGATATACATCATCTGCAGGTGAAAGAACTTCACTCTCATCGATATAGTCAATCTCAATTGCTTCCAGAATCTGTGCCTCCACAAAATGTCCGATCCTGCATTTTGCCATGACCGGAATTGATACGGCCTCCTGGATTCCGCGGATCATCTTCGGATCACTCATACGGGATACCCCGCCTGCTGCACGGATATCTGCAGGAATTCTCTCCAGCGCCATAACTGCACAAGCACCTGCTGCCTCTGCGATTTTTGCCTGCTCCGGTGTTGTTACGTCCATGATAACTCCGCCTTTTAACATCTGTGCTAACTGCTTGTTTAATTCATATCTATTCTCTGCCATAATTCTTCACCTTTCTCTTCATCCGATTTTTTTCTTATTTTCCTAATATTTTTTCTCTGTGTTACGTAACTATGATACATATCATACTGCAAACTGGTATTTATTAAATAGCCAATATTTACATTTTACAGCAAGCCAGTTTTAAACTTATCACAACACAATCATAAAAAGATCCAAAAGATACCTTCTGAGATTGCTTACAATTACCAAGGTCGGAAGACTACTCGGACTTTGACTCGCCACTAACGAAAAAAAGAACAGATCCATCGACCTGTTCTTCCTCAACCTGATTATTTCTTCGCTATCAACTCAATTTCTATCAATGCATCTCCGCAAAGTCCTGTCACACCAACTGTTGTCCTAGTTGGATATGGTGCTGAAAACTGTTGTTCATACACTACATTCATTGCATCAAAATTCTTCATATCTGTCAAATAAACATTTACCTTCTGTACATCTTCTTCTGACATCCCCATCTCATCAAGAATACTTAGAAGATTCTTAAAAAAGTCTCCTTGTACTACTATTTTTTTCTCTTCATCTTTTCTTTCAATCTCAGTTTCTCACGTAACTCGTTAAATGTCTCCTTATACTGTCTGGATTCCATACGTGGGAATGCCTTCATCAGACGTCCGGACACGGCTCCGCCCTGACCTGACAACTCTTCATACTTCTTACGAAGCTCTTCACTTCTTGCCTGAAGCTGCTGCCTTGCTTCATCTGCGGTTCCGCCAATCCTTGTACGCCCCTCACTAAGCTTACGGCGGCTGCCTTCCGTTGCAGCTTCCAGTTTCCTGCGGCCTTCCTCTGTCGCACTTTCCAGTTTACGACGGCTTTCTTCTGTAACATTTTCCAGTTTCCTGCGGCCTTCTTCTGTCGCAGCTTCTAGCTTCTTGCGGCTCTCTGCTGTTGCTGCTTCCAGTTTCTTGCGTCTTTCTTCTGTTGCCTCCATCGTATCCATCATACCTTCATGGATATTTTCACCAAGCTTATCCGAAATCTCATGCAGCTCTGCGGCAATCTTCGCCATAGCTTCCAACTGATGATTCAGTTTCAGGATTCCGGCCGCAGTCACATACAGATCAACAAAAATACAGATTTCCAGTACTGCGAGCATTACAAGCCCTAATGTATGTGGAATAAATGTCAATATTTTATGAATGACCGGATGAATCACACGGACGATCAGTACACATGCCACTCCCCACACAAGGGAAAATATCAGGCAAACATATCCACCGATATTCAGCGGCTGATTTGTATAATCCCACCATTTATGATGAAAAATCTTATCCATCAGATATCCGGTAAGCCCTTCCAGAACTGTCACCAACACTGTGGACAACGCATACAACAAAATCAAATTGTCCTTATACGGTGTCAGGAAATAGACGACTACCGTCACACCGACTCCATAAATCGGACAGATCGGACCATTCAGGAAACCTCTGTTCACGAACTTTCTCTGCTTTGTTGTCGCATATGCAACTTCTGTGCACCAGCCCAGAAAACCATACACAAAAAAGTATAACATCAAGTAATAAATCTGCATAAAATCCCCCTTTTATGTTTATGAAATCCAGTATACTTCACATTGAAGTTTTCGTCAATTGATGATATAGTTAGTGGAGTAACCGATAAATAATTCTCATTTACAATTTATAAAAAGGACAAAAGATGACTTTAAAGCAAGGCAAAAATAACAAAACTTATCAGGTTCTTTCTATCAACATTGAGCTTCTTCTTGAGAGACGTCTAGAAGCGCTTGGATTGACAGAAGGCGCCAAAATCACAATATTGAACAACAATAAAAAAGGTGCTCTTACCGCCAGATTTCGTGGCACACGATTTGCACTTGGCAAAAGAATCACAGACCACATCGAAGTGAAGGAGGTCACGGAATAATGGAAAAAATCATTAATGTAGGCTTCATCGGTAATCCAAATTGCGGCAAGACAACCCTCTTTAACGCTTACACCGGTGCAAATCTAAAGGTAGCTAACTGGCCCGGTGTCACAGTGGAAAAGAAAGAAGGCTTCACGACCTATGAAGATCAGAAGTTCCGTCTCATTGACCTTCCGGGAATCTACAGTCTGACTTCTTATACAATGGAAGAGACTGTATCTCGAGAATGTATCATGAGTGATGAAGTTGATGTCATTGTAGATGTCATTGACGCTTCCAGTCTGGAACGTAATCTCTATCTGGCCCTTCAACTGATCGAACTTGGGAAACCCGTTGTACTGGCTCTGAACATGATGGATATTGTAGAGAGCCGCGGCATGGAAATTGACTTGCACCGCCTCCCGGAAATGCTTGGAATTCCAGCAATCCCTGTATCAGCACGAAAAAAGACAGGACTTTCCATTCTGCTGCATGCCGTTTCCCATCACAGTGAATATGCCAGCCAGGGACCTTTTATTCATCATCACAAAGGAATGCATTCTGAACACCGGCATAATCATCACTCAGAATATGCCATGGTCTATTCCGACCTTATAGAAGATAAAATCGACGCACTGATTACTTTGATCACCGCAACTTATCCGGAAATGGATAATATGCGTTGGCACGCCATCAAATATCTGGAAATGGATAAAAATATTCTGGATCAATATCCACTTGCCGGAATGGAACAAATTGTAGACAGAAGCTATGAAAAGGATATTATCAATCAAAAATATGACTTTATTGAAGAAATTATTGATGAAGTACTTGTCAATAAAGCCCAAAAGGCAGCCTCTACAGAAAGAATTGATAAGTACCTGACCGGAAAATGGCTTGGTCTTCCAATTTTCCTTCTGATCATGGCATTTGTATTCTTCCTCACCTTTACTGTAGGAGACTGGCTGAAAGGATATTTTGAGATTGCTCTTGAAGTATTCTCAAATCTCGTATCAAATGGTCTTGCTGCTGTCCACACAAGTCCGATGTTGACTTCGTTGATCGTAGACGGCATCATTTCAGGAGTTGGCGGAATTCTGACATTTCTACCAAACATTTTCATTCTCTTCCTGGCTCTTGCGCTTTTGGAAGACAGTGGATACATGTCACGAGTCGCATTTGTCATGGACGATATTATGAGCAGTCTCGGATTATCCGGAAGAGCATTTCTTCCATTGTTGCTCGGATTTGGCTGTACCGTACCTGCAGTCATGGCTTCCCGGGCACTTGAAAATAAAAGAGACCGTTTTAAGACTATCCTGATCACACCATTTATGTCGTGCAGTGCAAGACTTCCGATCTATGTCTTATTTTCCTCTATGTTCTTTGGAAAATATGCCATGATCGTCTGCTATTCCATGTATCTGCTCGGCATCATTATCGCAATTACAACAGCATTTATCCTGTCCAAAATCGACGGAAGCAAAGCGACACATGCCCTGTTGATCGAATTGCCGGAATATAAAACTCCAAGTGCCCATACGATTGCGATTTATGTATGGCAGAAGATAAAAGATTATCTTACCAAAGCCGGAACTGTTATATTTATCGCATCCATCTTAATGTGGGCAATCTTAAACTTTGGTCCTCATGGATATGTAACAGATATTTCTGAAAGCTTTGGTTCTGTCATTGGACGCCTGATCGTACCGGTCTTTCAACCGGTCGGACTCGGATATTGGCAGATTATTGTAGCTTTGATCGCTGGTATTGCCGCAAAGGAAGTTGTTGTCTCCAGCTGCAGCGTACTCTTCGGAATTCAAAATATTACGACTGCCCACGGAATGACCGCAATGGCGGCTTCTCTTGGTGCCATTGGTTTTGGCCCGGCAAATGCTTATGCACTTATGACATTTTGTCTGTTATATGTACCATGCACAGCAACCATTGCAACGATTCATCGTGAGTTGCAAAGCTGGAAATCCACTGGTTTTATCCTGCTCTATCAGCTGTGTACTGCCTGGATCATAAGTTTTGTAGTTTATCATATCGCAAGTTTGTTCTAAGCTCTTATAAGGGCGCACTAAAAAAGAAGTATTCTGACTTTGAGTAAAATCTCATTTATCAGAATACTTCTTTTTTATTTATTACATATATTTCAACTCAATCGGATCGATCGGATCGACAGGATTCTCAATCTTTCCATTCAGCATACGTTTTCTCTTACGCATGATTGTACCAGCCTTATTATAAAACCAGAAAGAATATGTCAGAATCTTATCCGCCTTTCCCATCTTGTCTTTTGCCGTCTTTCCATACAGACTGCCACCTGTCTCAATCACTGCAGATTTTGACCTGATCAGTGCGATCAGCTCTGTCTCACATGTCACTCGCTCTGGCAGAATGGTATACCCCATACCTACACAATTAGGTCGGTGTGCGTCACTGCCACCGATTCCCGGTTTCTTATATTTCTTTGCAAGCTTAAGGGCTCTCGCATTAGACTCTGCTGATTCACATGCATTAAATGCTTCAATAAAGTCAAACCGCTTAAATAACTCTGGTGATTTGTAATAACGCTTTGTGTTCGTAAAGCTTAAATATTTGCCCCCGCATGGATGTGCCGGCCCCAGAATTCCTCCGTGCTTATGCACAAAATCAATCAATACTGCAACCGGAAGACCTCGGAGTTCCAAAAGTCTCATCTTCACGCCTTCTGGCATAATGCATAAAATATGTCCTCCGTCACAAGTATCATACTCAATTCCTTTTAAGACTACAAAATCATCATGTACTTTTCCCTTCATCTGGTATTTCCAGTGTCGGTATCCTTTATACGTATCATGATCTGTAATCAGCATTCCGTCAAATCCACGTTCTTTTAAAAGTGTAATGTACTCGTCCAGGCTCACCTTGCTGTCAATGGACCCTTCCTTTACATGACAATGCATGTCCAGTTTCATAAGCCTATTCCTCGCTCTCCTCGTCAGATGGAATATCGTCTAAATCCAAATCCCTGATCTCGATATCCTCTGACTCATCATCTGAAAAATCCTCATCTTCATCCAGATATCCTTCCGGCTCTTCTGCCTCTTCCTCATCCAGATATCCTTCCGGCTCTTCTGCTTCTTCTGGCTTCGCTTCGTCCTCATCCAGAATCATTCGGGCTTTCTCTACTTCATTCTCCATAGAGACCTGTTCCTTGATATGTTCAGATTTGATTCTCTCTTTCTTTCCAATCTTACTTGACTGCATCATGAACTGAATCATAAGTCCTACAAATGCAAGAACCGCACCTGCTGCATATTTTAACCATGACGGATCTGTAATTCCAGCAAGGTCGAGAATCGCCGGACCTGCAAGAAATCCACCTGCTATACCGGTAATTACAATGATCATCGGCTCTGCAAATATTGCAGCAAGAATCGCAAGCACAAGTGCCACTGCCAGTTCCACAATAGTAATGACTGAACTTTGTGCCGGTATCACTGCTGCCAGCACTCCCATAGAGCAGATGAATATCATCACAAATACACCCAGCCTGTATACAAGAAAAGACACTACTGCCAACAATATCGCGCAGACTAATATAACTGCTACGGATGCAATACCTTCAATTCCCGCTAATGCACAGATTCCAGCTCCCACTCCTGCTCCAATCAGAAATCCCAGGAATGCCGCAACCACTTTCACCAGCTTCAAGCCGAAAAATCCAATTAAAATACCGATTGCTATCACAGCCGCAAACACTCCCACGCCTAGCTTTCCGGAAAGGAACACTGAAGTCGGTCCATCCATGGAGCCTATCGCACTTATGCCTTTCACCAATGTTGTCTCATTCATTCTATTATCTCCTTTACGTATTAATTATTTTCTCCCGTCTCATTCGTCTTTATTATATCAGTATCTGAAACACACGTAAAGTCTCTTTCTTGTACCCCTTATGCTTTCTTCCTGTTGATGATCAGACGTTCAATGATTTCTATCGTCTCTTTGATTCCGTAGTTAGCACTATTAATGCACAGGTCATAATTCTCAGGAGTTCCCCCAGATCGCTCATATGAAAGAAGATGGCATCTTCGCTGTTAAGTCCATGATAACGATACATATTCCGCAGCTTTGATTTCAATGTTTCTCGTTTTTTTCCATATTTATCAAACTCTGTAAAGCACTCTTTCTCTTTAATATGAAATTTTTCTTCTTCCTGACGTTTTAGTACCTGCTCGAAAATCTCTGAATCATAATAATTAATATGCAGCTTATCTGCCAGCTCAAATCCAATATCATTTCCCGCACTTCCCTGTGTACGGCTGATACAGATAACGAGATGCGCATTTTCGTCCACTTCATCCCAGTGTGCAGCCGGATTCAGAGCCATTCTTTCTTCATTGACAATATCCGTTTCAGACATATCCGGAAGCTGCTCCATTGCTTTAAGAATCTCATTATATTCTGTCATCATACGGCTCTTATCTTCTTTATTCTTAATCGTACGAGCCATGTTACTGATCAGCGCCAGCTCACTTCGCAAGAGATGTCCGTCAGGCTTCGTATACATCAACATACTAAGTGCACGGATCGTATTCTCTCTGCTTCCTGTAAATGTTCTTCCAAGGGAAGATTCTACACATTTATATACTTCACCATCCAGATCATAGATCCGATTCGCAAGTTCTATATACATATCTTTATTATTTGCCATATCCGTAACCTCCTACAAAAAGAACACAAGCATATCCAGTATAAATACCGGAACTAAGAATGCAAGCGACCATAAATACTGCTCCACAGGAAATAGCCTCTAGAAGATTCACCGGAATCTGTCCAAGAGCCGTTGTAATACCTCCTGTTAATCCAAGTGTTCCCGCAGTTGTCAGGAATACAAGATAGGTCGGTGTATGGTCAAGGAAGCTGGACAGTGCTCCTGTTGCCCAGAACATCTGGTACGGCTCGCTAATTCCAAGGTTTGGTCCAACAGATTTTAACAGCATCAGTGCCGGCTGCATAGTAATAAAAATTCCGATAAACAAAACTGCAACCTCTTTGATCGCTCCCCACGTAAAATGGTTCTTTGTACGGATGGAACTGTCTGTTGTCTTAAATGACAGAAATGCTGCAAGTAAAATAATATTGTGCAGTCCTTCGATATAAAATTCGGTTCCCGGTCTGCTGATATCCGGTTTTCTTCCTTCCGCAATATCTTTACGGTATGCCTTTTTATCCAGATGATAAAATACAAATAACAGAATCACCAGATTAAAAGTCAATATTGGCAATAAATGCATGCTCCAGAAAAATGGTACTCCACGCATAAATCCCATTAGAAGCGGCGGATCTCCGATTGGCGTAAGACAGCCACCCATATTGGAAATCAGAAAAAAGGAACTATCTATTTCCCGACAGCCCCTTCTTTTTATCTTCCTACTCGAATTCTACAGCTCCTGTTTCTGTTCCATTGATCACATAGTAGACCGCATTCTCTTCCGGTTTTATGTAAAGATCCATCTCTTTAATGTCTCCGACTTTTTTACCAGATCTCGTCCATGCTTTTTTCACACGGGCAATGATGTCTTTCTCTTCTACCTGCTTACCATAATACTCAACAAATGCTTTTATTATAATGTCTTTCTTAGCAGCTTTCTTTACAGTCTTTGTCGCAGTCTTTGTTACAGCTTTTGCTACAGTCTTTGCCGCACCTGCACCTTTCACTGCTTTTTTCGTAATCTTTTCTACTGTATCTGCAGCAGCCTTCTCAACTTTAGCTTCTACTTTCTCTTTTGTCTGTGGCTTTATCTCGGTCTTAGCTTCTGCCTCTACTTTCTCTTTTGTCTGTGGCTTTATCTCGGTCTTAGCTTCTGCCTCTACTTTCTCTTTTGTCTGTGGCTTTATCTCGGTCTTAGCTTCTGCCTTTGCTTTCTCTTCTGTCTTTATCGAATCAGCCATAACATTTGCAGCTATTTTTACATCTTTTGTCTTTTTTACAGGTGTCCCTTTTTTTGTTACCATAATAAATCCTCCTCACAAAAAGGTATATCTCAAGTGTGAACATATTTATTATAGCACATCAAAATAGAAAATCAATTTCGAATATGTTAACTTTTTGTCAATTCGTGTCGCTTATCGACAGCATTTTTCACAATTTGACAACTTAAAATCCGAAGATCTGTAAAACCATTCCTGCAATCACTGAAAGTGCATATAAAGTGAGTACAATCTTTATGTTCTCACGTTTATCCCGATTGACCTTAAAAAGTACAACCAATCCAATTCCTGCTCCGGTACAGAGACCGGAAATGGCAGATGCGAATGAAATTGCACCGCTGATATAAAGCTGCGTGATCACAACAGAAGCCGCACAGTTAGGTATCAATCCAATAAGTGCTGCAATCACTGGCTGGAAAATACTATCTGCCAGAAGATATTCAGATAATGTCTGAATCCCAATTACTTCTATAATAAAATTCAAAATTGCTGTAAATACAAAAAGATAGAGAAATATCTTAATTGTATGGCGAAGTGCTGGTTTTAAAAGTCCGGCGTGGTGATCATGACATCCACAGTGATCACAGAGATTTCCACACTCTTTTGGAGTTGCAATTTGTTTCTGCAGGAAAAGATCAATGATGTATCCTGCTACGACCGCAATCACAACTTTTACCGCAAGGAGTGTCAGAACTGTCTTTCCCTGATCCGGATTGCCAAGCAAGATCAATACTGCTTCATCTGATGTTGCAAGAAATACAGAAAGTAATGTTCCTACCGATATAATCCCTCCTGCGTAGAGGTTAGAAGCCATGACTGAAAATCCGCATTGTGGTACACAGCCCACGAGTGCCCCCACAACCGGACCTGCTTTATCTACATCTTCCAGTGCCTTTCTTGTCAATTTTGTCGAATAATGCTCCAATCCTTCAATTAATAAAAATGCTGTAAAAAGAAATGGAAGCATCTTTAAACAATCTGCCAACGCATCTGCAAGTACATCTATTATCATTTCCATATTATCACCTCTAATTCTATTATCTAGTTACTTATTATGTTCTATTCTTAGTAACACAATCCGCAATATTATATCTTATTCTTTTCAAAATTACAAGAACTCCTCTGCAAATTTACAGGAAATTCGAGGCAATACTGTGAGGTACGGTACAAATCAAATACCACTTCATCATTCTGTAAATTTGCAGGGGAGTCCCTTTTCGATATTATATTCAAAACTTTTTTTATTTCTTTTTCAACATGTTAATGACTATATAAACAGTTTTATGTAATCTTATCTGTAATTATAACGGGCTTTTGATCTCTTCATGTGCTCTTCCATAGCTTCTGCAGCACCCTCTCCGTCTTTTGCGAGTATAAGACCATAAATTCTCTGATGCTCTTCATAAATTTCCTGAAGCTGCCGTCCGTCAATCATTCCCGTCTCACTGACATGACGCATCAGATTACTGATTGTCTGAAGCATACTGTAAATTACAGTATTCCCGGAACACTCTGCAATACTGCTGTGGAACTCCAAATCTGCATCCAGAAACTTCTTATAATTCTGTTCTACATATGCCTGATGGATTTTATGTGATACATCATACAGACGATTCAGAGCGCGATCATCTACGCAGTCAGCTGCCAGATAAGCGGCTTTCACTTCCAGAAGATCTCTCACTTCCAAAATAGACTCTGTCTGATTGCCATTCATAAATAAAGACCAGGAAAGTGGAATGACGAAAAAATTTGCTTCATTTCCACTAATATAAGTTCCCTGCCCCGGCCGGATATCAATCATGCCAAGCACATCCAGAACTTTCAATGCCTCACGTACTGCCGAACGTCCAACTCCAAGTTTTGCCGCAAGTACACGATCTGACTCTATCTTATCCCCTTTTTTCAGACTCTTATCAAACATCTGCTCTGCAAAATACATAGTCAGGCGATTCAAAAGTTGATTAATGCTGCCTTTTTTAGACTGAAGCTTTCCAAGCGCTTCCGGGCTTACATCATCCGGTAACAGAATATGTATCTTCTCGGCAAATTCTTCTGATGGCATAGAAAAATGCATAGAATCAATTCCAACCTGTTCTGAAACACTGATAATGACATCATTCATTCTGGGACCGTCTTTTGCCTCCAGGTTAGACAATGTCGCGATGCTCATAGTTGGCTTTCCTTCTTCATCCGACAGGAATCTGTCAATGAATTCTTTTTGAGTCAGCCTTAAAGCTCTTCTTAACAATCGTAAGTTTTCTCTTTTGTACATCGGATTTAATTCGCCCATATCTTTTTCCCCGTTTCTTTCTCGAAAGGCCGCAGGATATCTCTTCCTCCGGCCTTTCGAATCACCATTCATAAATAATTATTTTTTCGGATTACTCAGCAAGAAGCTTTTTAGCAAGACCTGTCATAACAACAGAAGCTTTTGCAAATTCACTATACTTTGTAAACTCTACCGGGCAGTGACTTCTTCCGTCTTTACTTGGAACGAAAATCATAACTGTCGGAAGTACCTGACCGATCTCAAGTGCATCATGTCCTGCTCCACTAGGAAGTCTCATATAAGAATATCCTCTTGCTTTGCAGTCTTCTTCCATGATGTCAAGCATACCTTCATCCAGCATAACTGGCTCGATCACAAGCTTTGTATCGATGTCATAGGATCCACCCATAGCCTTCACTTCACGGTCTAATGCTGCACGAATTCTGTTTGCGATATCATTAATATTGTCGTTGCTCTTAGAACGAATGTCAACTGTAAATTCACATTTTTCAGCTACAATGTTCATTCCACCAGGTATCGTGTTAATGTATCCGATTGTTGCAACTGTTCCGTCAGCTTTCTCTCTTGCCCAATCTGGGATTTTAGAAATAACCTTTGTTGCTGCATCAACAGCATCAAGACGCATGTCCATTGGAGTTGTTCCGGCATGGTCAGCTCTTCCGTTTACTGTTACCATATATCTCTGGATTCCAACGATACAATCTACAAGACCGATCTCAATATTCTTTGCATCCAGAACCGGTCCCTGCTCAATATGAAGCTCAAGGAATTTTCCGATAGAACCTTCCGGCCATTTTGCATCTTCAATCTTCTCTGGATCAAGTCCATATCCCTTCATGGCATCATAGATAGAAATTCCGTCTGTATCTTTGTAATGTTTGCAATACTCGACATCTCTGTGTCCAAGCATAGCTCCGGATCCAAAATATCCTGTTCCGAAACGCATACCCTCTTCATCGCAGAAACCAACGATTGCAAAGTTTCTCTTTGGTGTAAATCCTTCATCTTTTAACTGTCTTGCAGCTTCGATTGCACATACAACTCCGGCGATTCCATCAAAGTCTCCACCGTTTACTACTGAATCATAGTGAGATCCCATCATAACACATGGAAGATCTGGATTCTCTCCTTTTAAGATACCGATTATATTTCCGGCCTCATCCTCATGTACTTCAAGACCAGCCTCTGTCATAACCTCTCTCAGGTAATTTACGGCATCTCTAGCCTCTTTCGTAAATGGAAGTCTTGTACATCCATCTCCTGGTGTTGCTGTAAAACGTTTTAAACACTCTAAGTTTTCAGCAATTCTTCCTGTTACTTCTTCAATTGCTACTGTTCCCATAGTCTTTTTTTCCTTTCTGGTTACAATAATTACTTATGTTTTGGTGTTAAGATAAACACTTTCACCGGTGAATAGAACATAGCTGCCATCATGATTACAAATCCAACTGCACAGGCTGCGGTTGTCCCGTTATATAAACCGAAAAGCATAATAGCAAATGCAATCATAATTACGATAAATGCTAATGTCAGTCCACCTTCTTTAGTTTTAAAAAAGCTATTCTTCTCCATTGTCAGCACTCCTTTTTCCAGATTCAAGACTTTCTTATAAAGCTGTCATAACAAACAATACTGCTCCAATCAAAATCGTAGCCGGTATTGTAATCGCCATAAGCTTTTTCATAACTTCGCCTTCGCTTCCAAGGATACTTGCTGTTGTCGTACCAAGAATAATCTTGCTCGGGCTGATTGCAGCTCCGATGGCACCACCAGCTGACTGCGCTCCAAGGATTGCAGCGGTATTAGCCCCAAGAAGTTTTGCGGTTGTCATCTGGAAACTTCCAAATAAAATATTGGAACTCATGTTACTTCCTGTCATAAATGTTCCAAGAAGTCCTACAAATGGTGCAAAGATAATGTAAACTTTTCCCAGCACATTCGCGATTCCGTTTGCAAGCACGACTGTCTGTCCTGTACCATCCATAATCTTTGACATAATAACAAGTCCGATTACGGCAATACCAGACGGCATTGTCATAGATACAGATTTCACAAACACTCTCTTCGTACCACCCTCACCGATCCAGCCATGCTTTTTGTAATAAACAAGACCAATGATCGCTGATACAAACAAGAACATACTTGCATGAGTAAATGGAGCTAATGGTGAAAAGCAATCTACTGCTTTATTTACATAACCATAACCCGTAGATGTCTCTGGAAAAGCAAATCCAAATTTAAACTGTCCAAGCACTGTGTTCAGTGGTTTTACAAGTAATACCACCAGTGTGATAATAGATAACGCAAAATACGGTACAAATGCCTGAACAAGTGTCATATCCGGAATTTCTTCTTCTCCATCGGCTGCAGCAAAATCACGATTCATGATCGGGCTGTCCTCAATGCACCACTCGTCCTTATACATTTTTGTTCTTCCAAGAAGAAGAATGACTACCAATGAAATAACTGCAGGGATGAAACAAGCCAGTGTTGTGCTTACTTGTGTCAGCAGAAGTTCTCCGCCTCCCTGAATGACTGCCATAATTGCTACGGCTACAAATCCTTTTTTCAGTGCTTTTCCTTTACCGTAGAACCAGCATGTGGCAAAACCACCGATTGCTGTCCAGATAAATAAGAAAAATGCTGTCCACATAGCTGTTGTAAGATACTCACTGCTTCCTACAGCAAGTCCGGCTGACATAGCCAGAGAATCCCACGCAGCTCCAAGTGTACCGAATGTATTTCCCCACGCCTGACCGATAAGAGGGATAATAACTGCCCACAGCGGTTTCACACCAATACCGATCAAAAGAGGTGCTCCTACTGCAACAGGTACGCCGAATCCTGTGATTCCCTGAAGGAAACTCTCAAAAATCCAGCCCATTGCAAGTACAAGAAGCAATTCATTTGGCAAAAGTTTACGCATACCATTACGGATTACCAAAAATGCTTTTGCCTCATCTCCAACCTGATACATCAGAATTGCAGTCCATACAATGATCAATATGATCAGTGCATTCCACACACCTTTCGCACTTTCGGAAGCAAGAAGCGTAATGTCTGCTTTATAAAAAGCAACTCCAGTAACTACCGTTATCAGTAATCCTACCGGTGCCGCCTCGGTCGCTCCCCAGCCACACTTGATCATTAAGATCAGAAGTGCCGCAATTGGAAGGAACGCCATAATCCACATAAATAGATTTACTGGTATATTCATCTTGTTCCATCTCCTATTTTCTTCTCATTACTTACAGATGTGGGATAACTCCCACATCTGATATAACTATTATTGATGGATCACAGTTCCTGTCTTTCCGGCAATTCCTTCTGCCGCTTTGTCAAGAAGTGTAATCAATGTTCTTCTTCCTTCTCCTGACTCAGCAAAACGAATTGCTGCTTCAATCTTCGGAAGCATAGAACCTTTTGCAAACTGTTCCTCGGCGATATACTCTTTTGCCTGTTCTACAGTCAGATCTGAGAGCCATTCCTGATTCTCTTTGCCAAAGTTGATCGCAACTTTTTCTACGGCTGTCAAGATAACCAGATAGTCTGCTCCAAGCTGAGCTGCCAGAAGGCTGCTCGCATTATCTTTGTCAATAACTGCGTTGACTCCGACCAGTTTTCCGTTCTCACTGATTACCGGAATTCCACCGCCACCGCATGTAATCACGATGTGTCCTGCATTTACCAGTGTCTTGATCGTCTCAAGCTCACGGATTCTCTGTGGCATCGGAGAAGCTACAACTACACGGTAGCCTCTTCCTGCATCTTCCATACAACGCACGCCATTTGCTTCATTTTCTTCCGCCTCTTCCTTAGTAAGGAACCTTCCGATTGGTTTTGTCGGATTTTCGAATGCCGGATCATTCTTATCTACTTCTACTTGTGAAAGGATTGTAGATACTTTTCCTTCAATGTTACGGCTGTAAAGCTCGTACTTAATTGCATTCTGAAGATCGATTCCGATATATCCCTGACTCATTGCCACGCTTGTCGGAAGCGGAACCTGTTTATAATTCTCATGCATAACAACCAGATTGTCCATAGCATTCTGGATCATTCCGACCTGTGGACCATTTCCGTGTGTTACGATGATATCTAATCCCTGCTGTGCAAGGTCAACAATTACTTTTGCAGTCTTAGCCACTGCCTCTTTCTGCTCTTCTACATCTTTACCAAGCGCATTTCCGCCAAGAGCAATGACAACTTTTTTCTTTTCCATGGCTGCCTCCTATCTTCCGGACTTATGCCTCGAATCCAAGCTTCTTAGCGTATGCTACGATAGCTTTTTCGAAGCACTCGATTGGCGGGTGAACTGTACCTGCTCCAATCTGTCCTTTTCCTGCTACTTTGTTAGCAATACCTGTGTTGATTACTGGTGTGATACCTTTCTCAACTACAAGTCTTGCATCGATTCCAAGACAAATTCCCTGGAAATTCCATGTAGGAACTGTGAAGTTCGGGTTTCTGTCTGTAACGATTTCCATCATCTCGTTACTTGTACGAAGAGCATCCTCGTATCCGCCAGCACCTACGAATCTTGTTACAGCCGGTGCTGCGATCATTGCCATACCACCGACACCAAATGTCTCTGTAATAGCACTGTCTCCCATATCCGGGCAAGCATCATCTGCATCATATCCTGTAAAGTACAGTCCCTGTGGTGTATTAACCGGACCTGTGAACCACTCGTCACCCATACCAGCAATACGGATACCGAACTCATATCCGTTACGGCACATTGCTGTAACGATTGTTCCGTCTGTTCCTTTACGTGCATCATCCATAACAGCCTTACCTGTAGCCATCATAATGTTCAGGAAGAACTGATCTGTATCAGCAAGGAACTTGATAACATCATAGCGGTCTTTCTCGCTGATGTCTTTCATCTCTGTAATAAGCGGAGCCATCTCTTTTAAGAATACAAGAGAAGCTGCAATATTTCTCTGGTGGAACTCATCACCCATTGCGATTGCTTTTGCGATCAGTGGGTTAATTGCAAGTCCGTTCTCCATAGAACGAAGAGCTTTTCCAAGTATTGGACCAAGAACATCTCTCATCCAACGAAGTCTGTTAACAACTTCCTCATCATAAGCTCCGAAACGAAGAACCTTACCAATACCCTCGTTCATTGTACAGTAAGCTCTGTTAGCTCCTGTCTCGTTCTCAACTACAAATACTGCCATGTTAGGAGATGTGATTCCACCCATAGGTCCTACTGCGTTGCAGTGGTGGCAAGGAATGAATTTGATTTCTCCATTCTCAAGCATCTTTCTAGCTTCTTCTTCTGTCTCTGCCCACTCCTCGAACATTACAGCACCTACGCAAGATCCCTGCATCGGGTCTGGCATATTCTTGTAATCTACCGGAGGACCTGCATGAAGAATTACTTTTCCATTATTTTCAGCAAACTCTGGAATTACTTCTTTTGCACGAACATTGTCTTTTAATACTGGCTGGCTTGCTACAACCTTAGCAATCACTTCACGGTTCTTCTCTTCGATTCCTTCGTAATTTCTTAAGAAGTTCAGAGTCTTAATAAGTTTTACATTTCCGCCTGCCGGTGGAGCCCAGTCATACTGTACAACTTCGCATCCAAACTCTTCTACAACTTCTGCGAAGCTCTTCAGTCCGATGTTGATGATACGTGGTTTCTCAGAAAGAAGCTCTTTTAATGTCTCAGCTGGTGTATGTTTCTCACATGCAACAACCTCTTTTGCGCGAATCTCTTTCTCTGGCTCCTGGAAATCTCTTCCGATAGCGTGGATAGCTGTCTGACATGCAAGCTTGTTGTTCTCACATACGATAACTCCAGCCTCTTTTAATTTGTTAACTGCCTCATCATATCCCTGATAATCTCTTCTTGTTCCACATACTGTAGCGATGAAGAATACTTTTCTTCCTGCTGCATCTGCTTTTGCCTGAAGTTCTTTGATTGTCGGGATCAATGATCCTGCCATATCTGCGTGTGAACCATATCCAAGCATGATGTCAAGAAGAACAACTCCTGTAGACGGATCATCTACTGCTTCCTGCATACACTCAATACGTTTTGCAGGATCGATCATCGGATGTGGTTTACCCTGTGTATAAGCATCATCTCCAAGGTCAACTACTACGTTGCCATCTAACTGGAGCATATATCCTTCAACGTCCTCTGGTGGAACTTTGCAGTTCATTGCATCTTTGATCAGCATAGCTGCCTCATTTGCAAGTGTACCACCTGAGTAGTAAGCTTTGATTGTTTTTCCGTCTTCTGCTTTGTAGAATTCAGACTCATCTACATCAACAGTAGCTTCTGGAACCTTTGTTCCTCTTACAAGACCTACAGCAAGACGAGCTGCCTCATCCAGTGTGTATGCATGATAGAAGTTCTCCTCATGATACTCTGGCTTCTCTCCAACGAACAGAGTAACAACTGGTTTGCTGAAGTTAGAAAGTCTTGCAGAGATTTTATCTCTTACTTCTTTTGCAGGCGGTTTGGAAACGATTACAAGTACTTTCACTGTATCGTCGTCTTCCATTGCATCGATCATATCCATCATTGTGATTCCACCGACCTCAGCCTTCAGGTCACGTCCACCGATACCGATAGCATTTGTAACGCCCTCACCAAGTCTGTCGATAATTGTTGTCAGTTCCTGGATACCTGTTCCTGAAGCTCCGATGATTCCGATAGAACCTTTCGCTACATTATTTGTAAATGCGATCGGAACTCCCTGAATGATTCCTGTACCACAGTCAGGGCCCATAACTGCAAGTCCTTTTGAATGAGCTTTCTCTTTCAGAGCTTTCTCATCCTCAATTGTTACATTGTCACTGAACATGAATACGCTCAGTCCCTCATCCAGTGCACGGTCAGCCTCTAATGCTGCATAGGCTCCCGGAATAGAGATAACTGCCAGGTTTGCATTGGACATTTTCTTCAGTGCCCCGTCCCATGATTTTACACTTTCAGAACCTTTCTTTCCTTCTGCTGCTGTGGACTGTTTCTTTAAGAACTCCTCAACTTTGTCCATTACAGCATCAAGTACTGCTTCATCATTAACATCAGCTACAACTACCATATCATTTGCTGTAGCGTCAATTAACTCATCTGTTGTAAGTCCACTCTCCTTAAAAATGTCTTTGTTCGCCGGTGTAGCCATCATAACCTGAATCTTGTTGACTCCATCCAGTGAAGAAAGCTCATTTGTCAGAAGCATCAGAACTACTGAATCCTGGTAACTGCCTTTTTTTACGACTGTCTTTAACATGTCATTTCTCCCTTCTTATCTAGTTCATCGTTTTTATAGTTTGATATCATCTATTTTTGAGATGGGACCTGGGAAGCAGAGGAGTGCTCCACTTCCTGGTCCATTGGAAATTGCACGAAACAAATGAATTAGTCAGCGAATCTGTTTTTGTGATCGTATCTGTCAAAGTGAATTGCGTCACTCTTGAGATAATCAACAAGCTCATCTACGACTTCGATTCCACCTTCAGCATAAGCTTTGTCTCTTCTCATAAGAGCTCTCTGTCCTGGGTAGTATACTTTGTCAAATCCCGGAGCTGGTCTCATAGCATTTAACTCATCGCATGTCTGAGACATATTCTTCTTGAACTGCTCAGCACCGCAGAATCTCTCTGGATCGATAACGATAATTGTCTGTCCAAGCTCACGTCCTTTAGAGCAGTCATGATACATGGAGCTTACATGTTTACCAAACGGTACTCCAAGAAGTACTCCTGAGAAGACGTCTACCATCATCATAAGTCCATATCCCTTAGCACCGGCAATCGGTACAAGAGCATTTACTTTATGTGGATCTGTTACAGGAGCTCCGTCCTCATCTACAGCCCAGTCTGCAGGAATCTCAGCACCCTGTGATCTCTTGTCCAGGATTTTTCCCCAAGCCTGAACTGTTGTAGCCATATCAAATACAACATTACGATCGTCTGCTGTCGGGCAAGCAAATGAAATCGGGTTTGTTCCATAATAAGGCTCTGTTCCGCCGTATGGTACTGCCATCGGATCTGACTGGCAGAATGTAATAGCTGCAAGTCCTTCTTTTGCACACATCTCTGTATAATATCCGATTGCTCCTGTATGAGATACATTCGCCATACCTACAATAGCAACTCCGTTCTCTTTTGCCATCTCAATAGCTTTCTCAGTAGCTTTTGTTGCTACCCAGTAACCGATACCATTGTCTCCATCCATGATTCCTGAGCAAGGGCCCGTCTGATTCCATGTGATGTTTGGCTCATGTGTGATTCCGCCTTTGAAGATTCTCTCACAGTAATACTCAACACGAACAGCACCATGTGAAGCAAATCCTCTCTCATGTGCCCATGTCAGAATTTCTGCTGTCTGATCAGCGTGATCCTCACGAAGTCCCGCCTGGATCAACTTGTTTTTCATTAAGCCCTTAAGCTCTTCTCTTGAAAGTCTCATTCTTTCATACCATCCTTTTCTTTATTTTCTCTCTTTATATACCATATAGTTACCTATATAATTATCTACGTGTTTTCTTTACATGCAGTATTTTTCTAATTTATGCATCTTCTAATTCACACTTTTTCAATTCATCTTTTCTATTTTGTCACATTATTGACAAACTCTTATATAGCATATACGCCGGTACATACAGTTTCTTTATTGCTCCCAGCAATGCCGCTCGCTTTTTTTACTGTATATACCGGCATATGATGTCAATCGTATATAATTTATATTCGATTTTATTATGTGCTAAATATCATTTTCAGTGTAAGAACATCCTTCAGGCTATGTACTATATATTACAGAGCAACGTCTCTGTTGCAGTCTTTAGAGTAGATGTAAACTAGCTCTTCCTCACGTCCCTCATCACCTATAGCGTAGCAAGCTTGTGGAATATAAGCGTCCATGAAGCAGTAATCACCTTTCTGAAGCGGTACCCAGTCATCTCCAAGTCTGTACATAGATTTTCCAGACAGGAAATACATACCATGCTGCTGAACATGTGTCTCGATATATCCATGAGAAGCTCCGATGTGGAATTTCAGGATATGCATGTTCATGTCAAATCCGATGTCATGAGCTGATGGAAGGAAATCCTGTACATAGCAGTTCTCCATTCCTTCATAGGACATCCACTCAAGATCATTAGCATTTCCAACTACTGTGTGAGCACTGTGCCCTGCAACTGGCTCATAACGGCGTCTGTATACATATAATGTAGCCTCGCCTTTAGCTTCAAAAGTAATGTTGTTACTTGCTGGTGAGTAAATGTATCCACCTTTTGTAAGTTCTGCGGACTGATCATCATTCTTTACTGAAAGTTCACCATCAACTACATATAAGAAGGACTCGATTCCCTCTCCACCGATTCCTGTATTCTTTCCACCTTCGTGAACATGTACAAGATAGTCAGCAAATGTTGCACCCATAGCCGGTGAGCCAAGAATTGTAACATCACAGTTCTCATATCCCGGAACTACATTCTTTACAAGTCCATCTGGATCAAGAACGATGTAATCTCCTTTTTTAATAATGGAACGTGTGTCCAAAAGTGCATCACGATATCCTAATTGATTGTTTAAGTAACTCATTACCAAATACCTCTCTTTCTTAATGCGGAACACAAAATCAAATTCAGGTTTTGTTGTTACCATGTTTTATGGTCTTATTATGTCATTAAAGCTTAAAATTTGCAATCGGAATTTTAGATAAAAGGTTCAACCACTTTTTATCTACTTTATGGTAAGTTTTGTCTAATGACTTCTCTTGAAAATGACATTTTTTGTGATATACTGTTAATTATTGGATAAGAGACTATATATTTTAGCTATAATCGATTTAATAAATATAAAAATAAAATAGTCGGAATTTGACCGGATTTTAATTCATTTTCAAATTTTTTGACAATTTATACCAAGGAGGATTTTTATGTTAGAAAAGAAAGAATTTGAGATTCCAAGTGAAAAATTCAAAAAAGGAGCAACCGTGTATACTGATTCAGACACACCGGTAAAAGCGGCTATCATCTATTTTCACGGAGGCGGTCTTTTATATGGAAGAAGAAAAGATCTTCCACGCCCTCACTTGAACACTCTGACTCAGGCCGGATATGCAATCATTGCTTTTGACTATCCTCTGGCTCCTGCCGCAAAGTTAGAAATGATCATGAACGATGTGGAAAGTTCCATTCAATATTATATCGATCACAGTGACGAACTAATTAAAAACCCTAAATCTTCCGAAGGATCTCTTCCATATTTTTTGTGGGGACGTTCTGCCGGCGCTTACCTTTGCCTGATTGCAGCAGCAAAAGGAACTTACACACAGGCACCTGCCGGAATTCTTTCCTATTATGGATATGGATTTTTATGCGACAACTGGTTCAAGGAACCAAGCAGACATTACTGCACGCTTCCGAAAGTTCCAGAAAGTGCTCTTTGTGTTATTTCAGAAGGTATCCACGCAGATGGCGATCTTGACACACACTACAGTGTCTATGTCTATGCAAGACAGCAAGGAAACTGGATAGATCTTTTTTACGAGGGACGCGAAAAGTTTTTCTATCTGGATTATACACTTCGCGCCTGTGATAAACTTCCTTGCCCACTGTTCTGTGCCCACAGCACCGGAGACACCGACGTACCATTTAGTGAATTCACAGAACTAAGTAACAAATATCACGCAAAAAGATTCATCGTGTCCGGAACAGAACACGACTTTGACAGAGACACAGAAAATCCATTCACACAGAAAGTGCTGGACGAGACAGTGGCATTTATTGAGAAGTGTTCAAATAAGTAGTTTTTAGCTTTCTTTCAGGAAAAAAAATCCCCCGCAAATTGCTTTGATATACAATTTGCGGGGTTTTTATTTGTTCAATATGTTAGTCTTCAAAAATAGTTCCTTTTCGGAATCCTTTGCTTGACTTCATAGTCTTCATCAGGAAGTAGTATACAACTCCTGTCGGAATCAGGCTGACATACCATGATAACTGCATTACGAATACGGAGCAGACAGATCCTACGATAATTGCAATAACTGCTGCCCAGTTAACTCCTTTGAAGCAGCCTCCTTTGTCATACATATCATTCAACTCCAGTTTCTTCTTACGCAGTATGAAGAAGTCGACTGCCATTACTGCGAAGATAGGTCCTAAAAATGCTGAGTAGAACTGTGTAAATAATGACAATCCTGCTGCAGAGTCAGCTGTAACAAGTTTCCATGGCATTACGCATGCTGACAGCACACCAACAAGAATTGTTGCATGTGTCCATTTAACTTTGAAAGACTCCATCAGAACGTATGCAGGTGGAACAATATTGTTCAGTACGTTTGTTGTTACCTGAGCAAATGCGATAAAGAGCAATGTCAGGATTGTAAGGAATTTGCTTCCCATTGTAGTAGAGAATACTTCTACAGGATCACTATTTCCTGTTGCTGCTGTTACAAGAAGTCCGATAAGACCCATGAACAATGTTACAGGAAGAATAGCAACAGTGTAAATGCTTGCAGCTTTTACAGGTTTGATGTCATCTGTTGCATTTCTGGAATAGTCAGATGCATTGATGATCATTGTGGAATAAATTCCAAGGAATGATGTTGTAGCTGCCCAGAATGGCATACCCCATGTTCCTTTAATTCCAGAGAATACATTTCCAATCTCTGATGAGAATTTTGTGTTTACTACATATAACATGTAAATCAGAATACCAATGATAAAGATACAGGAAATATTCTCCATCCATTTGATTCCTTCAAATCCTTTGATTGCAAGTGCAACCTGAAGAATTGTGAACAGCGCATAGATAATTGGAAGATTATCAAATCCAAATAAAATCTTCAGACAGCTGTTGATAGCTCCTGCTCCGACCCAACTCTGATAACCAAACCATACGATAGCCGGAAGTCCACGGAGAACTCCTGGAATCTTTACACCTGTTGTACCAAAACTACTTCTTAACTGTACTGTAAATGGAATACCATACTCATGTCCACACTCGCCGATAATTGCAAGTGCTACTGCAATAACAAGGCATCCGATACACATCGCAATAATCGCCTGTGCTACAGTCAATGTTCCAATGAGGGCTGCTCCCATGGAAAATGTTCCGATAGATACACATCCTCCCATGAAGCTGGCTGCATAGGATACGCTTCCCATGATACGTTTCTTTGTTGGTTGGAGATCCGCGTCTACATTGGCAACGAGCTTTGGATCCAGTACTTTGTTGTCTACAATACTCATCTTCTCTCTCCTTTTTCTTAAGTCTAATTAAAATCAGGTGAGCCCGCCTTCATTAGGCAAGGCCACCTGATCCGTCACCTGAATTTGGCATTATTTGATTTTCTTAATAAATGTTCCAACGCCTTTTTCTGCAACAATCTTTCCGTCTTCTGCAACAACATTTCCACGAATCATTGTCATGATTGGAAGTCCTTTTCCTTTCATTCCGACAAATGCAGAAATCTTATTTACATATAATAAGGAATCACTTGTAATCTCCCATTCTTTTTCTGGATCTACAATCAGAAGGTCAGCATCAAATCCCGGTTTGATATCTCCTTTTCTTCCATAGATACCAAATGCTTTTGCAGGCTGTACAGACATTGCATTCGCAAGAACCGTCGGACATACATTACGTTTTACACATCCTTCGTTAAACGTTACCTGGAAACCGCTCTGAATTCCGCTGCATCCGCCCCATACATCAAATACATTTTCAATCTTGTTTCCAAGAATCTCATTAAATTTCTCATCATATGAACATGGTGAATGGTCACTTGCAATACCACTGAATGTTCCATCTTCCACATAAGACCACAGTCTGTCAACCTCTTCCTGTGAACGAAGCGGAGGTGCACATTTGAATAACGGTCCGTTCTCTAATACATCCTGATCTGTCAGACTTAAGTAGTGAGAACATGTCTCTGCTGTGATGTCATAGCCTTCCTGCTGAGCTTCTTTTATCTTCTGAGCTACATCCGGGCTGCTGACATGACAGATATGTGCTTTACATCCTGTTGCTTTTGCAATCTCGATAATATCAACAGTTGCTACCATCTCTGCTGCAACCGGTCTGGAATCCAGGAAACACTGCCATGAATTCGGATCTTTTGCTTTCTCGATCTTCTCAAGATTTTTGATCATTGAGAAATCTTCGCAATGGAATCCTGCACGTCCATCAAATTCCTTAATGATTTCCATTGCTTCATAAGCCTGTCCATAATTTAATGAACTGTAGTCTGGTGACACTGGTCCGATAAATGATTTGAATGCTACGCATCCTTTCTCATCCAGATCTTTGAGATCTCCAAAATTATCTGGAATCAGTCCGCCCCAAAAACAGTAATCACAGTATGCATTCGGATCAACTTTTTTCAGTTTAAAATCAAATGCTTCTGCATTGACCATTGCAGGCTCATTCTGAAGTGGCATATCAACAATTGTTGTATATCCACCAAGAGCTGCTGCTGCTGTACCATGCTCATAATCTTCACGCCATTCATATCCCGGATCGTTCAGATGTGCATGTGTATCGATTGCACCCGGAAATACATAATTTCCTTTTGCATCGATAACCTTTGCTGCTTCTGGCTCTTCTCCAGCATTCAGTACTGCTGCAATCTTTCCATCTCTGATTGCGATGTTTCCTTCTGAAACTCTGTCTGCAGTTACAATTCTGCCGTTTTTCACTAAAACATCATACATATTTATTTTCCTCCTAAAAAAAAAGATGTATTAAAATAAGCGATTGACCAATTTCAAAATCTTTTTTTAATTGTACGAGCTAATATTACTTAATTTTTTCTTAAATTACAACTACATTTTTACGGAAAAACATTTTTATTTTTATCCATTATGTATAAAATTCTATATTTTTGTTTTTTCTTTTTTATCTATTATTGACATAGTTGTGTAAAATGTTCGAAAAATATATATAATTTAATGTTAGGACAAATTTTTCACAAATCAATTTATCATAAAAAGAGACCAGGCATTTTCATGTCCAGTCTCCTTTGACTTTTTAGATCTATTTTTCTAATGTTGTTCCTTTTCTGAAATTCTCACAACTCTTCATATGTTTCATTCCGAAATAGTAAACAAGTCCTGTAGGAATTGTTGCTGTAAAGAATGAAATATTTACATTCAGAAGTCCGATTACAGCTCCGATTGCAATTGCAAGAATTGCTGCCCAGTTGATACCTGCATGATTTCCATTATCATCATAGAGATCATCCAGATACTCTGGTGTGATTTTTCTCTTATGAAGAATGAAGAAATCTGTAATCAATACTGCAAAGATCGGTCCGAAGAATGCAGTGTAAATCTTACTGAATAATGCAAGTCCTGCTGCTGAGCTGTCACTTGTCAGGATCCATGGGCAAGTACATACTGCCAGGATACCAATCAAGATTACGGCTGTCTTATGTTTCATCTTAAACGCATCCATAAATGCATATGCCGGTGGAATTACGTTACTTGCAAGGTTTGTTGTAAGCTGTGCAAAGATGATAAATCCAAGCGTTACGATCATTACGACTTTGTTGTCTACCATATCAGCAAAAGCATTGATCGGGTTTGCTTTTCCAGTTGCTGTAGATGCCATAGCACCGATTACTCCAAGAAGTACTGTAGCCGGTACCATAGATAAGAAGTAAGAACTTCCACGTTTCAGTGTAGAATATCCACCTTTCATCTCACGGGAATAGTCACCCGCATTCAGCATAACTGTAGTACTGTTACCAAAGAATGCAATGATTGCTGCGATAAATGGCATTCCCCATGTTCCAGACTTATTGATCAGTTTCTCACTTACAACATCGCCATACTGTGTAATGCAAAGGAATAAGAGGTAAATCATAGCCAGAGAAATAACAACTCCTCCGATATTTCCAACCCATTTTGCACCCTGGAATCCTTTGATTGATAACAGGATCTGGATAATCTGGAATAAAATGAAGAATAACCAGATATTATCATATCCAAATAATGCTTTTGAAATATTGTTGATTGCTGCTCCTCCAAGCCATGTCTGATAACCGTACCATACGATAGCCGGAAGTCCTCGAATCAAACTTGGAATTTTGTTACCTTTTGTTCCAAATGCACTTCTAAGCTGAACTGCATACGGTGCACCAGTCTTGTAACTAAACTGGTCATTCATTGCGATACCTACAACGAGGATCATAGAGCCAATTGCTACTGCGAGGAATAACTGCAACAGGTTCAGTCCTGCTTCCATCTGTGCAGATCCCATTGCCAATGTTCCGATAGAAATACATCCACCGAGCCAGAGCATTGTGTTGGATCCCCAGCCCATGATTCGCTCTTTCTCAGGAATTGGCGCAAGGGAGTTTATTTCTTCTTTTTTCACTTCTTTGTTTACATCACTCATGTTCTCTCTCCTATTCGTGTTCCTATGTGTATTCGTTTATTTTACCGGTGTTACATATTCGCCGTATCCGATTGCTTCATCTTTGTACATGCCATCCTGAGCAACTACTTTACCTCTGATCATTGTACATACTGGAGTTCCTTTTCCTTCCAGTCCATTGAAGCAGGAAACATGTCCTTTTGTAAGCAGTTTCTCCTGCTCACATTTCCATGCCTTTTCTGGATCAACGATTACGATATCACCGTCAAAACCTAATTCAAATGCTCCTTTACGTCCATAGAGTCCGAATACTTTCGCCGGATTATAATCCATAACCTTTGCAATCAGACTTGGGCTTAAACCTTTTTTATGAACAACCATATCGAACATCATTGGTAAGAAGAACTGGATTGCGTTAAGTCCTCCCCATGCATGCCAGATATCTTTTGTTGCATTATCTTTTTCTTCATCTGCTGCTGGAGAATGGTCGCTTCCCACGCAGGAAAGTGTTCCATCTAAAACGTAATCCCACAGCTTCTCCATATCTTCTTTCTTACGCATCGGAGGTGTACATTTTGCCGGTGCACCTTTTTCAAATACAAAATCTTCTGTAAATCCAAGGTAATGTGGACATGTCTCTGCAGTAATCGGAAGTCCCTCATGGATCGCATCCTTAACAACCTGAGCTACCATCGGGTGGCTGACATGGCAAATGTGTACGCGTCCGCCAGTTGCTCTAGCCATATCAATAACATTCTTTGTAGCAACATATTCTGTCCATACGTCATGAGAATCCAGGAAGTCACGAATCTTCTCTTCATTTGTTCTTCCTTCTTTTGCTTTTGCTTCTTTTTCTCTCTCAAGAACCTGTCCATATTCCTCACAATGGAATCCGCAAAGTGCTCCATACGGTTTTAAAATTTCAAGAGCTTTACGAACATTTCCCATGTTAACTGTCGGGAACAAATCACCGTTTGGACATGTAAATCCTTTAAACGCTGCAACTCCACAATTGTGAAGATCTACAAGATCATTCATATTATTCTTTACTGAGTCCGGTTTGTCATCATAATCTCCTACGATTCCTCCCCAAAGTGCATAATCAACTAATGAGTGTTTGCTAATTTTTCCAAGCTTCAGGTCAAAAATCTCTTTATTCATAAGAGATGGATCATTATTAAGCGGCATATCAATCAGTGTTGTACAACCTGCAACAACTGCTGCTCTTGAACCTGTCTCAAAATCCTCACGATACTCAAATCCTGGCTCATTCAGATGTGCATGACAGTCGATGATACCTGGAAATACATAATTTCCTTTTGCATCAATCACTTCTTTTGCATCTACCGGTGCTCCCTTTGCAAAAAATCCTGCATACTTTCCGTCCTGGATTGCAATGTCTGCCTCGTAGATACGATCTGGTGTTACAAGTTTTCCGTTCTTCACTAAAACATCATACATATTCATGTTCCTCCTTAAAAATTGAATCAAATCAGCCGTAACCAGCTCAATTTCTTTCTATAGTCGATATATTACTGGATTCCCCCCAAAAATACAATCACCATTTTCTTACATTTTTCTCCATCTTTTTATCTATTTTAGATAATTTTATCGTATTTCGTATTATTTTTTTATCCAATATGTATAAAAATACGCAAAGTAACGCCACCGTCTTGGCTAGGCTCCTTTGCGAAAATTTCAACCACTTTTTATTTTTTGTTGATTTATATCAAAAATGATTGGTCAACCGTTTTTCAGTCTCTTTTACATATATTTTATCCTAATTTGATAATTTTCACAATGACCTATCCTCCAAAATATGACACATTTTTTTGTATAATATGCACAGTCATGTATTTTATTTTTATATAAACAATACAGTTTTATTGGTTAATTTTAAAATTTTTCATGATTTTCGTTATATTATTAACATTTTCTTCGGTTTTTATCCATTTTTTCTCATTTAAAATTTGTGCAATTTTATTTAAAATTTCAAGAACCGCATTTTATATTGTGTACATTGTGATTTTTCGGCAAATCTGTTATGATAGTACCTGCCAGACAGGCAAAAGAAACATACACAGGAGTGCATAATTATGACATTATTTTCCATTACAGATACATCTGACTATTTAAATGAACTGCTTTCGGGAGAAACAAGCGGGACAGTCCACTCTGTATATAGAAAAACTATCAACTTATCTATTGGTGGAACACTGGCAGCCTTACAGGCAAAGGGTTCACCCATCTCGCCAATCAGTCTGATTACAACATTGACTTCCGAAAAAATGGAGAGTCTTGAAATATCTGCCGGAGATTTTGTTACTTTAAAAGAGAATATCATTACTATTTACAGAAGTAACCGCACTCTTCAGGCTTCCACAGATATGAACTCTCTTGATAATAAAAAGGAAATTGGATTTTCTTTTGAAGAAGCAACGATTCACAACTTACATTTGTTACATTCATTAAAATGTACAAACTCTCTGTCAGATACCTTGTTTCACCAGCTTCATAACAATATCAGAACATGTCTTTCTAATATATCCACCGGAGGCTTTGAAGTGATCTTCAACCAACGTGTAAATGATGATACTTCTATGATGCTTGTTGCTGCAAAGAAAAAAATCGAACAATGCACCAGACTATATAGAAATAAAGAATATACAGAGACCGGAATCGAACTTGCCCGACTGATCGGGCTTGGCATCGGGCTGACTCCAAGCGGTGATGATTTCCTGTGCGGTGTGCTTGCCGGATTAATTCTTACAGGGCAAACAGAATCCACATTTGCCAAGAGCCTTCGCAAAACAATTGCAGAACATCTGAATGATACCGTCGATGTAAGTGCTGCATTTCTCCACTGTGCATTAAAAGGACAATTTAGCCTGGCTGTGAATCATTTACTCGTAAATACAGGTTGTGAATCTCCACAAGATACTTCTTATGTTAAATGCAACCCTCAAATTACTCCTGGAATTGCAAATGTCCCGGCAATTACTGAAAATTTTCTGGCAATCGGGCATTCTTCCGGGACAGATACTTTGTGCGGAATTCTATACGCACTGGAATTATTTCTTTTTCAGAAATGTAACCTATAAAAAAAAATTTGTTCATAATAAAAAAAAACATTCTTTCCATGTACACCCGGCTCTGAAAAGTCGGATTATAAACCTTACTTTTTCAGAGCCAGCATGACATTCCGAATGTTTTAATAACTAATTTTCAACCAAAAATCCTAATTTTCTCAGTTCCTCTTCTATCATCCCAAGCGTTTCTTCACTGTCCGCTGTCACAGTATGATAGTGATAATCGGAGGTAATATTCTTAAGCGGTGTTGACTTGCCACTTTCGATATCTGCCAGAAATTCTTTTACTTTTCTTCTGGAAGTAATTCCAAGTTCCGCCTCAATATGCCCATAAACTTTATGGTTTACCATAACATTTTTCACTTGACCGCCAAAATCGACAATAGTACAAAGTTCCGTCTCAAGCTGCTCGTCTGTATGACGTACTTTAAAAACTCTCTCGGCGCAAGTCTGCCCTTCCAGCACATATCCCCGGTTTGTTGATATGATATCATATCCCGAAGCCCGTAACAGGGCAATATCCTGAACAATAACCTGACGGCTCACATCATAATCCTTCGCAAGTTTCGAACCCGAAACCGGTCTGTCACTTTCTTTTATATTCTTCAATATCTCCTGTCTTCTATCAGAACCTGTCATACTGCTTTCGTAATCTCCTTCATCATCAATCACAAAATCTATCATTTAAAAACTGTTTTTAGAAGCATTTCCACTTACTGTCTTAATCATTATAATGCACATTTATAGTATGTGCAAGAATGCTCTTGCTGATTTCAGATCATTTCGGGCTGTTTCCCGACGATATAACACCAGATCCCGCCTAGTACCGATTCCTGATTATGCTGCTCCATACAAAACTACCCCTTCTTTATGAATATTGGAATAAAATGGGCTGTTGTACATATGCCTTTAATTCCAGATCTGATATATCCACCAGGATCATAATGTCTACATCATCACCTCATTTTCTGCTGATAATACTATAAATTTCTTGATTTTATTACAACCAGTTTACCCTCGTTTCTCAATCAATATTTTCCATGTAACAATGTTACTGCTTTCTTCAACGAATTTTGTTCACCTTATGGTATACATCTTGTTCTATATTTTTACTGAAATCAAAAAAAGCAGAGCCTGCTCCACTCAGACTCTGCCTCTCACTTTTTTCTTTTTATACTGCCGCTACTCTTCTACTTCTCTCTCATAAACGATCTCACCGCCAAGAACTGTCATATCCACTTTCGTGGCCTTGATCTCATCCGGGTCGATCTCATAGATATTCTTCTCGAGAACTACGAAGTCCGCATTTTTTCCCACTTCGATGGTTCCGTTCTCGTCTTCTGTATAGGAAGCGTAAGCTGCGTTTTTTGTAAAAAGCTTCACCGCTTCGTCTACGGATATTTTTTCGGATGGGATCCAGCCTTCCTGTGGCTGACCGCTGATATTTTTGCGGGTAACTGCAAAATAAATATTCTCCATTGCATCAAAGCTTACCACAGGAGCATCCGAGCCGCCGGACGTATGGATTCCCATATCCAGCATACTCTTCCATGCATACACCTTATCCATACGTTGTGCGCCGATGGCAGGTTCCACTGTGTTCATATCCAGATCGATAAATACCGGCTGGATATATGCCAGCAGATCCTGGTCTTTCATCCCCTGCAAAATACGCGGATTGGTGATCTGGCAATGCACGATACCATGTCTGCCCTTTTTGTTATCCTTCCGGTAAGGAGATTTCGCAGCTGCCTCAATGACCATATCCATGGCACGATCGCCTATACAGTGTACCGCCGCCTGCATCTGATGCCGGTCAAAAAAAGCAAACAGATCGTCAAGCTCATCCTGACTGAATGTGATGATCCCGGTATTTTCCGGCGAATCCTCGTAAGGCTCATTCATGGCCGCTGTTCTTGCACCAAGGGAACCATCCTGGATCAGCTTCATCGGTCCAACAGTAAAGTGATCTCCCCTCTGCCCGGTACGATATCCTTCCTCGATAAAAGCCTTCGCATCCTCCGCCCGCTCAAAAAGGCACTGCTCATAATGGCGGATACTCAGCTCTCCTCTGGCATCCAGTGCCTTGTAGGAGGCCATGATCCGACGCCAGTTTTTTCCCGGAAGGGAGGCAAGATCATCGGACTGTACACCTGTAAATCCACATTCATTCAGCTTCTTCGCACTGTATCTGATGTAGCCTTCCACTTCTTCCTGGGATGGTGCTTCCAATACGGAGGAATAAAACTGTACTGCATTCTCCTTCAGAAGTCCCGTATCCAGATCAACCTCCTTCTCAATCTCCGGAAACTCCGGGATTTTTTTCAGAAGCTCCAGACCACAGCTGTTGCACACAGCCACATGCCCGCAGACACGCACCATAATGATGGGGATTTCCGTTGAGAGTGCATCCAGCTCATCCTTATGCGGATAGCGCGGCTTATCAAAATGCTCCTCATTCCAGCCTCTGCAGTAGAGCCAGGTCAGCTTCTGACCTTTACTCTCCTCCAGTCTTTTTTTTGCTGCAGCAAGCATTTCCTCAATACTTGTGCAGTCAAACAGTTTCACAGATCTTTCCACAAATGCATAATGCAGCATATGCATATGTGTATCCACAAAACCGGGCAGCATCAGCCTTCCCTTAAGGTCAATCCGTTTTTTGCAGGAAAAAGCTTCCGCTTCTTTATCAGTTCCCACAAAAACGATCCGGCCATTTTCGATTCCCACAGCCTCTGCCACTTTTTCACTGCTATCCAGTGTTCTTATACATCCGTTAAAAAAAATCGTATCCACTGTTTATTTTTCCTCTTTTTCTTTTTCTTTTTTATCCTCGTAGAAAAGTGCCATATCCTTGTCTACTTTTCCGATTCCCATGTAACGCGCCTTATAATCCTTCAGCAGCTTAAAGAAGGTACCACTTAAGATAAATAATGTGGCAACATTTACAAATGTAGGGAATACGGTTGTAAAGTCTGCAATTACCCACAGCTGTGCCGGTGTTCCGTTTCCATAAAGAGTAAGCACTGTGACCAGAAGACCCCATAATGGCGTTCCAAGGATAAAAACCTTCTCTGCGATCTTCAGAACCTTCTGATTGTTTTTCAGCCAGTGCTTCAGGATCACGCTGTAATAGGTGAACCATCCGGTTGATGTTGTCAGTCCGAAAAGGAAAATACTGATCGCGATCAGTGCTCTCGCAACAGAGCCCATTCCGGACTCAAATGCTGTCAGTGTCAGCTCTGATCCTTGAAGTCCTGAATTCCAGTAGCCTGTGGTGATAACAACAAGACCTGTCATGGAGCAGACTACGATGGTGTCTGCAAATACCTCAAATGCTCCCATCAGTCCCTGTTTTACAGGATGGTCTGTTTTTGCGGAAGCATGGATCATAGGTGAGGTTCCCCAGCCTGCCTCGTTGCTGTATACAGAACGGGCAAATCCAAGACGCATAGCTGTTGCAACACCGGCTCCCATAAATCCGCCGACTGCTGCCTGTGTTGTAAATGCACCCTTGAAGATCAGTCCAAAGGTTTCCGGCAGCTTGTCAAAATTCACTACCAGTATTGCAAGAGATCCTACAATGTAAATCATGCACATGATCGGTGTCATATAGGAAGAGATCACACCGACTTTCTTTACACCGCCAATGATGATCAGGTAGATCGCTGCCACATACAGAAGTGACGGCACGATGTACGGCAGGTGGAAGGTACTTCCGACAGCCTCTGATACTGTATAATTCTGTAAGGTGATGAACCATGTCATAAAAATACAGCCGCCGAACAGTACTGCAAAAAGTTTCCAGAAAGGAAGCTTTTTCTCTCCGCCAAGACCCTTCTGCATGTAGTAGGTCGGGCCTCCCTGGTACTCACCGTTTGGCTGTTTTTCTCTGTAGTACACAGCAAGTGTTACCTCTGCCATCTTGATGACCATAGCAAGAAGCGCCGCGATCCAGAGCCAGAATAATGCACCAGGTCCTCCTGTTGCAATGGCTGTTGCAACACCGGACATGTTGGATACTCCAACGGTACCGCCGATCGCAATGGAAATAGCCTGGAACGGTGTCAGGCTCTTTCCGTCGTCTCCGCCTTCCTGACGGCGTTCTTTACTGAACATGTTTTTCACAATGTAACCAAAATGGCGGAACTGGAAGAAACCGGAACGTACTGTCAGATATACGCCTGTAGCGAGAATCGTGATCAGCAGCGGCAGTCCCCAGAGCCAGTTGGTCAGATTTTCAAATAATTCAAACATCTTTTCCTCTCCTATCCTTTTTATTGTTTTTCTTTTGCATACATTCGGAAAATCCGCGTACAGAATATAAAAAATCCCCAGAACGTGAAGTCAGATACGGATACCTGGTGTTCTCGACATACAGCTCTTCTGCCATATATCTGCGAGCCCCGTTTCTGCCCTCTTTATACTTCATGCTCTGGGGATCTTACATTTCAGTCCACTAATCTTCCAAACGATCACAGTATATCACAGTTCCGGAGGAATTGCTACTTTTTCCGTTTGAACTTTGTATTTTTATTCATTTTTCGTGAATATTACTATTTTACCGTATCGACTCCGGATACTCCACCCCTTCCGGCATGGGATCTCATTCGTTAAGTCCAATGCTCTGCTTGAATTTCGCCTGTTCAAGCGTAAGCTTCGGGAGATCATTCTGCAGATAATCCATCAGCTCGCTGATACCTTCCCTTGTCTTGTTGTTTACCATAAAGATCCTCTCACAGCCCATGTTCTCCATCCACTGTCTGACCATTGGAATATTGGCATGTGGGGAATCTACCTTGGTGATGATCCCGATCAGCGGCCGCAGGAGAAAATTTCTGCTGCCGTCACTGAACAGGTTAAATGGCTCATTGGCTGCCTGTACGATAGCGATCACATCCGCCTCAAAGGAAAAGCAGACCAGTCCTACGCTGAAATGCTTGGATTCCGCATATTCTCCCGGTGAATCAATGGTACAGTGAAAATGTAATTCCACGATTTAAATTTTCATCATCTCGCCATTTAAATTTTCATACAAATGGCTCTTTTCCTATTACATCAAAAAACCTGTGGATTTTTATTTTGTACTCATGACAAAAAAACCTTACGAAATCTCTCCTACTGATAAAAAACGTCCGCATAAAAGCCACCGATATGACGAATCATTTTTTTCCTCTTTAATCAGATTATCGGATTTTTCTATTCCAAGTAAACCATTTAGCGATTACACTATCGTTTTTTTAGTCAGAGAAGGAAATTTCAAGCAAGAATTTAATAAGTATTCTGATGATTTGTGGACTTGCCCCAATTATTCCCTGATTACTTTTCGTAACATAGAAACTATTATCAAAACGTTAAAAAAACTAGAAAACAACTTAAAAAAAATTACATCCGAAAATAAAGATTCTGCAAATGAGTATAATAAGGAATATAATGTCGTGAACGAAATAAGAAGGAATATAACAGCCGTAAACGATAACCTTCCATTTTTATCAAACCTTCCCTTAGAAACAAGAAATGATATGGCTGAATACAATTTAAAGAAAAAGAAAGCCCTTCGTTTAATCATAAATGATCAAAATAAGATTTTGGAAGAAAAAGAGATAACAATTCGATTTGCAACTTCTTATGATCTTAAATTTTATATAGAAAATTACGAAAAATTATCTAAATCCAACGAAGTTTTTTACCCATCAATCACTAACAATGATGACGAACCCAAACAATTTAAACCTCTGTCAAATAAGTATTGGAAAAATCTGATTAATAAGATAAACGGATTTATTTTAATTGGTTTATATTATCAGAAAAAAAGAGGATTTATTGTTATCAAAGGAATCAGTAAACATGAATGTCGTTTAATTTATTTATATGTAGACGAATATTACCGGCAAAAGGGCATCGGAAAACACCTATTATCCGAAGCTAAAAAGACGGTGTGAAATTTTTTCTGTAAATTTAAATCTTCTATGATAATTGATGCGGATTAACAGCAGATTTCTGTGGTTAAGCCGTTGTTTATTTAA
>NZ_ATVU01000020.1:0-64653 GCF_000420885.1 Dorea sp. AGR2135 | reverse complement strand
GTCAGAAAGTAAAGAAACTAGAAAAACAGAAACGCAGATTACAGCGTAGTATCTCTCGTTCTTACGAGAAGAATAAGAAAGGGGAAAGTTACTGCAAAACTAATAATGTAATCAAAAAGGAAAAACTTTTATTAAAACGAAATCACAGATTAACAAACATCCGTAAAAACTATTTGAATCAGACCATATCTGAGATCGTAAATCGAAAGCCAAGATTTATCTGTATTGAAGATCTGAATGTCAGCGGAATGATGGAAAATAGACATTTATCTAAAGCAGTTCAGGAATAAGGATTTTTTTGGTTTAGAAAACAGCTTGAATACAAATGCAGTGATAAAGGGATCCAGCTTATTGTGGCGGATCGGTTTTATCCATCATCAAAGCTTTGCAGCTGTTGTGGAAACATCAAAAAAGATTTGAAATTATCTGACAGGGTTTATAGATGTGCGTGTGGGAATATAATTGACAGAGATTTCCAGGCATCTATAAATCTCAAGGCTTATGGAGAACGATTTGCAAGCTGACACTGAAACGTTAATGCGAATATATACGGATACGTTAGTCCGGAATTTACGCCTATGGAGAGTACAAGAACTTGTGAGTAGATAGATATTTATATCATCAAAAACATACTCGTTGAAGTAGGAATGAAACATAGAAGTTCATAACTTTTTATAAGTTTTCAGTAACGACAGATTATGGAAGCATACACTCTGGATTGGCAAAAAGGACAGCTTATTCAGGATAGGATGCAAGAAGCAAATTACAAGAGGATAAGTGATAAAAAAATAGATGATACTATGAAGGTTCAGATTATGAATCTGAAAGAATACGAACAGATTAAGGAATATATTCCACATAAGAAGAATCTTCTATACGGTATGAATCATGTCAGGTACTGTAAAGTAGATTCGTTTCATGATTGTGTACAGGGAATTATGCGGGTGCCAGATTTGAAAAATCATGAAATGTTCGTATTTGGCTTTTGCATGTATAAGCAGACTCTTTATTTTGTGGAGGAAACAAATCAGATTCAACTTCTTATGGAACATGTGAAGAATGATGTCTATAAAAACTGCAGACTTCATGAAGTTTTGCTTATGATCTTAAACTATCTGATTGATGATGATGTGTACAGAATGCAGAAGATTGAAGAACAACTGGAGAAAATCGAAGAAAATGTAATTGGACATGTCCAGAAACATCTGGATGAAAGAATTATGAAGTATCGGAAACATTTTTCGGAACTGATGGTTTCTTATGATCAGATGACCAATATGGGTGAGCATATGCAGATTTATATGAACAGAAATGGAATCCAGGATGAAGAAATGGGTTGGGAGCGTTATGTTCATAGAACTGAGCGTTTGCATCAGTATGCCGCGGAGATGAAAGAGTATACTCAGCAGATCCGTGAAATTTATCAGACCCAGATTACCTTGCAGCAAAATAGAGTTATGAATTTTCTGACAGTAGTGACGACAATATTTATGCCATTGACATTGATTACCGGGTGGTATGGAATGAACTTTTATAATATGCAAGAACTTCACTGGCAATATGGATATATTTGTGTCATCATAATATCAATCGTAGTAATTATTGCGGAATGTATTTACTTTAAAAAGAAAAAAATGTTATAAAGCAGGAGGAGAACAGGAATGAGCAAGCCGGACAAGATAAAAATCGGACTTTTAGGACTGGGAACAGTTGGAAGTGGGGTATATAAGTTAATTGAAAAGCAAAAAGAGGAGTTTTGTAAAAAGGCAGGAGCAGATGTTGAGATTGTAAAGATTCTTGTACACAATATGGAGAAAAAGCGTGAAGGTGTGGATCCATCTCTTCTTACCGATAACTGGAGAGATATTATTGATAATGATGAGATTCAACTCGTAATTGAGGTGATGGGTGGAATTGAGCCGGCAAGAACCATGATCCTGGATGCTTTAAATGCAGGGAAAAATGTTGTGTCTGCTAATAAAGATCTGATTGCTGAGCACGGAAAAGAACTTCTGGATGCAGCAGAAGAGCATGGTGTGGATTTTCTGTTTGAGGCTGCAGTAGCCGGAGGAATCCCGATCATCCGGCCGTTAAAGCAATGTCTGGCGGCAAATGAGATTGATGAAGTCATTGGAATCATGAATGGTACAACAAACTATATCCTGACAAAGATGTTTGAAGACAATATGGATTTTGATGAAGCATTGGCAAAAGCGACAGAGCTTGGATATGCAGAGGCGGACCCGACAGCAGATATTGAAGGATTAGATGCCGGACGTAAAGCAGCAATTCTGGCTTCCATTGCATTTCATTCCAGAGTTGTGTTCAAGGATGTATATACAGAGGGAATTACAAAGATTTCTTCAAGAGATATAGCATATGCAAAAGAATTTGGCAATGTTATCAAATTACTTGGCGTGGCTCATAATACAGAAGATGGAATTGAAGTGGGTGTTTATCCGATGATGATTTCACAGAATCACCCACTGGCATCTGTCAGAGATTCTTTTAATGCCGTATTTGTGCATGGAGATGCAGTTGGAGATGTAATGTTCTATGGACGTGGTGCTGGAGAGCTCCCGACTGCCAGTGCAGTTGTCGGAGATGTGATCGACGTAGTGCGTGACACGCAGTATCACTGTACCGGAAGAATCAGTTGTACCTGTTATCGGACAACACCAGTCAAGGATTTTAAGAATGTGAAAAATAAATTTTTCCTCCGTATGCAGGTGGAGAATAAACCTGGAGTTCTGGCTTCCATTGCCATGGTATTTGGTGTTCACAAGGTCAGCATTACAAAAGTCATGCAGAAGGAACAGTGCGAGAACGCTGATGTAGCTGAACTTGTTATTGTAACAGAGGCTGTCAAAGAAAGCCAGATGCTGGATTCTCTGGAGCATCTCAAAGATATGGAGACAATTCGCGAAGTCAGCAGTGTCATTCGTGAATATTAGTAGAAATATTGGAGGTTTAGGTTTGGAAGAAAGTGTAAAGGTCAATCCGCTTGCAACAGAGAAGGTCGAACGGTTGATATTAAAATTCTCCATCCCGGCAATCATCAGTATGCTGGTCAGCTCGCTTTATAATATTGTAGACCAGATATTTATTGGACAAGGTGTAGGACTTCTTGGAAATGCAGCGACTAATATCGCATTTCCAATTACGATTATTTGTACTGCAACGGCATTGCTTCTTGGGATTGGAAGTGCTTCAAATTTTAATCTGTCCTCGGGGGCAGGAGAGCAGGAATGTGCGTGCAGGTATGCAGGAACAGGACTTGCAATGCTGATGCTTTGCGGTGTGACGATCGCGGTCGTCGTATTATTGTTCTTAGATCCGCTGCTTCATGTATTCGGTGTTACAAAAGACGTCCTGCCTTATGCACAGGATTATACAGGGATTACAGCATTTGGAATTCCTTTTCTGATCCTGACGACAGGGGGGAATCATCTGATCCGTGCAGACAGAAGCCCGACTTATTCTATGACTTGTATGCTTACGGGGGCAATCATCAATACGATTCTGGATCCACTGTTTATTTTTGGATTCCATTGGGGAATTAAAGGAGCTGCATGGGCAACTGTAATCGGTCAGATCGTGTCTGGGTGTCTGGTAATTGTGTATTTTGTACGTTTTAAAAAGATGGGACTGACAGTGGAGATGCTAAAGCCCCGTGGAATGTATATCAAAGGCATTCTCACACTTGGTATGGCTTCATGCATCAATCAGATAGCTATGGCAATCGTGCAGATCGTGTTAAATAATACATTGAGATATTATGGTTCTCTTTCTGTATATGGATCAGATATTCCACTGGCGTGTGTCGGTGTAATTGCAAAAGTCAATATGGTGTTTATGGCAATCTGTATCGGTCTTGCCCAGGGATGCCAGCCAATCTGGGGTTTTAATTATGGAGCAGGCAATTATGTGAGAGTCAGACACACATATAAGCGATCCATGCAGATAGCGCTTGTGGTCGGCGGTATCTGTTTTGTGTGCTTTCAAGTATTTCCAAGACAGATCGTCAGTATTTTCGGAAATGGAAGCGAAGAATATTTCCGGTTTGCAGAGAGGTATTTCCGCATTTATATGTTTATGACGTTTGTAAATGGAATCCACCCGGTCTGCTCGCAGTTTTTCACTGCAATCGGAAAAGCTACAAAGGGAGCAGTTGTGTCTCTGACGAGACAGATATTATTTCTTTTGCCACTCATTATTATATTCCCGATATTTATCGGAATTGATGGTGTAATGTATGCAGGTCCGATCGCGGACGGAACGGCAGCAGTAGTTGCAATTGTGCTTGCGAGAAGTGAGATAAAAAAGATGAGCTGATAAGTAAAGAGAAGGTTGTCAGGATCTGGGATTAAAAGAAAGGATAAGGCGTATGCAAAAGAAGAGAACGATAGGATTTATGTTCAAGCAGATAAATAATGTGTATGAGAAGGAATTTAATAACCGGCTGCGTACGCTTGGCATTACCGCATCACAGTGTGCAGTACTGGATTATCTGTTCGACTGTGAGAAAGAAGAAGTGACACAGAGGGACATTGAAAAAGGATTGAATCTCAGAAATCCTACCGTGACCGGTCTGCTGAAACGGCTGGACGAAAAGGGATATATCTTATCAGTTCCAAGTAATACGGATAAGCGCTGCAAGAACATTTACCTGACGGAGAAAGCTTACGATATCCAGAGACGCATGGAGAATCAGAGACGGAAGCTGGATAAGATGCTGACAATCGGAATGAATAAAAAAGAAATTGAGGCTTTGGAGAAGATGCTGAACAAAGTATTGTATAATATTGCAGAGCCGTAGGAAATATAAAAGGTATCATGTATGAAAATGCATGGTGCCTTTTTTGATAAAAGACAATCATTTAAAACAGTTGCATTAAACTAACCACCTATGATATTATAAACATGCAAATGATAATCAAAATCAATTACGGATGAGGATATGCAATGTCAAAAGAAGTAGTGTCTTATATGTTATCTGGTATGGATAATATGAAAAGTCTGCAGGTTCAGTTAATTCTGCAGTGTGCGCCGTTTCTGAAAGGAATCAAGATTGCCTGTATTTTGAATATTACGGAAGAAAACAGTAGAGAGCTTTATGAAATCCTGGAAGGAACAGGGATCAAATTTAAAATTCTGACAAGAAATCATGGAAAATGTCTTGTATTTTTGTACCGGCGCGAGTCGTTTTCCAGATATTTGAAACGGACAGATGTCAGGGAGTTTTTAGGTTCCTACGGATATGAGGACGTGGAACCGGAGAAGATGCTGGAACGTCTCTCGAAACGTGTCTGTCAGTATTCAGATGGAGAAATCTGTTTTCCGCATGAGATAGGAGCATTTTTAGATTATCCGATCGATGATGTAAAATGTTTCATTGAAAAAGATGGAAAAGACAGTCTGTTTTCCGGATACTGGAAAGTCTATAACAATCCAGGGAGAGCAAAAATGATTTTCTGGGCGTATGATAAGGCAAAGACCAGTGCGGTAAATGAATATCTGATTGGAAAGAACATTCGAGATATTGCATATGTGGCAGCGTGTTAAATGATAGTTGATTAAATAGAACAGCAGGAGGATAATAAATCATGAGTATTTCAGTAGTATATTGGAGCGGAACAGGTAACACACAGGCAATGGCAGAGGCAATTGGAGAAGGAATTGAAAGTGCAGGAGCACAGGCAAATGTAATCTCTGTAGATCAGGCAAATGTAGATGTGCTGGCAGAAGAAGATGTGTTTGCCCTTGGTTGCTCTGCTATGGGAGCTGAGGAGTTAGAAGAGTCTGAGATGGAGCCATTTGTAGCTGAGCTTGAAGGAAAAGTAAGTGGAAAGAAGATTTTGTTATTCGGATCCTATGGTTGGGGAGACGGAGAATGGATGAGAAGCTGGGTAGAACGTATGACGGCAGCCGGAGCCGAGATGGCAGAACCAGAAGGCGTAATCGCAAATGAGACACCGGGAAGTGATGATTTGGATGCATGCAAGGCGGCAGGAGCAAAACTTGTTGATTAATATGGAACAGGATACAGCAGATCAGGAATGGAAGAAAGCAAGACATAAATTATGCTGAAATATTCGTGGTCTGTGGCATTGCTAAAAGGACAGGTGATAAAAATGAGTGTAGTAATCATTGGCGGCAATGAAAGAATGGAACAGCAGTACAAGCAGATCTGTAAAAAGCATAAATGTAAAGCAAAAGTATTCACGAGAATGTCCGGTAATCTGAAGACACAGATCGGACAGCCAGATCTGATCATCTTATTCACATCAACTGTGGCACATAAAATGGTACATTGCGCATTGAAAGAAGCAGAGCGTTACAATATCCGCGTGGAGCGTGCACATTCCAGTAGCGCAAGTGCATTGGAAAATGTACTTCAGGGCTGCTGTTAATAAGGATATGTTTTCACAAAATAAAAAGAGGAATGTAAAAAAATAACATTGCATTCCTCTTTTTTTTGTATGCAATTCATGGTACAATAATCAAATGGTTTGATGCTACAAAGCAATAAATGATAAGAATGCAGGAGGAAAGGCAAATGAGTTATGCCGATCAGGTATTTATAGATATGTGCCGCGACATCATCGACAATGGAACAGACACAAGAGGGGAAAAAGTGCGTCCGGTGTGGGAGGATAAAACACCGGCTTATACAGTAAAGAAATTTTGTGTGGTAAACCGGTATGATCTGTCTAAGGAATTTCCGGCACTGACACTTAGAAGAACTGCGATTAAGAGCTGTACAGATGAACTTTTATGGATATGGCAGAAGAAATCGAACAACATTCATGATCTGAACAGCCATATCTGGGACAGCTGGGCAGATGAAGATGGATCGATTGGAAAAGCCTATGGATACCAGATGTCCGTAAAACATCAGTACAAGGAGGGAATGTTCGATCAGGTAGACCGTGTGATCTATGATCTGAAGAACAATCCGTACAGCAGAAGGATCATGACGAATATTTATGTACATCAGGATCTTCATGAGATGAACCTGTACCCGTGTGCGTACAGTATGACATTTAATGTTACGAAAAAAGAAGGACATGAGAAGCTTACGCTGAATGGAATGCTCAATCAGAGATCCAATGATGTACTCACTGCGAATAACTGGAATGTATGTCAGTATGCAGTGCTTCTTCATATGTTGGCACAGGTGTGTGATATGGAAGTCGGGGAACTGGTACATGTGATTGCAGATGCACATATTTATGACCGCCATATTCCGCTCGTGGAGGAATTAATAAAAAGAGAGCCGCTTCCGGCACCGAAGTTCTGGTTAAATCCGGAAGTGAAGAATTTCTATGCTTTTACACCGGATGATGTGAAACTGATCGATTATGAGACACATGAGCAGATTAAAAATATTCCGGTGGCAGTTTAAGATAAAAATAAAGTAATAAAAAACAGGGGGAAACCGGCATGAATTTGATTGTGGCAGTGGATAAGAATTGGGCAATTGGAATGGACAATAAGTTACTTGTAAGTATTCCGCAGGACATGAAGTTCTTCCGGGAAACGACAAAGGGGAAGGTCGTTGCCATGGGAAGAAAGACATTGGAAAGTTTTCCGGGCGGACAGCCTTTAAAGAACCGAGTCAATGTTGTTCTGACATCAGATAAAAAATACAATGTGAAAGGAACTGTTGTGGTCCACAGCATTGACGAAATGGTGGAAGAACTGAAAAAATATAACGATGAAGATATTTTTGTGATCGGGGGAGAGAGCATTTACAGACAGCTTCTGCCATACTGTAAGACGGCATATATTACAAAGATCGATCACGCTTACCAGGCGGATACATTTTTCCCGGATCTGGATCAGGACCCACAGTGGCAGATGACCAAGATCAGTGATGAGCAGACGTATTTTGATCTGGAGTATGTATTTACAATTTACGAGAGGGTATCATGAGAATTTTAAATGTAACAGCGCAGAAACCGAACAGCACCGGCAGTGGGATTTTTCTGTCGGGGCTTATGACGGAATTTGCAAATAAGGGACACACACAGGCACTGGTAGCCGGTGTGTATCCTGAGGAGGAAACACCGGTACCGGATCGGGTTACATTTTATCCGGTATATTTTGAACAGGGGAAACTGAACTTTCCGATTGTAGGAATGTCAGACGAGATGCCATATCCGAGTACCAGATACCGGGATATGACACCAAAGATGGAAGCGGCATTCAAAGAAAGTTTTTTGAAACAGCTGGATGAGGCAGTAAGAGATTTGAATCCAGATCTGATTTTGTGCCATCATCTTTATCTTTTGACTGCCATCGTACGGGAACATTTTCCAGACCGGAAGGTCTTTGGCTTTTGCCATAATACAGATTTGCGGCAGATGCAGAAGACAGATTTGGAACGGGAGTACATTACGGGGCAGATTCGAAGACTTGATCGGATTTTTGCACTGCATGCAGAGCAGAAGCGGACCATTCAGGATATTTATGATGTGCCGAAAGAAAAAATACAGGTGATTGGAATGGGGTATAACAGCCATATTTTCAAGAATGAAAGCCTGCGTGTGAATGACGGTGTGACAAGAATTGCATTTGCCGGAAAGATTTCGGTGAAAAAAGGAGTGGAAAGCCTGATTCGGAGCCTGGATTATCTGGAATATGAAAAGGAAAGGATTGAGCTTTTGCTTGCCGGAGGAGCCGGGAATAAAGAAGAGTATGAGCAGATAGTAGAGCTTGCGAAAAAATGTCCGTATAAGGTGACATTTTTAGGAAATCTTCCACAGAAAGAGCTGGCAAAGGTCTACAATTCCTGTGACATCTTTGCACTTCTGTCATTCTCTGAAGGACTGCCTCTTACGGTCATTGAGGCGCTTGCATGCGGAGACAGAGTAGTCATGACAGACTTGCCCGGAGTGAAAGAATGGATTGACACTTATGCGCCGGGGGCAGATATAAGATATGTGACACTGCCATTGATGCGTAATGTGGATGAGGCAGTTCCTGCGACACTGCCGGATTTTGAAAGGCGGATCGGTCAGAGAATCTGGGAGTCTGTGGAGGCAGGTAAAACAAAAGAAGTAGATGTCAGCGGACTTTCCTGGACAAAAATTGCAGGCGAAGTGCTGAAAGTATTATCTCTGATATCATAAAATATATCAAGAAAACAGATGAAAAATGTCATTGACAGTAACACAAAGTTATGATTATAATATATAAAAATATTCGATAAAACAGTTTTGTGAAATGCAATGACGGGGAGGAGTACATAAATACCGGAAGCTAAGAGAGAAGACGGGTGGTGTAAGTTTTCATGAAGGGTTTATGGAAGTAGCCTCTGAGCAGTGAACCGAAAAGATGAATGGCTGATAGTGCTTTTGAAAGAAAGCATCTATAGTTACATGATCTGAGTAGACTTCAACGTCTGTCCCGACGTTACAAGGGAGCAATATCGGATAATCGTTATGGTTTCCCGTATTGACATGAGTGCAGAGAGAATTCTCTGAATTTAGGTGGTAACACGGATGGGATATTCGCCCTAAGCTATTTCGCTTAGGGCGTTTTTCTATATCTGACGGGAAATGCATACTCTGTTGGATATCATGACGAAGCAAAATCTGGGAATGTTAAAGGAGGAAGACATTTATGAAGAAAATCAGTGGCAATAAGTTATTAGTAAAAGCCTTAAAAGAAGAAGGAGTAGATACTCTGTTCGGTTATCCTGGGGCATGTACCATTGATATCAGTGACGAACTTTACAAGCAGGATTTTACGAAAGTAATCTTGCCAAGGCAGGAAGTGGCACTTGTCCATGAGGCCGATGCCTATGCAAGATCTACCGGAAAAGTCGGTGTTTGCCTTGTCACAAGTGGTCCGGGAGCAACGAACTTGGTAACAGGTCTTGCAACAGCATATTATGATAGTGTTCCGCTTGTGTGCTTTACCGGTCAGGTGTCCAGACATCTGATTGGAAATGATGCATTTCAAGAGGTTGACATTGTAGGAATTACAAGAAGTATCACCAAATATGGAGTAACGGTGCGAAATAGAGAAGACCTTGGGAGAATATTAAAAGAAGCATTTTACATTGCAAGAACAGGACGTCCAGGTCCGGTCCTTATCGATCTTCCAAAAGATGTTATGGGAGAACTTGGAAGCGCAGAATATCCGGAAACTGTTAATATCCGTGGTTATAAGCCGAATACAAGCGTACATATCGGACAGTTAAAACGTGCGATCAAAATGCTTGGACGTGCAAAAAAACCATTATTTTTAGCAGGTGGAGGTGTGATTATTTCCCGTGCAAACGAAGTATTTACCAAATTGGTGGAGAAGACGAATATTCCGGTCGTAACAACAGTAATGGGACGCGGGGCAATTCCGACAAACCACCCACTCTACATCGGAAATCTTGGAATGCATGGAGCATATGCCTGCAATATGGCTGTCAGTGATTGTGATCTGCTGTTTTCAATCGGAACTAGGTTCAATGACCGAATTACCGGAAAGCTGCATTCATTTGCACCGAATGCACAGATTGTACATATCGATATTGATACAGCTGCAATTTCAAAAAATGTACAGGTAGATATTCCGATTGTTGCAGATGCAAAAGATGCGATCGAGAAGATGTTAGAGTATGTAGAGCCGAATGAGACATCAAAGTGGCTGGAACAGATTGAAAGCTGGAAAGAGGAACATCCTCTGAAAATGAAAGAAAAACCGATCATGACACCTCAGGATATTATCGAGACGATCAACCGTATGTTTGATGAAGCAATTATTGTAACTGATGTAGGACAGCATCAGATGTTCACGGCTCAGTTTGCTGAGATTACACAGAAGAAGAGACTTCTTATGTCAGGTGGACTTGGAACAATGGGGTATGGACTTCCGGGAGCGATTGGTGCTAAAATCGGTAATCCGGATGTACCGGTCATTTCCATCTCCGGTGACGGTGGGATGCAGATGAATATTCAGGAACTTGCAACAGCAGTATTAGAGGAACTTCCGATCATTAGCTGTATTTTTAATAATTATAACCTTGGAATGGTTCGCCAGTGGCAGAAATTATTCTATGGAAAACGTTACTCTATGACGAATTTACGATCCGGTGCTGCAAGCAGAAGGGTAGCAGATGATGAGAATTTTGAATATCCGGAGTATACACCGAACTTTATCAAACTGGCAGAAAGTTATGGCGCAGTAGGAATCCGTGTGGAGAAAAAAGAAGATATTGAGCCTGCATTCAGAGCAGCACTTGAAAATAAACACAGACCGACGATTATCGAGTTTATGATCGATCCGGAGGATCTTGTATACCCAATGATCAAACCGGGCGGAACTCTGGAAGAGCTGATCATGGATTGTTAGAAAGGAGAAAGGAATTATGAGTGGAACAAATAATGGAATGAAAAAACGCTGGATATCACTTTATGTAGAAAATCAGGTAGGTGTTTTGTCTAAAATTTCCGGACTCTTTTCTGGAAAGTCATATAATCTGGACAGCCTTACTGTAGGAACAACAGAAGATCCGACTGTATCCAGAATGACAATAGCAACGGTCAGTGACGATGAGACGTTTGAACAGATCAAAAAGCAGCTCAACCGTACGGTAGAGGTTATTAAAGTCATTGATTTTACAGATGTTTTTGTAAGAATGAAAGAAATTATGTACATTAAAGTTCAAAAATGTACACCGGAGGATAAGGTGGAATGTTTCCAGATCGCGGAGACGTTCAAGGCAAAAGTTATCGACTACGGAAGAGATAGTCTTTTGCTGGAATTTGTACAGACAGGAACCAAAAATGACGCAGTTATCAAGCTGATGAAAGAAGAGTTCAAGAGTATTGAAGTTGTGCGTGGAGGAAGCGTTGGAATTGAGTCTATTAGTATGATGGAAAGATAATCCAAAAAAAACAGAGCGCACTCTTGAATTTCGGATATGATGGTATTATAATAATGTCAGTAGAATAGTTAAAAATTAAAGTTATATAGATGAACGGAGGAAATTATCATGGAGAAAAAGAACATTGACTGGTCAAACATCGGATTTGGCTACATGCAGACAGATAAGAGATATGTATCCAACTACAAAGACGGAGCATGGGATGAAGGAACTCTTACCTCCGACGCAACCATAACAATCAGCGAGTGCGCAGGTGTACTTCAGTATGCGCAGACATGCTTTGAAGGAATGAAAGCTTACACAACAGAAGACGGACATATCGTAACTTTCCGTCCGGATTTAAATGCAGCAAGAATGGCTGATTCAGCAGCAAGACTTGAGATGCCGGTATTCCCAGAGGACAGATTCGTAGATGCAATCAAACAGGTCGTAGCAGCTAATGCAGCATATGTACCGCCTTACGGGTCAGGAGCTACACTTTATGTAAGACCGTATATGTTTGGTTCCAGTCCGGTTATCGGAGTAAAACCTGCAGAGGAGTATCAGTTCCGTGTATTTGCTACACCAGTTGGACCATACTTTAAAGGCGGCGCTAAGCCGATCACAATTAAGGTTTCAGACTTTGACCGTGCCGCACCGCATGGAACAGGTCATGTAAAAGCAGGTCTTAACTATGCAATGAGCCTTCATGCAATCGTGACAGCACATGGAGAAGGATACGATGAGAATATGTATCTGGATGCTGCAACAAGAACAAAAGTAGAAGAGACAGGTGGGGCAAACTTTATCTTCGTAACAAAAGACAATAAAGTCGTAACACCGAAGTCATCTACAATCCTTCCTTCTATTACAAGACGTTCTCTGATGTATGTAGCAGAGCATTATCTTGGACTGGAAGTAGAAGAAAGAGAAGTATACCTTGATGAAGTAAAAGACTTTGCAGAGTGTGGACTTTGTGGAACAGCAGCAGTTATTTCACCAGTTGGCAAGATTGTAGATCATGGAAAAGAAATCTGCTTCCCAAGTGGAATGGAAGAGATGGGACCAGTTACAAAGAAGCTGTATGAGACATTGACAGGAATCCAGATGGGTCACATTGAAGCACCAGAGGGCTGGATTTGCAAGATTTGCTAGGATTGAGAAAAAGCCAGGCACAAGAACAATCACAGACTCTACATTGTTTTCAGATAATATAAGATTCATATGCGAGATGAGGTTGACGGGAAAATGAGAATTTTGTAAAATAATGTCAAGACATATGGAGCGGGACAGAAACGCGAAAATCTGTCCCGCTCTTTTCGCAATATAAATAGAAACTGTGAGTGTATTATATTCCATTGATTCTGTTATCTATGGGCAAGAAATGAAAAGGAACTTGGAGAGATGCTGGAGTTTGCCAATGCAGCAGCATCTATTGTAACAACAAGAAAAGGGGCGCTTCGGGTAATGCCCAAGTTAGAGGAGATTTTGCATGTGCAAAGAGGAGTGTAAGTCAGAAGAAATGAAATATCGCCTGGCGGAAGCTGTGAAAGTCTGCATGAAGACGACATCGGTGGAGAAGATTACGGTAAAGGAAATCGTAGATGCGTGCGGAACGACCAGACAGACATTTTACCGGCATTTTCAGGATAAATACGACCTGGTTAACTGGTATTTTGATAAGATCATTCTGGAATCATTTGAACATATGGGAGAAGGCGAGACCATCTATGAAGGACTGGTGAAAAAATTTCAGTATATTCAGAAAGAGAAACTTTTCTTTAAAATGGCATTTAAATCTGATGATCAGAACTGTCTGAGAGACCATGATTTTGAACTGATTCTGGCATTTTATTCAGACCGGATCCAGGAAAAATCCGGAAAGCCATTGTCGGAAGATTTAAAATTCCTGCTGGAAATGTATTGCCAGGGTTCTATTTACATGACTGTACAATGGGTGTTTGGAAGGGTGAAACGCACGCCGGAGGAACTGGCAGCAGATCTCGTGAAAGCAATGCCGGAAGAACTGGCGGGGGTGTTTGAAAGACTGGATCTTTTATGATCCGGTCACGTTACATTTTCATAATTTTGTAACTTTCATTTTTTTAATAACATTGTTAAAATAAAAACATAAAAGCTGAATAAGAGCAAATTATGTCATGTAAGAAAAGGAGAGATTGAAATGGCAAACAGAATTATGCTGAATGAGACATCTTATCACGGAGCAGGAGCAATCAAGGAGATTGCAACAGAGGCAAAATCAAGAGCATTTAAGAAAGCATTTGTATGCTCTGATCCAGACCTGATTAAATTTGGGGTAACAAAGAAAGTGACAGATGTATTAGATGAGGCTGGACTCGCATATGAGATTTATTCTGACATCAAAGCCAATCCTACGATTCAGAACGTACAGAATGGTGTTGCAGCATTCAAGAGTGCTGAGGCTGATTACATTGTAGCAATCGGTGGAGGATCTTCCATGGATACAGCAAAAGCAATCGGTATCATTATTGCTAATCCGGAATTCGAGGATGTAAGAAGTCTGGAAGGTGTTGCGCCAACTAAGAAACCTTGTGTACCGATCATTGCAGTTCCGACAACAGCAGGTACAGCAGCAGAGGTTACGATCAACTACGTTATTACAGATGTAGAGAAGAAGAGAAAATTTGTCTGTGTTGACCCACATGATATGCCGGTCATCGCAGTTGTAGACCCGGATATGATGTCCTCTATGCCAAAAGGACTGACAGCTTCCACAGGTATGGATGCGCTTACACATGCAATCGAAGGATATACAACAAAGGCTGCATGGGAGATGACAGATATGTTCCATATCAAAGCAATCGAGATTATTTCCAAATCCTTAAGAGGAGCAGTTGCAAATGAGAAAGAGGGTCGTGAGGGAATGGCTCTTGGACAGTATATCGCAGGAATGGGATTCTCAAACGTAGGTCTTGGAATTGCTCATTCTATGGCTCACACACTTGGAGCTGTTTATGACACACCACATGGTGTTGCATGTGCTATGATGCTTCCAATCGTTATGGAGTACAATGCTGACTGCACAGGCGAGAAATACAAAGAGATCGCAAGAGCTATGGGTGTCAAAGGTGTTGATGATATGTCTGTAGAAGAATACAGAAAAGCAGCAGTAGACGCTGTTTCGCAGCTTTCTATCGACGTTGGAATCCCAACAAAACTGGAAGCGTTAAAAGAAGAAGATCTTGACTTCTTAGCTGAGTCTGCACACGCAGATGCATGCGCTCCGGGTAATCCGAAAGACGCAAGCGTTGAAGATCTGAAGAATTTGTTCAGAAAATTAATGTAATGATGCCAGAGCGGATTGTGGGAGTGCAAAGCATGGAGTAATCCGCATGCATCATGCATTATTACATAATCTAAGATAAGAGAACTCCTGACATTGATATCCAGTGCCAGGAGTTTTTAATATTCCGAAAAAATAAAATGAGAAGAAAACAGTATAAAACAGTATAAAACAGTTGACAACTGTTATATACTGTTTTATACTGTTTATAACGAAGGAGGAGTTTTATGGATATCATAGTAAACCATTCATCCATGCAGCCAATCTATGAACAGATTGGAAATCAGATAAAAGAAAAGATCATGCATGGTATATTAAAAGCAGATACCCCGCTCCCGTCAGTTCGTACTTTAGCTAAAGAACTTAAGGTCAGTGCATTGACCGTGAAAAAAGCATATGATGCTCTGGAAGAAGAAGGATTTGTAATTACGATTCATGGAAAAGGAAGTTTCGTAGCATTTGCAGATCAGGGGCTGATGCTGGAGAAAAAGAAAAAGGAAGTGGAAGCTGATTTGGAGATGGCCATCCGAAAAGGCAAAAGCTGTGGAATGACGGATCAGGAATTACTGGAGTTGTTTCAGATTGTTTTGGAGGATTGATAAGTATGTTGAAATTTGAGGGTGTGAAAAAGCACTATGAAGATTTTGAACTGGATCTTACCCTGGAAGTACCGGAAGGTTATGTTACCGGACTGATCGGAGCCAATGGTGCAGGAAAAAGTACAGCGTTTAAAGCAGCATTAGGTCTGATCAGACCAGACGCAGGTGTTGTAAAGATGCTGGGAAAAAATGTAGAAGATTTTACAGTGCAGGATAAAGAGTGGATTGGAGTTGTTCTGGCTGATTCCGGTTTCAGTGGATATTTACGTGTGAAAGATATACTTCCGATGCTTGAAAGTATGTACCATAAGTTTCAGAAAGAAGATTTCCTGGAAATGTGCAAAAAATACCAGTTGCCATTAGACAAAAAGATCAAGGAGTTTTCAACGGGAATGAAACGTAAATTACAGATTGCAGCGGCAGTTTCACATGGCGCAGATGTGTTGCTTCTGGATGAACCGACCGCAGGACTTGATGTTATGGCAAGAGATGATATGCTGGAAATTTTAAGAGAATATATGGAAACTCCGGGACGTTCTATTCTGATTAGTTCACACATTTCCACAGATCTGGAAGGAATCTGTGATGACATTTATATGATTGATGAAGGAAAGATTCTTTTGCATGAAGAGACCGACAAACTTTTGGATCAGTATGGACTTTTAAAGGTGAAGGCAGACCAGTACGAGGCGCTTGAAAAGGAGTACATTCTGGCGCATAAGAAAGAAGAGTATGGTTATAGCTGCCTGACAAATGAACGGCAGTATTATCAGGAAAACTATCCGGATATCACCATTGAAAAAGGGAAAATTGATGATGTGATCATTATGATGAAAAGGGGGCAGCAAGAATGAAAGGATTGTTGATCAAAGATTACAAACTCATGTTGGGACAAAAATCCTTTTTGGGAATGGCAGCTCTTATGGCGGTGTTATATCTCGCTATTTATAAAAACCCTACATTTGCTGTTGTATTCATTACGGTCATGTGTACTATGTTTACAATTAGTACACTAAGTTATGATGAATATGAAAATGGAATGGCTTATTTGTTCACACTTCCAATCAGTAGAAACATATATGTATTAGAAAAGTATGCATTTGCATTGGTGAATAGCATCGTGACAGGAGTGATCATGTATGCTATGGCATATGGTGTCGTTAAAATCCGTGGACTGGCGATATCACAAAGTGATATGTATTCAGGTTTGGCCGGTGCCTGCTTTGTATCAATTATTATGATAAGCTATATGATTCCGTTGTATATAAAGTTCGGAATGGAAAAGAGCAGAATTGTGTCAGTAAGCGGAATGGCAGCCATATTTTTAATACTGTACCTGGGAATAAAAATATCAAAAGAACGAAATGGGTCGATAATGAAAATCATAAGTCGAGCTGAAAAATTAAGTGATGGAATTGTGATTTTACTGATTTTTGCAGTTTCGGTTATATTAATTTGCATTTCACTAGTGTGCGCAATGAAAGCAATGAAAAAGCGCGAATTTTAAAAAGGGACAGGTGTGAGAAACAGTAAAGACTGAGAATACGTGATGGTAAAAAAATTGGGGACGGGGTTTTTTTAGAAAAACCCCGTCCCCAATTTTTAAAAAATGCAGTTTTATTGTCTGTGGCTTGCAATTATCAGCCGTACTGTCCGGTACAGATAAGGCTTATATTCTTCGATGGACAGTGGTTCGTTATATAAAATCGAATTATATGCCGTGGATCCGGTCAGTTCTACGATGGTGAATAGCATAACGTCCGGACATTCGTATTTGTAAGAATCTTCATTAACGAGATTGAGAAATTCTTCATAAAAATCTGGTTCGGTCCGTTCTTCGGTGAGAAGGGCGGAGCGAAGTGCGCCCATGACTAGATTCTTGGAAATAAAGTTTAACAATGCCTTATTGCTGGCGAGAGCATCTATAATGTAATCAATGATAAAGATTAATTGTTCTTCCAGCCCGGAAATGTCTGCTTTCCGTAATGCTTTTGCTGCTTTCTCAAATAGTTCATGAGTCTTGAAAGCGGTAAGTTTATTCTTGATATCATATTTGTCTTTAAAATATAAATAAAAAGTTCCTTTTGCAACACCGGCTTTTTCTACAATATCAGAAATAGCAGTAGCATGGATACCTTTTGTGGTAAAAAGTTCGTATGCGGTGTTGAAGAGGGCTTCTTTTTTCTTCTTTTTATTTTCGTCTACTTTTCCCATGATTATCCTCTTTTCTGTTCAACAGCAATTATAACTGTACGGCAAGGTAATGTGCAAGTTAATTTTTTGCTTAAAGGTAGAAAACGTGAGTGTATTTCTAATGTATGATTGTAAAAGTAATGTGTCATATTTTTGTTGATGAAAATATCTTAGCACAAAAATGACTAATAGTCAAAAAAATATATTGACTATTGGTCATTTTTGGTGTATTATTCTGTTTGAAAAAGAAAATGACTAACGGTCATAAATGAAAGGGAGAAGGAGTTATGGTTAACTTTGGAAAGAAAGTGGTGAAATACAGAGTATTGATACTGATACTTGGCGTGCTGTTGCTGATTCCGTCAGTCTTCGGTTATCTGAATACCCGGGTCAATTATGATGTGCTGACTTATCTTCCAGACAATATCGAGACGATGAAAGGACAGGATATTCTAGTGAATGATTTTGGAACCGGAGCATTTTCTATGTTCATTGTTGATGGTATGGAAGAGAAAGATGTAGCGGAACTGAAAGAGAAGATTGAAAAAGTCGATCATGTGGCAAATGTAATATGGTACGACTCTATTGCAGATATTTCCGTGCCGATGAGTATGTTGCCGGACGACATTTACGATGTATTTAATTCCGATACCGGAACGATGATGGCGATTTTCTTTGATGAGGGAACATCTTCAGATGGAACGATGGATGCAATTGCACAGATTCGGAAAATTGCCGGCAAGCAATGTTTTTTAAGTGGAATGTCCGCAGTAGTTACGGACACGAAGAATCTGGCAGAAAAAGAGACTCCGGTCTATGTACTGATTGCCGTTATTTTGGCGGTCATTGTACTTGGACTGACAATGGAATCATTTTTCGTACCATTACTTTTTATGCTGAGTATCGGAATGGCAATCATTTACAATCTGGGAAGTAACTATTTTATGGGAGAAATTTCTTATATTACGAAAGCGTTGGCAGCGGTATTGCAGCTAGGTGTTACGTTAGATTATTCCATTTTCCTGATGCACAGTTATGAAGAACAGCAGGTGAGATACGACGGAGATAAGAAGCGTGCCATGGCACATGCGATTTCCCAGACATTTTCATCTGTTATGGGAAGTTCCATTACAACAATTGCCGGATTCATTGCATTATGCTTTATGTCCTTTACACTGGGACTGGATATTGGAATCGTTATGGTAAAAGGAGTTATCTTTGGAGTGATTGCATGTGTGACCATTCTTCCGTCTATGATTCTTTGTTGTGACAAAATCATTGAGAAGACGAAACACAAACCATTTCTCCCGGATATTGGAAGAATTTCTGACAAGGTTACGAAACGATACCTGGTATATGTAGTATTGTTTTTGCTATTCTTATTTCCTGCAATTTATGGAAATAACCATACAGCAGTTTATTACAACCTGGACGAGACATTACCAAAGGATCTGCCAAGTATCATTGCAAATGAAAAGTTAAAAGAAGATTACGATATGAATACAACGCACATGATTCTGGTGGACAGTTCCGTATCTTCAACAGATGTCAATAAAATGATAAAAGAAATGGATAAGGTAGACGGTGTCAAATGGGCACTTGGGCTGGACTCTCTTGTAGGTCCGTCAGTTCCGTCTGATATGATTCCGGAGTCCGTATCCAGTATGCTGAAAAATGATAAATATCAGCTGCTTCTTGTAAACTCTGAATATAAGGTAGCATCTGATGAAGTCAATGCCCAGATTAAGACATTGAATAAGATTTTGCACAAATATGATAAGACCGGAATGCTGATTGGTGAAGGACCGCTGACCGCAGATTTGATTGATATTACAGATCAGGATTTTAAGACAGTCAGTGCAGTATCCATTGGAATTATATTTGTCATTATCCTTGTGTTATTCAAATCCATTTCACTTCCGGTCATTCTGGTAGGTGTTATTGAATTTGCAATCTTTGTAAATATGGGAATTCCTTATTACACAGGCACGAAGCTTCCGTTTGTTGCTTCTATCGTTATCGGAACGATTCAGCTGGGATCTACGGTTGACTATGCAATCCTGATGACGACAAGGTATAAGCGTGAACGAAACCATGGGGCAAATAAACATGATGCCATTACGACAGCCCACCGTGTATCAGCACAGTCCATTATGGTCAGTGCCTTAAGCTTCTTCGCAGCGACCATCGGAGTCGGACTTTATTCCAACATTGATATGATCAGTTCGCTGTGTATCCTGATGGCAAGGGGAGCACTGATCAGTATGGTAGTCGTAATCTTCGTACTGCCATCCATGTTTATGGTATTTGACAAAGTAATCGTAAAAACAAGTAAAGGTTTTCTGCCGAAAGAGGCATAAGATTCACAGGAGGGATCACTATGAACGGAAATAAAAAAATCGCAAAAAAAATTGTAGCAGGATCTATGGCTGTCATGATGGCTGCCGGACTTGCCGGAACATATGAATATCACAGTAATGCTATGCAGGTACAGGCAGCAGAGCAAAAGGACAAAGACACTCAGGAATTAAAGGAGACTGCGGAAAATGTATTGGCAGACCACACAACAGATTCTGAGGATACAGGATTTTCAAAAGAGGAATCTGTGTATGTAAAAGCAGATGCAAGTGGAAATGTAAAGAAAACGACGGTATCTGAATGGCTGAAAAATCCGGAAAAAGGAACCATTTCTGACACATCTGAATTGAAAGATATTAAAAATGTAAAAGGTGACGAAACATTTGAGACAGGAAGCAACAACAACGTAAGCTGGAAGTCTGAAGGAAATGACATTTACTATCAGGGAACAATAGATAAAGAGCTCCCGGTAGATGTGAAAGTATCCTACAAACTGGATGGAAAGAGCATTTCCCCGAAAGATCTGAAAGGTAAAAGCGGAAAGGTTGAGATTCAGTTTAGCTATGACAACAAATCAAAACAGACGGTCAATGTAAATGGTGAAGATGTAGAAATGTACACACCATTTACCATGGTCAGTGCAATGATGCTTTCCTCTGATGAGTACAGCAATGTGTCTGTTGAAAATGGAAAACTTATTTCTGACGGAGATAAAAATATTGTAGTCGGAGTTGCATTCCCGGGACTTGCAAATAATCTGAATCTGAAAGATCTGGATATGGACATTGATATTCCGGAGACAGTAACAATTACAGCAGATGTCAAAGATGCAACAGTCGGAACAAGTATTACAATGGCTTCCGCAGAGCTGATGAATGAATTCGGACTGGACGACATCGACAGCTTTGATGACTTGCAGGATTCTATCGATGATCTGGAAGATGCAACAAATCAGTTGGTAGATGGATCAAAGGAAGCAGCAGATGGATCAAAAGAGCTGGCAGACGGAGCTGGAACATTGAATGACGGAGCCGGAACACTGGCAAGTGGAGCCGGAACACTGGCGGACGGTGTGAATACACTGGATGAAAAGAGTGGAACACTGGTCAGCGGAGTGAACACACTGGCGAGCGGAGTGCAGGCATACACTGGTGGAGTAGAAGAATTATATGCTGGAAGTAATAAACTGGCAGTAGGAGCAGAAAGCGCAGCAACAGGAGCTGCAGGAGTGGCAACAGGAGCTGCTGGAATAAATCAAGCAATTAATGGAGAGGGTGGAGTGAGTGACTCTGTAAATACACTTGCTGGATATGCGACATCAGTAAATAATGGTTTAGGAGGAATTAGTGCTGCAGTTAATGGAGGGGTAAGTGCATTGCAGTCTATTACCCAAGATAGTATAAAAGCAAGTGTGACTTCAACAGGCGCAACAGCTAAAATAACTATTACAAAAGATGAGATTGCAGCTAAAATAAAAGATACAGACTCCACATTATCGGCGAATCAGATTAATGCTCTTGCAAATGCAGTTTATGCCCAGGTATCAGACGAGAGTGCAATAGAAGTACAACAGGGTACAGTTGAGTTAAATGATACTGGAAAAACAATTGCAAATGGCGCCTCTCAAGCATTAGGAGGGTTGAAACAAGTTCAGATAGGAATGCCAACCATTACAAAAGGTGCAGAAGGTGTTGCAACAGGACTTAGTGCATTATCTGGAAATATGGAGCAGCTTGGAACAGTAACAGCAACAGTTGCAGACGGAAGCACATCACTGAAAGAAGGTGTTGGACAATTACAGACAGGAATTGGAGCACTTCAGGCAGGTGCTAAAAAGCTTCATGATAATAGCAGTACATTAAATGCTGGTTTGACAACTCTTAAAGACGGTGGTGCCCAGCTTGCAAATGGTGTTAGCCAGTTAGCAAGTGGTGCTAATCAGGTTGCTGACGGAGCCGGAACATTGGCTGGTGGAACTCAGACATTATTAGATGGAGCCAACACATTAGCAGATGGAAACCAGACTCTGGCAGATGGAATGCAGGAGTACAAAGAAGAAGCAATTGATAAATTGACAGATCTCTTTAATGGAGATATTAGCGGTGTGACAGATCGAATTGATGCAATGACTAACCTTGCAAAAGAGTATAAATCATTTGCAGGAATCAGTGACGGAGTATCCGGAACAACAAAATTCATCATCGAGACAGAAGGTATCGATGACTAGTTATTTCTTTATTACAAATGTAAAGAAAAATAAACAAACACAGGGCGGGAGTGAAACGACTTCCGTCCTGTGTTTGTTTATTTCTTAAGGAAAAGATAAGAAAACACTTCTTGTGTTCATCACATGACTATGCGATTCTATCTACATGCAGACGATGGTTCTAATTATCTGCAAAGTATCTATATTAATTTCATTCATTTTCGGAGCCGGAAGAATCGGCAGTAATTCCCAAAGTGATGATAAGTAGACAGATAAATGAAGTTAAAAAATGATGTGAAATTATGTTCATATACTGGAATATACTGAAAGTATATGTTAATCTATAAATAGAAATCATAGCATTTTCTTTTGAACAGACATTTATCTGCAAAAAGAAAGCAGAAGCTATAGCAACAAATTCCGAGCATCAGGCGAAGCTTTTAAAAGAACTGGGGCTGTAGACGACATGTTTAATATATATACTAGTAGTTTTCGATAGTTTTCAGAAGCAAAATCTGCATTGTTTACTAGTTGGCATATCCGGAAAAATAAGATATAATGGACGATGGTAACGGATGCGCTACCTGGAATATGATACGAAAGTATAGAAGGAGTCTTTCTGAATATGGAAGCTTATACGAGTTTTGCGAGGGTATATGATATCTTTATGGATAATGTGCCGTATAAAGAGTGGGCGGATTATCTGGGGAAAATATTAAAGGAATATGGAATTGATGACGGGCTTGTTCTGGATCTTGGCTGTGGAACTGGAAGCATGACAGAAATGCTGGCTTCATCCGGTTATGATATGATCGGTGTGGATAATGCAGAAGAGATGCTGGAGATTGCCATGGAGAAGAAGGTCGAGAGTGGACATGATATTTTGTATCTTCTTCAGGATATGCGGGAATTTGAATTATACGGAACGGTCAGAGCGGTTATAAGTGCCTGCGATTCTGTGAACTATATTACGGACGATGAGGACCTGACGGAAGTTTTCCGGTTGGTGAATAATTATCTGGATCCGGAAGGGCTGTTTGTATTTGATTTTAATACGGAGTATAAGTATCGGGAGATACTTGGAGAACAGACAATTGCAGAAGACCGTGAGGAATGCAGCTTTATCTGGGATAATTATTACGATGAAGACGAACGGATCAATGAATATGAACTGACTCTTTTTGTGCGGGACGAAGAACAACCACAGCTTTATCGTAAGTATCAGGAAGAACATTTTCAGAGAGCATATACGCTGGAGCAGATCAGACATATGCTTACGGAGGCAGGACTTGAATATGTAACTGCCTACGATGACTATACAAAAGAAAGTCCACATGACCGGAGTGAGAGAATCTGCGTCGTGGCAAGAGAACATGGGAAAGGATTGGCATAAGATAGATGATGGAAGATTATATTGTAAGAGCGACGGCAGCAGGAGGACAGATGCGTGCATTTGCTGCGACAACGAAAAACCTTGTAGAGTCTGCAAGAGTGCATCATAATACAAGCCCGGTTGCGACTGCGGCACTTGGAAGGACACTGACAGCAGGGGCAATCATGGGAAGTATGATGAAAAATGATACAGATATGCTGACACTTCAGATTCGTGGAGACGGCCCAATCGAGGGCATCACTGTAACTGCAGACAGCCATGCAAATGTAAAAGGATATGTTGGAAATCCGGACGTGATGCTTCCGCCAAAGAATGGCAAGCTGGACGTCGGAGGAGCAGTTGGTATCGGTCTTTTACAGGTGATTAAAGATATGGGACTGAAAGAGCCTTATGTGGGACAGACAATTCTTGTAAGCAGTGAGATTGCAGAAGATCTGACTTATTATTTTGCGAGTTCCGAGCAGGTACCTTCCTCAGTGGGACTTGGTGTTCTGATGAATAAAGATAATACTGTACGCTGTGCAGGTGGATTTATTATTCAGTTGATGCCATTTGCAACAGAAGAGACTATCAGCCAGTTGGAGGAGAATCTGAAGGATGTGACTTCTGTTACAGATTTTCTGGACAAGGGCTATACACCGGAGCAGATGTTAGAGAAACTGATCGGACATCTGGATCTTGAAATCACAGATACTATTCCAACACAGTTTTACTGTAATTGTTCGAAAGAACGCGTAGAGCAGGCAGTTGCAAGTATCGGAAAGAAAGACATTCAGGAAATGATCGATGAAGGAAAAGACATTGAAGTAAAATGTCATTTTTGCAATACGGCATATAACTATACAGTCGAAGACTTGAAGAACATTCTGAAAAGAAGTAAGAAATAATCAGGTGAATAGACCGGATAATAGAATAGTAGAGAGATAGAATTGCGGTCAATTTATGACCGCAATTCATTATAAGATATTAGATGTAAATTTATATGGAGGAAGATTATGAGACATGGTTTTATAAAAGTCGCGGCAGCAACACCGGATATCCGGGTAGCGGATGTGGATTACAATAAAGGGCAGATTATAAAGCAGATGGATGAGGCAGCAGAAGCAGGTGCCAAGATTATTGTATTTCCGGAGCTTTGTATTACAGGATATACATGCAGTGATCTTTTCCTTCAGGATATTTTATTAAATAGTGCGAAAAAAGCACTTGTAAAAATTGCAGAACATACAAAAAATCTGGATGCGCTTGTGTTTGTGGGAGTCCCTATTGCAGTTGGCGGGGAACTTTATAATGTAGCAGCAGCTTTGAACCATGGAAATATATTAGGTTTCACAACGAAGAGCTTTCTGCCCAATTATGGGGAATTCTATGAGATGCGCCAGTTCCGTCCGGGACCGAAAAAAGCAGAGAAAATTCTGTTTGGCGGAAAAGAGATTCCATTTGGACCGCAGCTTTTATTTGTGGAAAATCAGATGGCTAATCTGATCGTGTCAGCAGAAATCTGTGAGGACGTGTGGTCACCGGTTCCACCGAGCATTGAGGCGGCAAGAGAGGGAGCGACTGTGATCGTCAACTGTTCGGCCAGTGATGAGACGATTGGAAAGGCTTCTTACCGGGAGGCATTAATTTCCGGGCAGTCTGCAAGGCTGATCAGCGGGTATATCTATGCCAACGCAGGAGAAGGTGAATCGACTACAGATCTTGTATTTGGCGGACATAATCTGATCGCGGAAAATGGAACGATTCTGGCAGAGGCGAAGAGATTTTCGAACGGGATTATTTATACAGAATTTGATGTACAGAAAATTGCGAATGAACGCAGAAAAAATACGACATTTACAGAGACACAGGAACATGTACTTCCGAGGATTTCGTTTGGATTAGAACAGACAGAAACTATTCTTACAAGAACATTTCCGTCCAGACCATTCGTTCCTCGTGATGATCAGGAGAGAGCAAAGCGCTGTGAGGAGATTTTAACAATTCAGGCGATGGGACTGAAAAAGCGGCTTGCACATACTCATGCAAAAAGTGCAGTAGTTGGAATATCCGGAGGTCTGGATTCTACATTGGCACTGCTTGTGACAGCCAAGGCATTTGATGCACTGGGACTTGAGCGCAGCGGTATTACGGCAGTGACCATGCCGTGTTTTGGAACGACAGACAGAACGTATCAGAATGCATGTAAAATGTCTCTGAAAGTCGGAGCAACTCTCAGAGAAGTCAGAATCGGTGATGCAGTTATGCAGCATTTTAAAGATATTGGACATGACCCACAAGACCACAGCGTAACTTATGAGAATTCACAGGCAAGGGAACGGACACAGGTGCTTATGGATATTGCTAATCAAACGGGAGGACTTGTAATCGGAACCGGAGATATGTCGGAGCTGGCACTTGGCTGGGCAACCTACAATGGAGATCATATGTCTATGTACGGAGTAAATGCTTCCGTGCCAAAGACGCTGGTCAGACATCTGGTTCATTATTTTGCAGACACTTGTGAAGATTCATCGTTGAAAGAAGTGCTTTATGATGTGCTTGATACGCCGGTAAGCCCGGAACTTCTGCCGCCAAAAGATGGTGAAATCGCGCAGAAGACAGAAGATCTTGTAGGACCATATGAACTTCATGACTTTTTCCTGTATTATTTCCTGAGAATGGGATATGAGCCAGGAAAGATTTACCGGATCGCGAAGCTTTCCTTTGCCGGGGAGTATGACGACGAAACAATTTATAAATGGCTTCGTACGTTTTGCTGGAGATTCTTTTCACAGCAGTTTAAGAGGTCCTGTCTGCCGGATGGTCCGAAGGTCGGAACGGTTGCATTGTCTCCGAGAGGCGACTGGAGAATGCCAAGTGATGCGTGTGTAGCATTGTGGATACAGAATCTTGAAAAAGAGGCGGGGAAATAACGTCTATAAAGGTAATAAGAGATCAAAAAAAGGAACATAGCCGAATTATAAAGATTACGGGAATGTTCCTTTTTTGTTGCCAAGCATACGACAAAAAGGTCCGGTGGACCTTTTTTAGTTTTACAAGTAAATGAAAAGTTTTATAATTGGATGTTTTTGAAAAGATCGCCAAGGCTTGTTCCGATGTCTTCGCTCTTTGGAATCTCAACCTTAACTTCTTCCTCCTCCTGGATGGCTTCCTCAAGAGCTTTCATGCTCAGGCTGATCTTGCCATCTTTGACACCGATGACTTTGACCTGAACTTCATCACCTACATTCAGGACATCTTTTGGGAATTTGATACGTTTCTGGCTGATCTGGGAAACGTGTACAAGTCCGGAAAGTCCGTCTTCCAGACGTACAAATGCACCGTAGTTCTGGAGGGATTCTACGGTTCCGGTAAGAACGCTTCCTACTTCGATGTTTGCAATTTTTTCTTCACGCTCTTTTTTCTCTTTTTCTTTGAGAAGTTCACGGGCGGAAAGTACCAGCCGGTTATTTGCCTGATCTACATCAATGACCTGAACTTCGATATCTTTTAACAGATAAGATTCCAGATCTTCGATATAGGATAAAGAAAGTCGGGAAGCAGGAATAAATCCACGGATTCCTTCTACCATTGCGATAGCACCGCCATTTACAATTCCTTCGATTTTTACAGGGAGCACAGTTCCTTTTTCGAGGTAGGACTGAACTACATTCCATGGATTGGCATCATCAAAATGATCTTCCAGATCTGCCATAGTTACATTTTCTTCGTTGAATTCTTCGCTCATAGTATATTCCTTCCTATCAGTAAAATTGTTGCTTTTAGTATAGCATAAATAAACTGCTTGTACAAAGAAAATTAACTATGTTAGAATATGTTGTAGAAAATAAGTAACAGTTCGAGTGAGATATACGAATTATTGGAAAAATGATGAGTATAGCTGAATGCAATCAGAAAAACCGATATGGACTGCTCGAATTAGCAAGAAGATAATAAGGTGATATATATGGGAAAGAAAAAAGAAAAGATTTATGTGATCGGACATAAGAATCCGGATACAGATTCTATCTGTTCCGCGATTGCCTATGCAGATCTGAGGCAGAAAGTGACCGGACAGGTTCATGAGGCAAAGCGGGCAGGACAAGTGAATGATGAGACTGCTTATGTACTGGATCGTTTTGGGGTAGAGGCTCCTAAGCTTCTTACAGATGTCAGACTTCAAGTGAGAGATCTGGATATTCACGAGATGCCGGGGCTTAAGCCCAATGCGTCCATTCGTGATACATGGGAGCGTATGCGGCAGGAGCAGGCAAAGACACTGCCAATCGTGAAGGATGATGAGCTGGTAGGAGTTGTATCTACCGGAGATATTGCAAAATCTTATATGGATGTGTATGATAGTGAGATATTATCAAAAGCGAGAACCCAATATCGGAATATTATCAAGACACTGGACGGTACAATGATAACAGGTAATGAGCATGGGTATTTTATGAGAGGAAAAGTAGCAATCGGAGCCTCAAGTCCGAATCTTATGGAAGAGTTTATTGAAAAGGACGATCTGGTGATATTAGGAGATCGTGAGGAAGCGCAGGCATGTGCCGTGAATATTGATGCCAGCTGTATGGTTATCTGCAAAGATGCAGAAGTTTCTCCGAAATTGATTCAGAAGGCAAAAGAACAGAGTATAGTGATCATTCAGACTCCGTATGATACATTTACGACAGCAAGACTGATTAATCAGAGCATTCCGGTGAAGTTTTATATGACCTCTGGACCACTGACTATGTTCCGGATGAATGATTATGTTGATGATATTAAAGATATTATGGCGAAAAAGCGTTTCCGCGATTTTCCGATTCTGGATCGTCATGGCAGATTTAAAGGATTCATTTCCAGACGTCGTTTCCTTGGTGCCAGCAAGAAAAAAGTAATCCTGGTGGATCATAACGAACGGTCACAGGCAGTTGATGGAATTGAGGAAGCAGAAATCATTGAGATTATTGATCATCACAGACTTGGAGATATCGAGACAGTCAGCCCGATTACGTTCCGTAATCAGCCAGTGGGATGCACGGCGACGATTATTAACCAGATGTATGAGGAGAATGAGATCGAAGTTCCAAGAGAGATTGCCGGGCTTTTATGTGGCGCAATTATTTCGGATACATTATTGTTCCGTTCACCGACCTGTACGCCGTTAGATGAAAGGACTGCGAAAAAACTGGCAAAAATTTCAGATATTGACCTGGAGCAGATGGCGCAGGAAATGTTCAATGCAGGAAGCAACTTGAAAGGCAAGAGTGCAGAGGATATCTGTTTCCAGGATTTCAAGCAGTTTACAGTCAACGACACGATATTTGGTGTAGGACAGATCACGTCCATGAGCAAAGAAGAACTGGCAGCTATTCGCGATATGATGACGGAGCATTTGCCAAAGGTACTGGAAGCACATAACCTGAATATGATTTATTTTATGCTGACAGATATTCTGGCAGAATCCACGGAGCTTTTGTGTGTGGGAACCGGTGCGAGAGGAATTGCCCTCAGCGCATTTGATCTTCCGGATAATGCAAAGAGTCTGATATTAAAAGGAGTTGTGTCCAGAAAGAAACAGCTGATACCAGTGCTGGTCGAGACCATGCAGCAGATGTAGAAAGGATAGCGTACTATGGGAAAAGAATTATGGAAACCGGGGAATATGGTGTATCCGCTCCCAGCGGTTATGGTAAGTTGTGCGGACAAAGAAGGGCATGACAATATCATTACAATTGCATGGACAGGGACAATCTGTACAAATCCGGCAATGTTATATATATCCGTGCGTCCGACGAGATATTCTTATCATTTGATTAGGGAAAGCGGAGAATTTGTAGTGAATCTGACGACAAAAGATCTGGTAAAAGCGACGGATTGGTGCGGGGTGCGTTCAGGAAGAGATGTGGACAAATGGAGTGAAATGCATCTGACTCGCGGAAATGCTCAGACACTTATCTATGCTCCGATAATTGAGGAAAGCCCAGTCAATATTGAGTGTCAGGTCGTGAAAGTCGAAGAGTTGGGTTCACACCACATGTTTCTTGCAAAAGTGACCGGCGTGCAGGTGGATGACCGGTTCATGCAGGATAATGGAAAATTTGCACTGAACAAAACAGGACTTCTGGCATATTCCCACGGGGAATATTTTGATCTTGGAAAATCACTTGGAACATTTGGCTACAGTGTGAAAAAGAAGAAAAAGGTGAAAAAGAAAAAATAATAAAGCGCAGGATTTCATATATATAAAGAGACTGGTAGTGCAAAGGTAACAGGTCTCTTTATTATGAAAGAATGGAAATTAAAAAAAGTGATACAGATTCTTACAGCGTGTCTGGCAATGATAGTTGTTTTAAATGTTTCAGGAATTTCTATGAAAACAATGCAAACAATTGATATTAATAAGAAAGAATCAAAAACGAACAGACGAGATTCAAATCTGCAAATGGAGTCAGAAACACGGGAAACAATATCCCGGATTTTGAATGAGCAGATACAGACAGAGCTGCCTCAGATTGCCATTACATTTGATGACGGACCCAGTATGTGCACACCGGCACTTCTTGACGGATTAAAAGAGAGAGGTGTGAAGGCAACATTTTTTCTAGTAGGAGAAAATGTTGAGACCTATCCGGATATTGTGAAACGAATTTATGAAGAAGGACATTTAATTGGAAATCACACGTATCATCATGTTGAGATTACGAAACTTTCTGATGAAGAAGCAATGTATGAAATTAACAAGACTGATGAGCTGATTGCGGCAATTACCGGACAGCGCGTGCAGTATATCCGTCCGCCCTTTGGGGTCTGGAAGAGAGAACTGGAGAATTATCTGGACGTATTACCTGTCATGTGGACGGTAGACCCTTTGGACTGGACTACGGAAAATGCAGATGAAGTTGTGAATAAAGTAGTGTCGCAGGCGAAGGAGAATGATATTATTTTATTACATGATTGTTATAAATCCTCGGTAGAGGCGGCGCTTCGGATCGTAGATCTTTTAAAGGCAGAAGGCTTTGAATTTGTGACAGTAGATAAACTGATTCTTGAGTAAGGAAAACCAGAAGAAATCAGGAAGAATGGAGATAGAAAAAGCATGGATTTGTTTGAATATGCAAGACAGAAAAATATGGATCAGGAGGCACCGCTGGCGTCCAGGCTTCGGCCGACAACGCTGGAGGAAGTGGTAGGACAGCAGCATATTATTGGAAAAGACAAGTTGTTGTACCGTGCAATCAAAGCAGATAAGTTAAGTTCTATTATCTTTTATGGGCCGCCGGGAACCGGTAAGACGACACTGGCGAAAGTGATTGCCCATACGACAAGTGCAGAATTCACCCAGATCAATGCAACGGTGGCGGGCAAGAAAGATATGGAAGAAGTGGTACAGAAAGCGAAAGAGACGCTGGGCATGTATCAGAAGAAGACCATTCTTTTTGTAGATGAGATTCATCGTTTTAACAAAGGACAGCAGGATTATCTGCTTCCATTTGTGGAGGACGGAACAATTATTCTGATTGGAGCTACCACGGAGAATCCTTATTTTGAGGTCAATGGAGCATTAATTTCCCGTTCCAGTATCTTTGAACTTCATCCGCTTGAAAAAGAAGATATCAAAACACTTTTGAAGCGGGCAGTCTATGATCAGGAAAAAGGTATGGGAAGCTATCATGCGGAAATTGACGAGGAAGCACTGGAGTTCCTTGCAGACATTGCAGGAGGAGATGCGAGAAATGCATTGAATGCTATTGAACTCGGGATTCTCACGACAGAGCGAAGTGCGGACGGAAAGATCCATATTACACTTGACGTGGCGTCCGAGTGCATTCAAAAACGTGTAGTGCGCTATGACAAGACAGGAGACAATCATTACGATACAATCTCTGCATTTATCAAAAGTATGAGGGGGTCAGACCCTGATGCGGCAGTATATTATCTTGCAAAAATGCTATATGCAGGGGAGGACGTGAAATTTATTGCCAGAAGGATCATGATCTGTGCATCGGAAGATGTTGGAAATGCAGATCCGATGGCGCTACAAGTGGCTGTGTCAGCAGCCCAGGCAGTAGAGCGGATCGGAATGCCGGAATCGCAGATCATTTTATCTCAGGCAGTGACATATGTGGCAACAGCACCAAAGAGTAATGCAGCAGTCAAAGCAATCAGTGCCGCTATGGAAAACGTAAGAAATTATAAAACTACGGTGCCGGCGCATTTGCAGGATGCTCATTATAAGGGTTCACAAAAACTTGGACATGGTGTGGGTTACAAGTATGCACATGATTATCCGAACCACTATGTGGAACAGCAATACATGCCTTCCGAAATCCAAAAAGCAAAGTTTTATGAGCCGAGTGACAATGGACATGAAAAAGAAATAAAAGAATGGATGGAGTTTTTAAAGAAGAATTCATAGAAAAGCTTGAATTTTTTATAGAGAAAACGTATAATCGAAGCAGAATCTGTACTGTCGTCAGAAATGTGGCGCCAGAGTGTATGTTATTATCAGGAGGAAAAATAAAATGAAGGTATACGATTCAGTAAACAAAACAGAAGTAGAAGTAGACGGAACACAGGGTCTTGTTGACATCATGGTATCTGGACGTCAGGTAGATGTTTATCTTAAAGGAGAGAAATCTGATGCAGATGGATATCTGACATGGGATGTTGAGCACTGGTCAAGCATTGACAAGCAGAGATTTATCCGCTGCTATTCTTACAAAGGAAGGGTTCTGAGCGAGTCTACAGGACACAACATCTACGATTTACAGAACGACTTCAAGCCAGAAGAGGCAGAGAAGATCGAGTTAAGCTAATATAAAAAATCAAAGTAGCTGAAAACAAAAGAATTTAAATCTGTAATAAAGAAACTGACAGATGCAATTTTTCCCAATTGCATCTGTCAGTTTCTTTCGTATAATGGAAAGATTATTTTTTTTCATATTTATTTCACAAAAAAAGTAAGAAATGTTGTTGACAAAAGTCAAATCGAGTGATACATTAATAGTCGAAAGGTGTTAGCACTCCAATATAATGAGTGCTAACAAATCCGAAAGAAGGAGGCATATGATGATTCAGGAACAGGAACTGAGCGAACGAAAATTAAAGATCCTTCAGGCAATCATTAAGAATTATCTGGAGACAGGCGAGCCGGTGGGTTCCAGAACAATTTCCAAGTACACGGATCTGAACTTAAGTTCAGCAACCATTCGTAATGAGATGGCGGATCTGGAAGAACTTGGATATATTTTACAGCCTCATACGTCTGCCGGACGTATTCCTTCGGATAAAGGCTACAGACTCTATGTAGATATGCTGATGGAGCAGAAAGAACAGGAACTAAGTGAGATGCAGGAACAGATGCTTGAGAAAGCAGATAAGATGGATCAGCTTTTGAAACAGGCAGCAAAAGTTCTGGCGAACAGTACAAACTATGCGACACTGGTTTCTTCACCGATGAACAATCGCAACCGGATTAAGTTCATACAGCTTACGATGGTTGATGAGGAACAGATGATTGCAGTGATCGTGCTTGATGGAAATGTGATCAAGAATAAGATTATACATGTAGATGAGCCAATCAACAATGAGAACTTGTTAAAACTCAACATGCTTCTGAACACAACACTTAATGGCATGTCTATAGAAGAGATTAATCTTGGACTGATCGCGAGACTGAAAGAAGGAGCCGGAATCCACAGCGAGGTTGTGGGGAATGTATTGGATGCAGTCGCAGATGTTATTCAGGTCGATGAAGACATGCAGATCTACACAAGCGGTGCAACAAATATTTTTAAATATCCGGAACTCAGTGATAAGCAGAGTGCGCAGGAAATTATCAGTGCATTCGAAGAAAAGCAGCAGCTTACAGATCTCGTTACGCAGACCTTATCCAATGAAGAGAACACAGGCATTCAGGTATATATCGGAGATGAGGCTCCGGTGAAGACTATGAAAGATTGCAGTGTTGTCACCGCCACTTATGAATTAGGGGACGGTGTAAAGGGAACGATAGGTATTATCGGACCGAAAAGAATGGATTATGAGAATGTGTTAAAGTCAATGAAGCGTCTCCAGAGTGAACTGGATCAGATGTTTCATAAAGAGGAATAGAAAGGTGGAATTGATCCTTGGAAGATAAAGAAAAGAAAAGTCAGGAAGATATGGTAAAAGAAGCCGTAGAAGAGGCAAAGAAAGAAGCAGAAGCTTCAAAAGATGAAGCAGAAGAAGCCAAGACAGAAGAAGTTTCTGAAGAACAGGAAGCAGGGACAGAGGATCAGACAGAAGAAAAAGCTTCAAAAAAATTCTTCGGCAAGAAGGATAAGAAAGACAAAAAGGACGAGAAGATTGAAGAACTGACAGACAGACTTACTCGTCAGATGGCAGAGTTTGATAACTTCCGCAAACGTACAGAAAAGGAAAAATCCCAGATGTACGAAGTAGGAGCGAAAGATATCATAGAGAAGATTCTCCCGGTGGTAGATAACTTCGAAAGAGGATTAGATGCAGTTCCGGAAGAGAAAAAAGAAGACCCGTTCATTCAGGGAATGGAAAAGGTCTACAAACAATTTATGACAGTTCTGGAGAGCGTTGAGGTTAAGCCGATAGAGGCACTTGGCAATCAGTTCGATCCGAATTTCCATAATGCAGTGATGCATGTGGAAGATGAAAACTTCGGAGAGAATGAAGTCGCAGAAGAGTTCCAGAAAGGTTATATGTATCGTGACTCAGTAGTGAGACACAGTATGGTAAAGGTAGCAAATTAAGGAGGAATAGATTATGGGCAAAATTATTGGTATTGACTTAGGAACAACAAACAGCTGTGTAGCCGTTATGGAAGGTGGACAGCCAACAGTTATCGCAAATACAGAAGGAGCAAGAACAACACCATCAGTTGTAGCATTTACAAAGACAGGTGAGCGTCTTGTTGGTGAGCCTGCAAAACGTCAGGCAGTTACAAATGCAGAGAGAACAATCTCTTCTATTAAGAGAGAGATGGGATCTGATTACAGAGTAACAATCGATGATAAGAAATATTCTCCACAGGAGATTTCAGCTATGATCCTTCAGAAATTGAAAGCAGATGCAGAAGGATACTTAGGAGAGAAAGTAACAGAGGCTGTTATCACAGTACCTGCTTACTTCAACGATGCTCAGCGTCAGGCAACAAAAGATGCTGGTAAGATTGCAGGACTTGATGTAAAACGTATCATCAATGAGCCTACAGCAGCAGCACTTGCTTATGGACTTGACAATGAGAATGAGCAGAAGATCATGGTATATGACCTTGGTGGTGGTACATTTGATGTATCTGTTATTGAGATTGGTGATGGAGTTATCGAAGTATTATCAACAGCAGGTAACAACAGACTTGGTGGAGATGATTTCGATCAGAAGATTACAGACTACATGATTGCTGAGTTCAAGAAACAGGAAGGCGTTGACTTATCTACAGATAAGATGGCACTTCAGAGATTAAAAGAAGCTGCAGAGAAAGCGAAAAAAGAGCTGTCTTCCGCAACAACAACAAACATCAACCTTCCGTTCATCACAGCAACTGCTGAAGGACCGAAGCATTTTGATATGAATCTTACAAGAGCTAAATTCGATGAACTGACACATGATCTTGTTATGAAGACATCTGAGCCGGTACAGAGAGCTCTGTCTGATGCAGGAATTACAGCATCTGAACTTGGTCAGGTACTTCTTGTTGGCGGATCAACACGTATCCCTGCTGTACAGGAAGAGGTAAAACGTCTGACAGGTAAAGAGCCAAGCAAATCTCTGAACCCAGATGAATGTGTAGCACTTGGAGCATCTGTTCAGGGTGGTAAACTTGCCGGAGATACAGGCGCTGGAGATATCCTTCTTCTTGATGTAACACCATTGTCACTGTCTATCGAGACTATGGGTGGAGTTGCTACAAGACTGATCGAGAGAAATACAACAATTCCTACAAAGAAGAGCCAGATTTTCTCAACAGCAGCAGATAACCAGACAGCTGTTGACATCAATGTTGTACAGGGTGAGAGACAGTTCGCAAAAGACAACAAGTCTCTCGGAAGATTCCAGCTTGATGGAATCGCACCAGCTCCAAGAGGAGTACCGCAGATTGAGGTTACATTCGATATCGATGCCAATGGTATCGTAAATGTATCTGCAAAAGACCTTGGAACAGGTAAAGAGCAGCACATCACAATCACAGCAGGATCTAACATGTCTGATGATGAGATTGATAAGGCTGTAAAAGAGGCTGCAGCATTTGAGGCTCAAGATAAGAAACGTAAAGAGGGAATCGATACAAAGAATGAGGCAGACGCTTTAGTGTTCCAGACAGAGAAAGCTATCCAGGAAGTTGGAGATAAACTGGATGCTAACGATAAAGCTGGTGTAGAGGTTGACTGCAAAGCACTGAAAGAGATTCTTGAAAAAGTAAATATGGACGATATTACAGACGCTCAGATTGCTGAGATTAAAGCTGGTAAAGAGAAGCTTTCTGAAAGTGCTCAGAAACTGTTCACAAAGATGTATGAGCAGGCAGGAGCAGCTGCACAGGGAGCACAGGGAGCAGGTGCTCAGGCAGGACCAGAGGCAGGACCGGCACCGGATGGATTCCAGGGAGACGATGTAGTAGACGGAGATTATAAAGAAGTCTAAAGCATAAAAAGGCGGAATAATACCGCATCGAATGCGAAGGCTGTTCCGCGGAATGTGACTGAATTTTAAGGAGGTCAGGTTTCGCGGAACTTCCTTTTGTTAAGGAGAGAAAGTAATGGCAGAAGCAAAGAGAGATTACTATGAGGTTCTCGGCGTCAGTAAGGATGTCGATGAAGCGACTTTGAAAAAGGCATATCGTAAAGTTGCCAAAAAGTATCATCCGGATATGAATCCGGGAGATGCAGAGGCGGAGAGGAAGTTTAAAGAAGCTTCGGAAGCATATGCTATACTTAGCGACCCTGAAAAGAGACGTCAGTATGATCAGTTTGGTCATGCAGCATTTGAAGGAGGAGCAGGAGGAGCCGGCGGATATGGCGGCTTTGATTTTAATGGAGCTGATTTCAGTGACATATTTGGTGATATCTTTGGTGACATATTTGGTGGTGGAAGAAGCAGAAACCGCAGCCAGGGACCGATGAAGGGTGCAAGCATCCGTAAGGCAGTAAGAATTTCATTTGAAGAAGCAGTATTTGGATGTGAGAAGAAGATTGATGTAATTTTAAAGGATCCGTGCCCAAAATGTAATGGAACAGGTGCAAAACCAGGAACGACTCCGGAGACATGCTCAAAGTGCGGCGGAAAAGGTCAGGTTGTATACAGCCAGCAGTCACTGTTTGGGATGGTACAGAATGTACAGACTTGTCCGGATTGTCACGGAACTGGTAAGATTATTCGTGAGAAATGTCCGGATTGTGCCGGTACAGGATATATTTCCAGTAAGAAGAAGATTTCTGTCAAGATTCCGGCAGGAATTGATGACGGACAGAGTGTAAGAATTCGTGATAAAGGTGAACCGGGAGTGAATGGCGGACCAAGAGGAGATCTTCTTGTGCAGGTCACAGTATCCAGACACCCAATTTTTCAGCGTCAGGATGTACACATTTTCTCAACGGTTCCGATTTCCTTTGCACAGGCAGCACTTGGTGCAGATATCCGCATCAAGACAGTAGATGGAGAAGTTATCTACAATGTGAAACCAGGTACTAAGACAGATACGAAAGTACGCTTGAAAGGAAAGGGTGTTCCATCACTTCGTAATCCGCAGGTTCGCGGTGATCACTATGTAACACTGGTGATCCAGACACCGGAGAAGTTGAGCCATGAGGCAAAAGAAGCACTTCGTAAGTTCGATGAACTGGCGGGAAATACACTAAATCAGGCAGGAAAAAATGACGGTGAGAAAGAAAAGCCGGAAAAGAAGAAAAAAGGATTTATGGATAAAGTAAAAGAAGCCTTTGATGATTAAGTTCATCAGGGGCTTCTTCCCGTTGTGTCAGAAAAATGAATCACCCACTAAGCAGTTTGTCTTCTCATACGGCCTGCAATGAGGGCGAGACTTAAGAATGCGAGGGCGAAGAGGAGTTGGATGCCGTAGCAGGTGTACAGGGTGTGAATCTGTGTTCCACTGAATGTGTTGTGGCTTTTCAACAGGTTATTTGCAACTTCGTACCAGTAGACCGGAAGAAACTGGGCAATTTTCTGTACACTTTTTCCGAGGATATCCATACTGACGAAGACTCCGCACAGGAAGGACATTCCAAGGCTGACCACATTGACGACTGCACTGATCAGTTGTTCTTTGTCTGTAAATGTGGAGACAAAGAATGCCAGGCTTAGTGCGGACAGAGCCATCATAAAGCTGTTGATCAGATAGTATGTAAGATTTGTATCTGCCAGAAATGTTTTTCCATACAATATGATTGGAAGGAGTGTGCATAAAAACCAGACGGCAAGTCCGATGACTGTGCAGCCGAGCGCAAGCTGCAGGTTGTACTTCCGGCTGGAAATGGAAGTACACAGTATTCGTGAGCGGACTTCTGGATTGTTGAATGACATCATGATTGTTATAATGACATAGCATAGAATGGACAGAATAATGTAAGGCATATACTGATACATGTATGCGTGCATCGGAATATTTCCACCATATCCGTTCTGATCCAGCATCGTTACATGAGATTCTTCTGTCATAGCCTCCTTAAGCATTACAGTGGCATCTTCGGCTGAATAACCGGAGGCAAGAAGCATATGCATTTCCTGAACCCATGCATTGACCTGACTGTCTACATAGTAACCACTTGTACTGCCCGGAACTTTTGTGACGGTAAGACTTGCAGTTTTGCTTTTACAGCTTTGAGTGAAATCTTTTGGAATCGTCAATACATAATAGACGTGCCGGTAGAACAGGTTATCCTGAATGGCAGTTTTGGTATCCGGAATATCAATCAGATTGTGCCGGGAAGCCAGATAATCGGTCAGGGCTTCGGACACCGGACTTTTGTCATGGTCAATGACTGCAATGTCGAGTTTTGTCTGTTCAAACATTTTATCGGTATCTGTAAGTTCACTTTTTTGTACAGCAATTGTAATTGTGAGAAAAATGATAATATACATGAAAACATATCCGAGATTTCTTTTTGTAATTGTCAAAAATCCTTTAAATACTGTCATAACGTTCCCTCCTTACTCCTAAGAATGCAATACCAAGGAAAAGAATACTCATGATCAGCAGAGTAATCATACATCTCTGGTATCGTAACGTGTCATTGTAGACACTGATGCAATAGTAAGCATCACTTAAAACAGCCGCCGGATTGATACGGTTCAGAATGGGGGCATTCTGTTCTATTACATCTTTCATATTGCCAAACATCAGACCAGACAAAAAACCGGTCAGTAAAGTTGTGGAGGTACAGATGCCGATTTTTGCTGAAAATGTAAGTTTTCCGATGCAGCCGATCATGAGTCCCAGGCAGATTCCGATGAGACTTCCCATAAAATTCGTGGCAAGGATAGCCAGATAATTATTTCCCAGGTCAATGTCAAGAATACAGTTCAAATAAAAAGTCAGAATCATTACATTTATGAAATGTATAAAAATCAGCACCAACATATCAATAAAAATAAGAAATTGTTTTCGGTAAGGGGTGATACTTCGTCTGGCTCCTAAGGGACTTAAGTTCGCCTGGGTATCACGTACTGCTTCGATACTTAGATATGCACCGGACATACAAGCATAGGCAATCAGGGCGAAGAAATACAATACAGTCGGATTTAATGTTTTTCCACCGACACTTTTTTCCGTGATGAAACTGCCATTCGTCTGCAAGGAAGCAACAGCATCAGTCAGACGCTTCGGATGAGTTCTGGCAATCTCTTTGAACAGATGTGCATTCTGGTTATAAGTATTTAAAAGAGAAGTCAGAATACTTTGGCTGACTCCATTTTTTGTGATTGTAAGAGACGGGGTCTCTTTTACATAGTAGATTCCAAGAATCTCATCATTTTCCAGTTTCTTTTTCGCGTCTTTTTCATTCTTTACGTCTTGAATATCTAGAACGCTACCGTTCATGGCGTCAAGGAAATCTGCAAAAAATGTACCGGATGACTTCGTTTCAAGCTTATTGATAACAGCAACGGGTACCGGATCCCAGTCGGAGTCTCCGGTGGCAGATATGCCGATATTTCCAAAGGAAATGTAGAACAGTGTGCCGAGAATCATTGGGAATGCAAGTGCCCAGAACATCATAGGCCGATTCCTTGTAATCTGTAAAAAACGATATTTTATTAAATGACACATAAAAATTCCTCCTTAGTCCCGAAGTTCTTTTCCCGTGATTTCCAAGAAGACATCGTTGAGTGTTGGAAGTTCTGAAAATACGCGCCCGAAAGAAATGTTGTGATCACCCAGGTATTTTAAGAGGCTGATCAGATTGTGTTTCCCTCCACTTAGGCGGATTTTTAATACCTGTTCTTCATAGGTCAGTTCAAATACATTTGGCATCGTACGGATTTCAGAGAGTGTTTCCGGATTTAGGTTTATAGCTTCGATGGTGATCGTCTCACCGGTTTTGATCATATTTTTCAGCTCTTCACATGTTCCGGTCGCAAGTACATGGCCATGATCAATGATTGCAATACGGCTGCAGATCTGTTCAACTTCTTCCATATAATGGGAAGTATAAATGATTGTAGATCCCTGACGGTTCAGTTCTAAGATTCCTTCCAGGATCCGATTCCGGCTCTGTGGATCGACAGCTACCGTTGGTTCGTCCATGATGATAAGCTTTGGCTTGTGGGCAATACCGCAGGCAATGTTGAGTCTTCTAAGAAGACCGCCGGACAATTTTCCGGGACGTTTTTTTGCATATTCCGTAAGTCCAACAAAATCCAGTGCTTCGTCCACCAGCTTTTTACGCTTTTGTTTGTCAGTTACATACAGACCACAGAAATAGTCTACATTTTCACGGACACTCATCTGATGAAACACAGCCACATTTTGCATGACAACACCAATCTCTTTTTTGATATCGTAACTGTCCGGGGTCATGTTTTTGCCAAAAATCTGAATCGTACCTTTGTCATATTTCAACAACGCCAGCATACAGCCGATCGCGGTGGATTTTCCGGAGCCGTTTGGTCCCAGAAGTCCAAAGATCTCACCTTCTTTAATGTCCAGGTTCAGGTGATCCAGTGCGATCAGATCACCATATCTTTTTACAAGATTTTCAATATGAATCATAGGAAATTCCTCCAGTTCTTAGTTTTGAGACTTGCATATTTCTTACTTGTAATTATAAATGTCTTATGCTTATAATGTTAGTGGCAGACGTCATAAAACGATGTGACAAATGTCATGTTTTGCTTTTTAGAAAAGTTAGGAGAGAACAAATATGAGAAGAATGACAGGGCAGCTTCTGTTAATTTTATATAGTTTTCTTTTTTTGTTGCTTTCGCCGGCTGACTTGAATTTTGTGGTGGGCTTTCTGGTGTCATTGATCTGTATTGGCATGCAGATGTTCTTAAAAGATGACTGGGAAAGGTATGTTCTGTTAATATGTATTTTAGCCGGAAGTTGGTACTGTGTGGGAATCTGTGAATTCCTGCCGGTTCTTTTTTATGGATTCTGGACGAAAGAGAAACGGGGTATCATGATACTCGCTGTGGCAGGAGGGATATTTACAGGTGCGTCAGGGAATGTGAATCTAAGTCATGGACAAATGTATCTTTTGATAGTTGGAATTTTACTGTCGCTTGTGTTGAAGTTAAAAGAAGAGGCTTATGAGGAGTTGGAACAGGAATACCGGAAAACCCGTGATGACAGTAAGGAAAGGAATCTGCTTTTACAAGAAAAGAATCGCAGCCTGATTGAGAAGCAGGACTATGAAATTTATACGGCAACACTTCAGGAGCGGAATCGCATTGCAAGAGAAATTCATGACAATGTGGGACATTTGCTATCAAGATGCATCCTTATAGTGGGTGCAATGAAGAGTGTAAATGAAGACAAAAAACTGTCCTCTTCCATTGAACAATTGGAGGAGTCGTTGAATACAGCCATGACCAGTGTGCGGGAGAGTGTCCATGACCTTCATGATGATTCTGTGAATCTGAGAGAAGTGACGGAAGAACTGGTGGGAGAGTTTACATTTTGCCCGGTAGATTTATCTTATGATATGGGATATGATGTTCCAAGAGAGATTAAATACGGCTTTATCGCAATTGTAAAAGAGGCACTTCACAATATTGTAAGGCACAGTGATGCAAGTAAAGTGAAGATAGTCATGCGGGAGCACCCAGCGCTTTATCAGCTGATCGTGGAGGATAATGGGACTGTGAAAGAACCAATACAAAGTGGCGGAGTAAAAGCTGTATCCAGAGAATATCAGTCTGGACAGGGTATGGGACTTCGCAATATGAGCGACCGCGTCCGGATGCTTGGAGGCATGATGCAAATTGTAAGAAAAGAGGGATTTCGTATTTTTATTACGATTCCCAAGGAGGTATCTTAAAATGAGAATCGTGATTGCAGATGATGATATGCTTGTATCAGGGGCACTTAGGACGATTCTGGAAAAAGATCAGGATATAGAAGTTCAGGGCATTGCCTCAAATGGGAAGGAAGCTATAGAACTTTACCGGAAATATGAGCCGGATGTGTTGCTGATGGATATCCGCATGAGTCCAATGAGCGGTCTGGAGGCATCGGAAGAGATTTTAAAAGAAAAACCAGAGGCAAAGATATTGCTCCTTACAACATTTTCTGATGACGAGTATATTGTAAAAGCGTTGAAATGTGGTGTGAAAGGATATCTTTTAAAACAGGATTATGCAAGTATTCTGCCGGCAATCCGGGCAGTGTGCACGGGGCAGACGGTGTTCGGAACTCAGATCATATCCAGACTGCCGGAACTTTTAGAGCGAAAGAGTGCTTTTGATTATGAGACTTATGAGATTACAGAAAAAGAACGCGCTGTTATGAAGCTTGTGGCAGACGGAAAGAGCAATAAAGAAATTGCAGGGGAAATGTTTTTAAGCGAGGGAACGATCCGAAATTATATCAGTGGGATTTTGGATAAATTGAATTTAAGAGACCGTACACAGCTTGCAGTTTTTTATCTCAGAAATTGCACATAAAATCATTGGCAATATCAGAATTGCAGCTGTGGATGAAAAATATAGAAAAAAAGAAGGAGAAATTGATGATGCAGAGTTTTGTACAGTATACCCCAACGAAAGTTGTATTTGGAAAAGCCACACAGAAGGAAGCTGGAAAGCTGGTCAGTGAATTTGGGATAACGAAGGTATTTCTTGTATATGGCGGTGGAAGTGCAATCGATACAGCAAAAGGAATTGCGATAGGTGCTGCAAATCCGGGCACAGATATTTGGGAGTTCTGGAAGAAGATTATGATGCTATGAGTGAAATCATGTGGTGCGGAAGTATTTCCTATAACGGAATTACCGGACTTGGAAGACCAAAGGATTTTCTGTGCCATAAGCTGGGACATCAGCTTGGTGCAAAATTTGACGAAGCCCACGGTGCAACATTATCTGCAGTCTGGGGAAGCTGGGCGAGATATGTCTATCATCTGGATGAGGCAAGATTTGCAAATTACGGAAGAAAAGTATGGAACATGGATGAGGAAAATGATGAAAAAACGTCTGTGGCAACGATTGAGAAAACCGAAGAATTCTTCCGGTCTTTGCATATGCCGACTTGTCTGGGAGATATGAAAAATGGGTGTACAGCCGGATGAAGTATTAAAAGAAATGGCTGGCAAGGCGACTGCAGGGGATACCATGAAAGTGGGCGCTTTCCAGAAAATGGGGGAAAAAGAGTTATATGAGATTTATAAAAAGGCAAACCACAGATAATCTAAATATTGACTGGCATGCATTTTACAGAAATGTATTTGCCTTAATTATTCCAATGGCGCTCCAGAATCTGATCAACGTCGGAGTGACTGCAGTTGATGTTATGATGCTTGGAAGAGTGGGAGAAAAAGTGTTGTCTGGTTCTTCGCTGGCAGGACAGATCCAGTTTATTATGATGCTGATTTTTTTCGGCATCACATCTGGAGCAACAGTACTGACAGCGCAGTACTGGGGAAAGAAAGATATCAGAACTATTGAGAAGATTCTTGGTATGGGACTTACAATCTCACTTGCAATTGCGGTAATTTTTATGACATTGGCCTTGACTATTCCGGGCCCTTTGATGCGTATTTTTACATCGGATCCGGAAGTAATTGCAGAGGGAGTGAAATACTTACGGATTGTTGGAATATCTTATCTTTTCATAGCGGTAACGCAGGTTTATCTGAATATTATGAGAAGTATTGAACGGGTGATGATTGCTACTTTTGTATATTTTATGTCTTTGGTTGTCAATGCAATTATGAATACAATTTTGATTTTTGGACTTTTGGGATTTCCGGCACTTGGAATTCAAGGAGCTGCAATCGGCACATTATGTGCCAGAATGACAGAGACATTGATCGTGCTTATTTATGCACATTTCATGAATCGGGATGTGAAAATTCGTCCTCGATTTATGATACAGATTGACAGGGTACTTGCAAAAGATTATCTAATCTATGCCATGCCGGTTGTGTTAAATGAAATGATGTGGGGACTTGGAGTCTCTGCGAATACTGCTGTCATCGGTCATCTTGGGAGTGCGGCGGTTGCATCAAATTCAGTTGCACAAGTAGCGAGACAGCTTGCCCAGGTCGTTGTATTTGGAATTGCAAATGCGACAGCCGTCTATCTAGGTAAGACGATCGGGGAGCGCAAATTCGATTATGCGAAGGCTTATGCAAAAAGATTTATTCGGCTGGCACTTATTATGGGTTGTTGTGGTGCATGTGTAATTTTAATCTGTGCTCCGATTGCAAATACATTTCTTGTATTATCGCCTGAGGCAAAAGAATATCTTTATATGATGTTTGGCGTCATGTCTTATTTTGTCATTGCACAGGCAGTCAATACAACATTGGTAGTAGGTGTATTTCGTTCAGGAGGAGATACGAGATTCGGATTAATTCTGGATGTGTCGACGATGTGGGGATTTTCTATATTGCTGGGTGCAGTCGCAGCATTTTTCTTACACGCAAGTGTACCGGTCGTTTATATACTTCTGATGAGTGATGAGCTGGTGAAATTACCGCTTACGCTAAAGAGGTACCACAGTTACAAATGGCTCAAAGATGTCACGAGGAATAACCTGGAAATTTAAAGCTGTGAAAAAGGGGGTAAAAGCAAAGATTAAAGGGAATTCAAGGTTGATAAATTACCTGAAAAGGTAGTACAATAGATTCAGAGCTCAGAAATACAGAGCAGTTTCAGAATAATGAAAGAGAGGTATAGGATTATGAAAGTAATCGCAACAGAAAAAGCACCGGCAGCAATCGGACCATATTCACAGGCATATGTTAATAACGGAGTTCTTTATACATCCGGACAGCTTGGAATCAATCCTGAGACAGGAAATCTTGGCGGAGATACAATCGAAGAGCAGGCTGAGTGGTCTTGCAAGAATGTAGGAGAGATTTTAAAAGCAGCAGGTACAGATTATGAGCATGTACTTAAAACAACATGTTTCCTGGCTGACATTGCTGATTTCGGAGCATTCAATGAAGTTTATGCAAAATATTTCACATCAAAACCGGCAAGAAGCTGTTTTGCAGTGAAAGATCTCCCTAAGGGAGCACTCTGCGAGATTGAAGTAATCGCAGCAGTAGAAGAGTAAAAGAGGCCAGAAAGGAAGTTTTAGTTATGTCAGAGAATCAGAAAGGATGCTCACCATCCGATTGCCAGGGGTGTGCACATGCAGGGACTTGTAACAGTAAACCGCAGGATTTTCATAAACCGGCGAATGCAAAATCACACATTCGTAATGTGATCGCAGTTGTCAGTGGAAAGGGCGGAGTCGGAAAATCGATGGTAACTGCATCATTGGCAAGAATGATGAGAGAACAAGGATTTTCTGTAGGAATTCTGGATGCAGATATTACAGGACCGTCTATTCCGAAGATGTATGGAATCCATGATACAGCAAAAGGAAGCGATGATGGAATCTTTCCGGAGATTGCAAAAGACGGAACAAAGATTATGTCTGTCAACCTGCTTTTACCGAATGAATCGGATCCGGTAATCTGGAGAGCACCGATTATTACAAGTGTTGTAACTCAGTTCTGGACAGATGTTATCTGGGGAGATCTGGATTATCTCTTTGTAGATATGCCGCCTGGAACTGGTGATGTTCCACTTACAGTATTCCAGTCTCTTCCGGTGAATGGAGCAGTGATCGTAACATCTCCACAGGATCTTGTGCGTATGATCGTAGAGAAAGCTTACAAGATGGTAAGACAGATGAATATTCCAGTGCTCGGAATCGTAGAGAATTACAGTTATCTGACTTGCCCGGATTGTGGAAAGAAGATTTCCGTATTTGGAGAAAGCCATATCGATGAAGTGGCAGCTGAGTTAGGTATTCCGGTTCTTGGTAAGATGCCGATTGATCCGGCTCTTTCTGAGATGGTAGAGAATGAGAAGTTCTATGAAGTTTCGAATGAGTACCTGGCAGATGCAGTAAATAAAATATAAGAAGATTACAAGGAATATTTTGAAAAATATTTGCTAATAAGAGTGCAGAGATGTACTTCATGTAACAATAAAAGAAAGAGTAACCGACTGATATGTGAGAAGAAAGATATCAGTTGGTTATTCTTTTTTTATCCTAATTTCATGTAATTAAAATAATGTTGGTACCAAAAGCTCCAACTATGATGCCTACGGATTGTTTCGTGCTTTGCACTCCCACAATCCTCCCAATTATTCGCATATCGTGGGATTGTCATCCCACTTTTAGGCTCATATTGGGGCGGGCCCCAAGGTCTTTCATCCACTTATGAGCAAGCTCATGTGGATGAAAGACCTTTTGACCCTGGCATCGTTAAAATATAAATTGACAAATCGAACAAATGTTCTTATAATAAAAACAGAACAGATGTTCGCATTATGATATTAGGAAAGCAGGAAAGAATATGAAGATACAGAATTCCATGTCTATCTATGAAAAATTAAATATTTTATCGGATGCAGCAAAGTATGATGTGGCGTGTACTTCCAGTGGAACGAAGAGAAAAGGTGATGGTTCCGGAATGGGAAACTGTACACAGTGTGGAATCTGCCACAGTTTTTCTGCAGATGGCAGATGTATTTCACTTTTAAAAATCCTGTTTACGAATGAATGCATTTTTGACTGTAAGTACTGCGTGAACAGAAGAAGTAATGATGTAGTGAGGACTTCTTTTACACCTGATGAAGTTTGTACGCTTACAATGGAATTCTATCGGAGAAATTATATTGAAGGACTATTTTTAAGTTCCGGCATTCTGGTAAGTCCGGATTATACGATGGAGTTAATCTGTGCAACACTTTATAAGCTGAGAAAAGAGTGTAATTTTCAGGGATATATCCATGTGAAAGCCATTCCGGGAGCAAGTCAGGAACTGATCCAAAAAGCAGGATTTCTGGCGGACAGAATGAGTGTGAATCTGGAACTTCCGACAGCAGAAGGATTGAAACTATTGGCACCGCATAAATCCAGAAAGAATATCCTCGCACCGATGAGGCTCATCCAAGAAGGGAGGAATGAAAATAGCCGTGAACTGTCATTATACCGTCAGGCACCGAGATTTGTACCGGCAGGGCAGAGTACCCAGATGATTATCGGAGCAACTTTGGAATCGGATTATCAGATTATGAAGGTGACAGAGAGTCTGTATAAGAAGTTTGAATTGAAACGAGTGTTTTATTCTGCATTCGTACATGTGAATGAAGATAAAGCACTTCCGGCAAGGACAGATGACGGACCGCCGCTTCTCCGGGAACATCGGCTCTATCAGGCAGACTGGCTGCTTCGTTATTATCATTTTCAGGCAGATGAATTACTGTCGGAGGAGGAACCTAATTTTAATGTTCTGTTTGATCCGAAGTGTAACTGGGCGCTGAAGCATCTGGAGTATTTTCCTGTGGAGATCAACAGGGCAGACTATGAGATGCTGCTCCGTGTACCGGGTCTTGGATATAAATCAGCAACAAGAATTGTGAAAGCGAGAAGACTTGGAATGCTGGATTTTGCAGATCTTAAGAAACTTGGAGTAGTACTGAAACGGGCGGTGTATTTTATTACCTGTAATGGGAAGACCATGTATCCGCTCAGGATAGAAGAGGAATCCATAGCCAGAAATCTTCTGGATTCCAGAGAAAAACTGCCACAGGAGGTGAGAAATCTCGGTTACAGACAGCTTTCATTATTTGATGATGTCAGGTTCCGTGAGAATTTCTATGAAAAAGATTTATGTGTGTAATGATACGATCACAGGAATATTTTCTGCAATTTATGATGCATGGAAAGAAGGAAGAGAAGAAAAAGAGTGTGGGATTGCAATAAAGGGAATGTTAGAACAGGAGCTTTTTTGTGAGTACATGTTGGTGGAGGAGAATCTTCACAAGGAACAGGCAGTAGAACGATTGATCCGAAAACATCTGGGAGGACAGGCTTATGCTGATATCTGGCATGCATCTCTTGCTTCGGATAGGGATAAGGCAGATGCAATTTATGGGACAATGCTGGCTGCAAGAAGGCTTCGTGACAGTAAAAAGGTTATGGAACATTTGAGCCACCCACAAGTGGAACGTGTATTTGAACTGAGCAGGAAGGTAGGAAGTGAAGCCCATAATTATAAAGGATTTTTGAGATTTCGGGAGTTGTCTGGCGGGATTTTGTATGGAGGGATTGCACCAAAGAACAGGATACTGACTTGTATTGCTCCACATTTTGCTAACCGGCTTCCACAGGAAAACTGGCTGATCCATGATAAGACACATCATATGTATGCAGTGCATGAGGCGGGAAGGGAATGGGTATTGGTAGAAAATGAACGGATTCAGGAGGAGAGGCTGGGGCATATATCGGAAAATGAACAGATGTATGCAAGTCTGTGGACTGCTTTTTGCAGGACAATATCTATTGAATCCAGGGAGAATCCAAGAAGTCAGATGCAGCATCTTCCACTCAGATATCGGCCGGAGATGACTGAGATGGCAGGCGAGGTGTAAAATTACTTTAAAATATTTTATATTTATGTGTTATAATATGGGCGTTTACAAGAAGTGTCAGGGAAAGGAAGAAACACAATGGATCTTGAACAGCCTGTGATTCGCATTTCTGTGCGAAATCTGGTGGAATTTATACTTCGTGCGGGAGATATAGACAATCGAATAGCGTCGACAGATAAAGATACTATGCAGCTTGGAAGCAGAATCCACAGGAAGATTCAAAAGCAGATGGGTCCGGATTATCATGCAGAGATTTCACTAAAATATGAGATTCCGTGTAAAGATTTTACGCTGAAACTGGAAGGAAGAGCAGATGGAATTATTGAGCTTCCGGAAGGAATTGTCATTGATGAAATTAAAGGTGTGTTAAGAGAACTGAATCAGATTAAAGAGCCGGTACCGGTACATCTTGCACAGGCAATGTGTTATGCGTATATTTATGCGGCATCTCATAATCTGCCGGAAATTGGTGTGCAGATGACTTACTGTAATATGGAGACAGAGGAGATAAAGCGTTTTCAGAGTGGTTACATATTCGAAGATTTGGAACGGTGGTTTTATGAGCTGATCGGAAAGTATGAAAAGTGGGCGAGATATCAGATTCAGTGGAAGAAAAAGAGAGATAAGTCGATCAAGGATGTGGAATTTCCATTTGCATACAGAGAAGGGCAGAAGAACCTGGTAACATCGGTATATCGGACGATACTTAGAAAAAAGAAGCTGTTTATTCAGGCACCGACCGGAGTTGGAAAGACGATCGCAACATTATTTCCGGCAGTGAAAGCAGTAGGAGAGGGATTGGGTGATAAGATATTTTATCTGACAGCGAAGACGATCACAAGAACAGTAGCCTGGCAGGCATTTGAGACATTACGGGAACAGGCGCTTCGCATGAAAGTAATTGTTCTGACAGCAAAAGATAAAATTTGCTTTTGTGAAGAGACAAATTGTAATCCAGATCATTGCCCTTATGCGAAAGGACATTTTGACCGGGTGAACGATGCAGTCTATGAACTTCTGACATCTTCTGATGAACTGAACCGGGAGATACTAGAGGAACAGGCAAGAAAATGGAAGGTGTGTCCGTATGAGATGAGTTTGGATGTGGCGGTCTGGGTTGATGCAATTATCTGCGATTATAATTATGTATTTGACCCACAGGCGCATTTGCGCAGATTTTTCGGAGAAGGAAATAAAGGCGATTATCTGTTTTTAATTGATGAAGCACATAATCTGGTGGAACGGGGCAGGCAGATGTACAGTGCCAGTATCTGCAAAGAAGATTTTCTTGGAATCAAGAAAAAGGTCCGGTATGAGGATGAGAAGCTAACAGAGAGACTGGAAGATTGTAACCGGGGGCTTCTGGCAATGAAACGGGAATGCGAAGAATATAAAGTTCTAAATAGTGTATCGCATATTTACCTCAAGCTTTTAAATCTGATGACAGAACTGGAACGTTTTCTGGAAGAATGTGAGAAAGAAGATATCCGGGAAGAAGTTCTGGAGTTTTATTTTCACATTCGAAGCTTTATGGATATACATGAGCGGTTAGATGAGAATTATGTGATTTATAGTGAACTGGATGGGGAAGGGAAATTCCGGGTACATCTGTTCTGTGTCAATCCAGCGGGAAATTTGGGAGAATTTCTGCAAAAGGGAAACAGCACAATTTTCTTTTCAGCTACATTATTGCCAATTACATATTATAAAAAACTGCTTTCCACGGGAAAAGAAGATTATGCAATCTATGCAGAATCCCCATTTGATGTAGAGCATCGCCTGCTAATGGTTGGAGGAGATGTAAGTACAAAGTACACACGGAGAAATGAAGAGATGTATCAGAGATATGCCAGGTATCTGTGGAAGCTTGCAAATGGAAAGAAAGGAAACTATCTGGTATTCTTTCCGTCTTATCGTTTTCTGGAAGATGTCTATGAAGCTTTTGAAAAGATTCAGGAAAAGGAAGAGTTAGAAGCCTTCCCGGCTTTGGATCATCAAATTACTTGTGTGACACAATCCCAGTCTATGTCAGAAAAGGGCAGGGAGGAATTTTTGAATACATTTGAAGAGGAAAGAAAGGAAAGCCTGATTGGATTTTGTGTCATGGGTGGTATCTTTTCAGAAGGAATTGATTTGACGGAGGATAAGCTGATCGGGGCCGTGATTGTAGGCACAGGACTGCCACAGGTTTGTCGAGAACGGGAGATTTTAAAGGATTATTTCAATCAGCACGGGCAGAGGGGATTTGACTATGCTTATCTGTATCCGGGAATGAATAAGGTACTTCAGGCAGCCGGACGTGTCATAAGAACAGACGAGGACAGAGGAGTGATATTGTTGCTGGATGATCGCTTTTTCGACAGGCGGTATCAGGAGACTTTTCCAAGAGAATGGGAAAACCAAAGAAGCTGCAGCCTTGGAAATATGGCAGAGCAGATAGAAGAGTTCTGGAAAAAAGAAAAGGAAGAAGCACAGACCGTCCGGAAAAAAGAATAAATATTGATGCATTGTTTTTCTCGCGTCAGGCGGTCTGTGATTTTGCAGATTCATATACATCTGGTCTATGTTGTGAATAATGCTGTTGCTGTATAACGATTATGCCAGATTTAATTTACGGTTCAGACGATAATAAGTAATAATATAAAGAATCACACTCCATATAATCATCAAAGCCAGAGAGATTCCCAAAAGACCGAACATATACTGAGATGGTGTAGACATATAAAGTGTTGTACTTGTTTCAATAGTTACAGTCTGGGTGTTTAGCAGCCCAAGTGGGATAAAAATCAAAAGACAGCTAATGCTTTCTACAAATGTAACGATAAAGTACATGGCAACAGCGCCAAAGACGCGATGACCGGTAAATATCTGTCCCAGAGAGATGCAGGCGTAATATAATATAACATTTGCAACTGTTCCGGCTATCATGAAAAAGATGTAAAAGGCAATTGATCCAAAGACTCCAAGATGGGATTCCAAACCGAAAATTTCCATTAGGAGAGCTTTATTGACGGAGAGAGAATCTTTTACATATGGCACCCAGGCAGCAATGTATATAGCGGCAAAGAGTCCAATTATGTCGATTATGCACCAGATTGTTCCTGCAATGACTTTTGCAAACAGGAGAGTTCCTTTTTTGACCGGCAGGGTGTGGGTCAGATATCCTTCGTCAGAGTATGTACTCTTATAAAAATGCACAGCAATGATAATTGAGGTTGCAAAAGCAACACAGGTAAGCAGGATAATACCAAAAGAAACAGTCAATCCAAGAATTAAGAAGTAAGTATTACCCAAGTTATGAACATTGTTGGCTGTAAGTCTGCCTGTGATCAGTATACGGATAAAAAATGCATATATAAGCAGAAATGCATGAATGATGATTAAAAAACGATTCATGGCTTTCATATCGTATTTGATGATTTTTCCTAACATTTGAATACCTCCCGGAATAATGCGTCAACAGATTTCTTTTGTTCTGACCGGATATCATCGACGGTTGCATTTAATACGAGTTCACCGTTCTGGATAAAGAGTACGCGGTCTAAAATATTTTCAATATCGGAAATCAGATGTGTTGAGATCAAAATCGTTGCATGTTCATTGTAATTATTTAAAATCGTGTGTAAGATGTAATCTCTGGCAGCAGGGTCAACACCTCCGATCGGTTCATCAAGTATATATAGTTTGGCGTCACGGCTCATAACAAGAATCAGTGCTACTTTTTCCTGATTTCCTTTGGAAAGAGTTTTCAAACGTGCTGTCTGATCTATGTTCAGGTCCTTCAGCATCGAAGTGGCTCGGATTTTGGAAAAATCTTCATAAAAGTCAGCAAAGTAAGAAACCAGATCTTGGATTTTCATGGAACCGTCCAGATAACTGTGGTCTGGAAGATAGGACATGATATTCTTGCTGTGGACACCAGGAAGTTCTCCGTCGATAAGAACAGTCCCTTCTGTCGGTGTTAAGAGGTCGTTGATCAGTTTGATCAGTGTAGTTTTCCCGCTACCGTTTGGACCAAGCAGTCCGATGATCTGACCATGGTTCAGTGTCAGGTTCAGATTGTGGAGAGCGTAGGCACTTTTATTGTACTTTTTGGAAAGCCCTTTACATTCTAAAATGGGTTTCATATTATTTTTCCTCCTTCATTGTATCTTGAACCAGTTCCAGGATTTCCGGTCTGGTAAATCCAAGATGTTCCATTGATTTTAAAAATTCACGGATATGCTCGGTGGCAGTCTCTGTTTTTAATTGTTTTATCATTGTTTCGTCCTCCGTAATAAATCGTCCGCTTGTACGGCGGGAGTGTACCAGACCAATTCTCTCCAGTTCGGAAAGTGCTTTTTGCATTGTGTTAGGATTTACGGATGCTTCCATAGCAAGTTCGCGAACAGAAGGAAGTTTGTCCCCGGGTTTATAGGTGCCGGAGATAATATCATGTTGAATTCGTTCCATGAGCTGAAGATAAATGGGACGGTCACTATCTAAATTCCATGGCATATTATGTACTCCTTTCATTTTGTATTATTGTACTATCTGAGTAATGCAATAATACAGACGCTCGCAAGTGTCAAGCACAATTGTGGAAAAATGATTCATTTACAAGAATCTGGCAGTAGAGTTTGCTGGAAATGAGTAACAAAAAAGCAGCAAACCATGAAGATTTACTGCTTATATTTTTAATTTTCATTTTCTGCAATAATATTATCCGGAAAATTCTTATCGAACTGACTGGCTCTTAACATCGCAATCTCATATTTGTATGGTGCGTAAGATTTCTTCTCTTTTGTTGGAGAAGGAATATATGGAGTTTCAAGGATTTTCGGAATTTGTTCAAAATCCGGGTGGTGTACGATATAGGAGAGGGCATCGAATCCAATTTCTCCAGTGCCGAGATTGGCATGCCTGTCTTTCTTTGCACCACACACATTTTTACTGTCGTTAATATGAAAGACCGCAATCTGATCTTTACCGATCAAATGATCAAACTCGTCGATCACACCGTCGAAATTACCACGGATATCATAACCACTGTCGTGAGTGTGGCAGGTATCAAAACAGACACGCAGTTTGTCGCTGTAGACTACGCCGTCATAGATTGCTGCAAGTTCTTCAAAAGACCGGCCAAGTTCCGATCCTTTTCCCGCCATGGTTTCCAGTGCAATATGAAGAGGCGTGTCTTTTGTCAAGACTTCATTGAGCCCCTTTATGACCTGTTGAAGTCCGGTTTCAACTCCGGCACCGACGTGGGCACCAGGATGCAGAATCAGAGTCTGGCTTTTGCAGGCGGCCGCGCGGTCAATTTCTTTTGCCAGAAATTCCACGGCCAGTTCATATGTCTCAGGTTTTACGGTATTACCAAGATTGATAATATAAGGAGCGTGAACGACGATATCTGAAATATTTTTTTCGTTCATATAGTTCCAGGCGGCATCAATATTGAGTTCAGAAATCTCTTTTCTTTTGGTGTTTTGTGGTGCTCCGGTATAGAACATAAATGTATTTGCTCCATAGGATTCAGCTTCTTTTGCAGAGCCAAGGAGCATGCTTTTTCCGCTCATGCTGACATGAGATCCAAGTTTTAAATTCATAGATGTAACCTAACCTTTAATTTAATATAAAATGTGTCTGTCAGACAAGTTATCGCTGCTTAAATTTATCCTTGCCCTGTTTACAGATTGGACAGACAAATGTGTCTGGAAGTTCTTCAAATGGAATATCACCATCATAGACATATCCGCAGATACTACACACCCATTTGCCATTTCCGGAGGAATTACTGGAAGTGATTGAAGAGTCAGAAGAAGCAGAATCTACCGTATCCAGATCTTCCGGCTGGTAAGTCGGTGCATTTTTCGGACTCTTGCCTTTGATGATATTGTGATAGTAGGCATAGGTCATAGGTGTTTCCTGATTCAACATATCACAGTCAATGATTTCCCCAAGAAAGACTGTGTGGGTATTTGTTTCCATTTTATCGATGACCTTACAGACAAGATAACCGCATGCATCATCGACAACGGCAATATTATGCTTTGTAATAAAAGAAACATTCATAAACTTGTCCACATCTCTGGAAGACTGAAATCCAAGCTGGCTGATGATATTGGGGTCAGTCTTTTCAGAAAGTATGGAAACTGCGAACATTCCACTTTTTTCAATGCATTCATGCGTATAATTATCATGATTCATACTGACAGCTAAAGTTGCAGGGGAAGAAGTAATCTGCATAATACTGTTGGCAATGCAGCCGGACATACGATTCTCCCCAAGTGCCGAAACGGCATATACACCATAAGATAAATTTCGAAGTACTTTTTTGTTCATAGGTAACCTCCCATCTTGTATAATAACAGTAATTATTACTATTATAATAGCATAGATTTGCTGGAATAGCAACCAGACTTTCTAAAAAAGCGTTGAAAATCTTGTGTGTGAAAAGAATTAAGGTTGTTGGCTTTATTTTCTTGTGCTAAAATACAATGTGACATATTTTGTAAATGAAAAATTACGATAAATAAGAGGTAGAGAGCATGAAGAGAATATCAGATTTTATAGCGGAAGAACTGGCAGCAGCTTTCGAAGCAGCAGGATATGACAGGAATTATGCAAAAGTAACATTGTCGAACCGCCCGGATCTTTGCGAGTATCAGTGTAATGGTGCTATGGCAGGAGCAAAAGCTTATCATAAAGCACCGATCATGATTGCACAGGATGTTGTGGCAAAATTAGAAGGAAGTGGTTGCTTCTGCGATGTTCAGGCAGTAAATCCGGGCTTTATCAATCTGAAATTAGACGAAAGATTTGTAGCAGATTATCTGGATGAGATGGAGACGGATGAAGACCTCGGACTGAATAAGACTGACAAGCCTAAGATGATCGTGATCGACTACGGCGGACCGAACGTGGCAAAACCGCTTCATGTAGGACATCTTCGTTCTGCAATTATTGGTGAGAGCGTAAAACGAATTGCAAGAAAAATGGGACATAATGTTCTTGGAGATATCCATTTGGGAGACTGGGGATATCAGATGGGACTGATCATTACGGAATTAAAGGAAAGAAAACCAGAACTTCCATATTTTGATGAGAGTTTTAAAGGAGAATATCCGGCAGAGGCTCCATTTACCATATCTGAGTTGGAGGAGATCTATCCGACAGCAAGTGGAAAAGCAAAAGAGGATGAGGAGTACAGAGAGCGTGCATTGCATGCCACATATTTACTCCAGAACGGACATAAAGGTTATACAGCAATCTGGAACCACATTATGCATGTATCTGTAAATGATTTGAAGAAGAACTATGCGAACCTGAATGTGGACTTTGATCTGTGGAAAGGTGAGTCTGATGCACAGGCTTACATTCCGGATATGATTGAGCGGCTGAAAAAAGAAGGATTTGCACATGTCGATGACGGAGCTCTTGTGATTGATGTACAGGAAGAGTCAGACACAAAGGAAATTCCACCATGCATGATCCAAAAGTCAGACGGAGCATCTCTCTACGGAACGACAGACCTTGCAACGCTGGTTCAACGAGTGGAAGATTACCATCCGGACAAAGTCATTTATGTTGTAGATAAGCGTCAGGAGTTACATTTTGTACAGGTATTCCGTGCAGCAAAGAAGACAGGAATCGTTCCTTCTGAGACAGAACTGAAATTCTTAGGTTTCGGTACCATGAATGGAAAAGACGGCAAACCATTTAAGACAAGAGAAGGTGGTGTTATGCGTCTGGAGAATCTGATCGCTGAGATTCAGGAGGAAATGTACAAGAAGATCACAGACAACCGTACTGTAGAGGAAGAGGAAGCGAAGAACACTGCGAAAACGGTAGGTATGGCTGCAATCAAGTACGGGGATCTGTCCAATCAGGCTTCCAAAGATTATGTCTTCGATGTAGACAGATTTACTTCCTTTGAGGGAAACACAGGACCGTATATTCTGTACACCATCGTGCGTATCAAATCTATCCTGAACAAATACCAGGAAGAAGGAAAAGCGGTCACTGGACTTAAGGTAAATCAGCAGTCCGGCGAGAGCGAGAAAGCATTGATGCTTGCGCTGGTAAAATATAACGAGATGATGGAAAATGCTTACGAAGAACTTGCACCACATAAAATCTGTGCGTATATTTATGATCTTGCAAATGCATTCAATCATTTTTATCATGAAACCAAAATTCTGGCAGAGGAAAACGAAGCAAAGAAACAGGGATACATTGCACTGCTTATACTGACAAAGAAAGTATTGGAGTCCTGCATTGATGTTCTTGGATTCGAAGCACCAGAGAGAATGTAATGATAACAAGGTCGGATTGTGGGAGTGCATAGCACGGAGCAATCTGAAGGTATCATGAAGAGTAGTATATATTACAGGAAGGATTTATAGGTAACATGACAGACAAGTTGTACTACGAAAGTAGTCATAGAAGAGATTTTGAGGCACAGGTAATTTCATGTGAGCCGGAAGGAGAAGGATACAAAGTAGTTTTGGATAAGACAGTATTTTTCCCGGAAGGCGGCGGACAGTATGCAGATACAGGAATTCTTGGAGGGGTTCATGTGCTGGACGCGCAGGAGAAGGATGGAATTATCTATCATTACACAGATGGCGCACTGACACCGGGCGAGATCGTTAAAGGCGAAATTGACTGGGAAAAGAGATTCGAAAGTATGCAGCAACATAGCGGCGAGCATATCATTTCAGGAATTGTACATGGAAGATTCGGATACAACAATGTAGGATTCCATCTTGGAGCTGATTACTGTACGATGGATTTTGACGGACCGATTACAAAGGAGCAGTTGAAAGAAATCGAAGAAGAGGCGAATCGCATCGTTTACAAGAATTTGAATATAGAGATTCTTTACCCGACAAAGGAAGAGTTGAAAGATCTGACTTACAGAAGTAAGATTGAAATTGAAGGGCAGGTCCGTATTGTGAATATTCCGGGCGTGGATGTCTGTGCATGCTGTGCACCACACGTAGATAGAACTGGGGAGATTGGAAATATCAAACTGGTGGATATGGTGTCATACAAAGGCGGCGAACGCATCACTATGTTAAGTGGAAGCCGTGCACTTACAGATCATCAGCAGAAAGAGGAGAGCGTGAAGAAGATTTCCGCACTGCTCTGTGCAAAGGATACAGAAGTTGCCGAAGCTGTAGAAAAATTAAAAGAAGAGCAGCTTGACCTGAAAAATCAGGTGTCTGCTCTCAAACAAAAATTACTGGCTTATCAGGCAAAGGAGATTGACGTTACTCCGGAACTGGTAAAGGTATTTGACAGTGAACTTAGTGGAAATGAACCGAGAGAACTAATGAACCTTCTATTAGAGAGAGGTGCAAAGATTTGTGCAATTTTTGCAGGAAATGATGAAGAAGGATATCGTTATGTTATCGGAAGCCATTCTGAAGATGTAAGAGTGATCAGCAAAAAATTAAATGAGGCTTTCCAGGGCCGTGGCGGTGGAAAACCTCAGATGGTGCAGGGATCCTTAAAAGGAACTGCTAAAAATATTTCAGAAATTCTGTAGCTGCCTTGGAGATGGGAACGCGGTCATTGTAAGCAATGACCAGTTCTCTCACCGGCAGTTTTTCTTTTGTCTCAACAATAAATAATTTTTCCAGATCTTTTCCGGTAACACAGTAATCGGGTATACATGCAATGCCGAGCCCGATTTTTGCAAGGTCAATGAGAAGATCATTACTGCTCAGCTCAATTTCCGGCACGAGATCTAACTGGTGCTGTAAAAAGAGATTATGCAGGAATTCGCTGGTTGTACTTTTTTTATCCAGCATCAGAATCGGATGTTCTAAAAGTTCTTTGTAGCTTAAGCATCTTCCGACAAGTTTATCAAAAGAATGATTTGCAACAAACACGTCCTGGAAAGAGCGGATATGTTTTGTTTCACAGTTTCCGAGATATGGATTTGGAGAATTGACAACAATCAGGTCAACCTGTCCATTTTCTAATAGTTCTACACAGTGGATAGAAGTTGCATTTGTTACTTTGATGTGAGCTCCCGGAAATTCCTTATGGAAACGCTCCAGGTAAGGAACAAGAAAATAACGGCAGATAGTGTCACTGGCACCGATGCGAAGTTGTCCTACACCTTCAGAAGCTTCTAAAAGCTGGATTTCCCCACGGTGAATCAGATTCATAGCTGGTTCCACATGACGAAGAAGCAGTTCGCCTTCCGGTGTCAGGCGTACCTTTTTGGTACTCCTGATAAAAAGCTTTTGATTTAATTTTTTTTCCAACGCTTTGATAGACTGGCTTACGGCTGACTGAGAGATAAATAATTTATTCGCAGCTTCCGAAAAACTTAGTGTAGTTGCTACGTGGTAAAACACTTTATATAATTCGTAATTAATATCCATAATAAGACTCCCTAATAAATACTAATTTGATTATAAGGTAAATTAATGCAAAATGCAATGGCAGAATTTGTTTTGAAGTGATTTTTCTATACAGATATGAGATATCTTGGTATAATACTAGAGATAAAAACCTGGATCGCAAAAAATGCGCAGGTAGTTTAGGAAAGAAAAGGAAGATAACATGAAGATCTGGTACAGAGTTACCATTACATTTACGATGCTCCTGGTAATCTTTGCATTGCTGATTACTGGATTTCAGCTTGCAGTTTATGGAGACAGCCATTACGGATTTTATAAAAAGGAATATGAAAAGTACCGGGTCACGGACGATCTGAATATGAAGATTGACAATGTGATGGCAGTGACAGAACATATGATGGCTTATCTGATTGGAAAGGAAGAAAAGCTGTCAATTGTCACAGATGTGGACGGTGAGCATCAGGATTTCTTCAATGAACAGGACAGGCTTCACATGGCAGATGTGAGGAATTTGTTTCTGGGAGGTTTGAAGCTTCGGAATTATGCGGTGATTCTTGCAACTATTTTAATGATTGTTCTTAGGACAAAAAAAGCAGATTTCCGAAGACTGGTTCCGCTAGGATATTTGCAGGCGCTGTTTGTTTATCTTATTTTGGCGGCAATTCTGGGAGTTGCCATGAGCATTGATTTTACAAGCTGTTTTACGCTGTTTCATAAATTGTTTTTTACAAATAATCTCTGGATCTTTGACCCGGAGACAGATTATATGATCCGCATGCTGCCAGAAGGATTTTTCTTGGACATGGTAATCCGGGTCGGCGTGATATTTATCGTATTACTTGCCGTGCCGGGAGTTGCAGCGGTCGTGTACAACTGGAAATGGAAAAAAGAAAGAAATTAGTAAAACTTATAAAAGGATTTAAATATATTAATTTTAATAATAATGGTGGGTATGTTACAATGAAATAAATAATGAAGATTTAAAGTAACAGAACTATTACCAAATAAAAATATAAACACAATGGAGGAAGACGAATGAGTAATGTAAGAAGAGTGTATGTTGAGAAAAAGGGCAGCTATGATGTCCAGCAGAAGGCACTTGCACATGAGATTCGCAATTATCTTGGAATCAAAGACGTAGAGTATGTGCGTATCCTGAATCGTTATGATGTGGAGAACGTATCAGATGAGACATTTGAAAGAGCATGCAATGGTATCTTTGCTGAACCGCCGGTAGATGTCCTTTGGAACGAGGAGGCTCCTGTTGGTTCCGGAGACAGTCTGTTTTCCGTAGAATTTCTTCCGGGTCAGTTCGATCAGAGAGCAGATTCTGCTGTTCAGTGTATCCAGTTCGTAAAAGAGGACGAGCAGCCGGTCATCCGTACTGCAACGACTTATATTATTCATGGTAAGAATGGAGCTATTACAGAAGAAGAACTTCAGAAGATTAAGGAACACTGCATCAACCCGGTAGACTCAAGAGAAGCAGCAGAGGAGAAGCCGGAGACACTAGTGACAAAATTTGACGAGCCTGCTGATGTTATTGTATTTGACGGATTTAAGGATATGAAAGAGGAAGAGCTTAAGAAATTATATGATTCTCTTGGACTTGCAATGACATTCCGTGACTTCCAGCATATCCAGAATCATTTCAAAGGGGAAGAGCACCGCGATCCTTCCATGACAGAGATCCGCGTACTGGATACTTACTGGTCAGACCATTGCCGTCATACAACATTTTCAACAGAACTTACAGAAGTTTCCTTTGGAGACGGAGATTATCGAAAACCGATGGAAGATACTTACAAGCAGTACCTTCGCAATCACAGCGAGATTTTTAAAGGGCGTGAGGACAAATTTGTATGTCTGATGGATCTTGCATTGATGGCTATGAGAAAGCTGAAAAAAGAAGGCAAGCTTCAGGATCAGGAAGAGTCAGATGAGATCAATGCCTGCAGTATTGTTGTACCGATTAAGGTAGATGGCGTGGAAGAAGAGTGGCTTGTGAACTTTAAAAATGAAACACACAACCATCCGACAGAGATTGAGCCTTTTGGTGGAGCTGCTACATGTCTTGGCGGAGCAATCCGAGATCCATTATCAGGACGTACTTATGTATACCAGGCAATGCGTGTGACCGGAGCAGCAGATCCGACTGTATCTATCAAAGATACAATGAAAGGAAAGCTTCCTCAGAAGAAACTGGTTCGTGAGGCAGCTCATGGATATAGTTCTTATGGTAACCAGATCGGACTTGCAACTGGTGCAGTTAAGGAAATCTATCACCCGAATTATGTGGCAAAACGTATGGAAATCGGAGCTGTTCTCGGAGCAGCACCAAGACGTGCAGTAATCCGTGAGACTTCAGATCCTGGTGATATCATTATCCTGCTCGGTGGACGTACCGGACGTGACGGCTGCGGTGGAGCAACCGGATCTTCTAAAGTACATACAGAGGAGTCTATCGAGACTTGTGGAGCAGAGGTACAGAAAGGTAATCCGCCGACAGAGCGTAAGATCCAGAGACTGTTCCGCAGAGAGGAAGTCAGCAAATTAATTAAGAAATGTAACGACTTTGGAGCCGGAGGAGTTTCTGTTGCAATCGGAGAACTTGCAGACGGACTTCAGGTAGATCTGGACAAAGTACCGAAGAAATACGCAGGACTTGATGGAACAGAAATTGCAATTTCTGAGTCTCAGGAGCGTATGGCTGTTGTTGTAGACCCGAAGGATGTAGATGAATTTATGGGATATGCAGCGGAAGAGAACTTAGAGGCAACAAAGGTAGCTGTCGTAACAGAGGAGCCAAGACTTGTATTATCCTGGAGAGGTAAGAAGATCGTAGACTTATCCAGAGCATTTTTAGATACTAACGGTGCTCATCAGGAGACAAAAGTAGCTGTAGATATTCCAAGCCGCAAAGACAGTATCCTCGTAAGAGAAGAAGTGACAGATGTCAAAGAAAAGTGGATGGAGACATTAAAAGATCTGAATGTGTGCTCACAGAAAGGTCTTGTGGAAATGTTTGACGGTTCCATTGGAGCATCTTCTGTATTTATGCCGCATGGCGGACAGTATCAGATGACAGAGACACAGGCTATGGTTGCAAAGCTTCCTGTACTGACAGGAGACTGCGATACGGTTACAATGATGAGTTTCGGATTCGATCCGTATCTGTCAACATGGAGTCCGTACCACGGAGCTATTTACGCAGTGACAGAGTCTGTAGCAAAAATTGTGGCAGCAGGAGGAGATTACAGTAAGATCCGTTTCACATTCCAGGAGTACTTCCGCCGTATGACAGAGGATCCACATAGATGGAGCCAGCCATTCGCAGCACTTCTTGGTGCTTACAGTGCACAGCTTGGATTTGGTCTTCCTTCTATCGGTGGAAAAGACAGTATGTCCGGAACATTTGAGCATATTGATGTACCACCGACACTGGTTTCTTTTGCAGTGGATGTGGCAACAGAAAAAGATATTATTACACCGGAGCTTAAGAAAGCAGGAGATAAGCTTGTATGGCTTCAGATTCCGACAGACGAGTATGATGTTCCGGTTTATGAAAAAGTTATGGACCAGTATGGTAAATTTACTGCTGATATCCATGACGGCAAGATTGTGGCAGCTTATGCACTTGACAGACACGGAATCGTTCCGGCTGTCAGCAAGATGGCATTTGGTAATCGCATGGGTGTAACATTAGATGCGAGCGTAGAGGCAAAAGACTTGTTCGCACCTGCATTTGGAGATCTGATCGCTGAAGTTCCGGCTGACAAGCTGGATGGACTGACGATTGATTACACAGTCATCGGTGAAGTGACAGAAGAGCAGAATTTTGAATACAAAGATACAAAGATTGCCCTTGCAGATGCCCAAAAAGCATGGGAGAGTACACTAGAGAGCGTATTTGCTACAAATTCCAAAGCAGAGGGACAGGACGAGAAGATCGACACAGGTCTTTTTGATACAAAAGAAGTACATATCTGCGAACACAAGATCGCTCAGCCGACTGTATTTATTCCGGTATTCCCTGGAACAAACTGTGAGTATGACAGTAAGAGAGCCTTTGAGAGAGCAGGAGCAAAAACAATCGTAAAAGTATTCCGCAATATGAGTGCTTCCGATATTGTAGATTCTGTCGATGTATTTGAAAAAGCAATCGCGCAGTCTCAGATGATCATGTTCCCAGGTGGATTCAGCGCTGGTGATGAACCGGATGGTTCTGCGAAATTCTTTGCAACTGCATTCCAGAATGCGAAGATGAAAGAGGCGGTTGAGAAACTTCTTGGGGAGCGTGACGGACTGGTACTTGGTATCTGTAATGGATTCCAGGCTCTTGTAAAACTGGGACTTGTTCCAAATGGAACAATTACAGGACAGACAGAGGATTCTCCGACACTGACTTACAATACAATTGGACGCCACATTTCTAAGATGGTGTACACGAAAGTAGTCAGCAACAAGTCTCCATGGCTTTCCGGAGCAAAGCTTGGCGGAGTTTACACAAACCCGGCATCTCACGGAGAGGGACGTTTTGTTGCAAGCAAAGAGTGGCTTGACAAGCTGATCGCAAATGGACAGGTTGCAACTCAGTACTGCGACCCACAGGGAAATGTATCTATGGATGAGACATGGAACATTAATGGTTCCTATCTTGCAATCGAAGGTATCACCAGCCCGGATGGAAGAGTATTTGGTAAAATGGCCCATTCAGAAAGACGTGGACGTTCCGTTGCAATGAACATTTACGGAGAACAGGATCTGAAGATCTTTGAGTCTGGAGTGAAATATTTTAAATAAAAATAATCAGGCGCTTGCAAATTTTGCAGGCGCTTGTTCTGTATTTTGGCAAAAATACAAAATTATGCAGGAAATGAAAATTAAAAATGCACAAAATATAAAAATAGTAACAGTTCAGCCTTCGGCTGAACTAAAATATAAAAAACAGAGAAATTTTATTTTTTGGAGGAAGAACTTATCCACAGTTTCTTCCTCATTTTTTTGAATATCCTTTATCTAACAGAACTATTAATTACATTTTGATTAAAATACTTTATTAGGAATAAATTTGGGCTATTTTTTGTGGACAACTATTCTTGATAAGTTGCTAAAATCAATTTTTATCCACCGTCATTTTGACGACAACGTTTTATAATAAATTTTTCTTTTTATTCGATTTCTGTTAAACTACTTTTATCGGAAATCGAAAGAAAAGGGGGAGAATCTTATGGGAC
>NZ_ATVU01000019.1:0-64906 GCF_000420885.1 Dorea sp. AGR2135 | reverse complement strand
TTCGATCAGTGCATGGGTCGGTGCTGCACAGAATCCTCTTGCGTCTGATCCTGATGCGCTTACAAGTCCTGCAACCTCTGCTGCAGCTTTTGCAAAGTTACCGCCGCCTCTCTGGTTCATGTCTCCACATGCTTCCTCTGCACAGTCAATAACATACTCTACATCTGCTTTTTCGATTCCTGCGTTACGTACTGCATAAAGAAGAGCAAGTACACTTGTTGCTTTACTCATTAAGTTCTCGTGCATTACGTGTGCGCTTAAGTTCTGATCGATATCATGTGCACGTTTTACACATCCAACCAGCTCGTGGTTGAAGTAAAGTGCCTCTGCGTGCTCATCATTTACATATCCCTCGATTTCAGAAAGCTCTACACCGTCTTCGATCTGGGATGAAATATCTTCTGTAATGATTGGGTTTGCTGCAAACTGGCCTTTGTACTTCTCTACGAAGTTCTTCTCCAGTTTTACAACTTCAAACTGGTCACTGATCTGTACCAGGAATAAGAACTCTTCCTCAGGCATGATCTCACCGTATTTTCCATAACGGCTTGCATTCTCCATCTTCTTGTCATACCATGGAGCCTCTACCTGTGCCAGCTCATCCGGATGTACATTTCCGATGTATGTCTGGTTTGGCCAGTAAGCTACACAATCCTCATATGTACGAAGATGCTCTGGTACCTCTTTTAAGTACTCTGAATCTGGATTTACGATTCTCTCTGTTGTCTGAGTTGTTCCATTATATAAAACCATATCAGGAGTATGTGCTAAGACATAACTTGCTCCTTTAATTACGCTATTCATTGTTTTCCACCTTCACCTTTCTTTAACAAAAGGACGGAGGGGTGAACTCCGCCCTTTACGACAACATATTTTCACATAATATGCGTCTTGTCAAATTATTTAATATTTAATACTTACGATCAATAATCTTACAGATATTTACAGTATTCGTCACGGATAGCGCTCATCTCACTAACGATATCGTCAACGTCGAGTACCATCTCCATCATGCTAACCTGCTCATCGTAAACTGCCTCATCGAACTCTGCCTTCATTTCAGGCTCGCAAACGTGATATACTGTGAGTCCAAGCTGGACCCCTGTCAATGGACCTGCGAATGTCGGATCTCCTGCTGTTACAGTCTCAGCTGCAAGACCTGCAGCTTCACCTTCTGCAGCACCAAGAACTACTACTAAGTTCTCTGCGCCGTATTCATCAGCGAAATCCTTTACTCTTTTCTGATTCTCTAAGTCCATTGCGCCTGCGCTCGTTCAGACGAAACACTCCGTAGATGAAAATACTACTTCAGCACCAGCAGTTTTTACGCACTCTGCGATAGCTGGTCCCGGAATTCCATCACGGTCTCCGATAATTATTGCTTTTTTCCCTTCAAGAATAGCCATAATTATTCTTCTCCTTTCTCTTTATTAAATATTATTAAGGTGTATATGATAAAGAATTACCTCTAAAATCTTAGATGTATTTCTTGATCATCGCTTCGATTGTCTCCGGTGTACAATCATCCTTCACAAGCTCATCTACTTTCTCTCCATCTTTGTAGATAGCCATAACCGGAAGGCCAAGAATCTTCTGACCAATTGCCAGACGACGTGCTTTTGTTGTGTTAAGAGATGTAAATTTTAATTTGTCACCATATGTATCAGCGAACTCGTGTACCTTTGGCATAAGTGCTGCACACGGAACACATCCATCTCCAAAAAAGTCTACAAATACATAACCATCTGCCTCCAGAACCTCTGTCTGGAATGTATTCTTATCTACTTCTAACATTTTAAAAATCCTCCTGAATCGAACCATACTTTGCTTTGAACATTCTTCTATGGTTCTTTTATTACAAATAATTTCATTCAAGTAAGCCGACGGAATGCCTGATTAAGCCATGCTTCTTTCTACCTGAACTGCTGCGATTGCTCCGTCAGCGGCTGCTGTAACAACCTGTCTTAAGCTCTTCACACGCACATCACCGGCTGCGTATACACCCGGGATATTGGTGTGCATATCTGCATCTGTTGGGATGTATCCTCTCTCATCCATCTCGACGCTGCCTTTGAAGATGTCTGAATTAGGAATTGTGCCGATAAATCCGAATACTCCGAACATTCCATCGTCTTCATCTGCTTCAATCTTAGTAACTTCACCGGTTTTTACGTTCTTAACTGTCATCCAGGAAAGGATTCCATCTCCTCCAACTTCCTCAACAACTGTATCCCACATAAAGTGAAGTTTGTCGTTCTTAAAAGCTTTCTCCTGAATGGATTTCGCTGCACGTAACTCATCACGTCTGTGAATGATTGTAACTTTTCTTGCAAATTTTGTAAGATACATAGCTTCCTCAACTGCGGAATCTCCACCACCAACTACATATACTTCAAAATCTTCAAAGAAGTTCGCGTCACAAGTTGCACAGTAAGAAACTCCTCTTCCAAGGAACTCTGCCTCGCCTTTGCAGCCGATCGGTCTTGCATGAGCACCTGTAGCAATGATGATATTCTTTGCCTGGTACTCACCTTTCTCACCTTTGAGCACCTTTACCTCTCCCTCAAGTGATACTTCTTTAATTGTGTCAGATACTCGCTCAGCTCCGAACTTCTTAGCCTGCTCTGTCATACGTGCGATCAGAGACGGACCAGATTCTGGCTGATCCACAACCTGTCCTGGATAATTCTCAATCTCGTCTGTGATTGAAATCTGTCCACCGTCCTGACCTTTCTCAACAATCAAAACAGACAGGCGGCTTCTGCCTGCATAGAGACCTGCTGCCAATCCTGCAGGACCTGCACCCAGAACAATTACGTCATAAATCTTGCTCATCTTTTTTATTCCTCTTTTCTCTTTTTACATGGTTCCCCTATAATAAGCGCGCTTGTACTTATTGCCATGCATTTATAGTAACAACACATTTTTCGCTTGTCAATATCTTTCAAATATTTTTCAATATGAATTTTTATTGGAAATTTTATTTATATAAATTTTTTTATTTCAATTTTTATTTTTCACTTATCATCAAAATATGCTATGATAAAGACATCGTTTAAAAAGATTTTTCAGGAAAAGGATTATATAATTATGGGCGGAAATAATAAAGAAGCATTACAACGTGAGAATACGATTCGTTTCATCGAGGCCGCAGAAGAACTTATTGATGAACATGGCATTGATAACGTATCTGTTCGTAAGATTGCCGAGAAAGCCGGCTTTCATAATTCCACTATTTATCTCTATTTTAAAGATGTAAACGAATTGATTCTTCTCGCTTCCATGAAGCATTTTAATGAATATAGCAAAGCGCTTGCAAGGCTGAGCAGTAAGAACTGGGATTCAACTGAGAATTTTTACTTTGTATGGAGATTCTTCGTAGAATCTATGTTAAAGAATCCGAAGATTTATTATAATTTTTTCTTCGGGAAACATGGACAGGATTTTGGCAATCTGTTTAAGCGGTATTATGAATTATTTCCGGAGGAAGCTGACAAACTCTCACCGGACCTCATGGACATGTATTATGGAAAGAATATCCAGGAACGCTGCATGAAGCTTCTTCTCACAATCAAAGATAAGGATAACCAAATTACTTCTAAGAATATCAATATGATCAACACTATCATTGTAGCCAGTGTCAAATATATACTGGAACAAAAATGTATGGAACCTGAGCTGGATTCCGATATTCTGACCCGTGATCTGATGAATATAATCGAATATACAATTTCCAAATAGTCACATCGGAAATACAATTTTCTATTATAAGAAAAAGGGGCTGTAAATTCATGGCCTATGATATGCCATGAATTTACAGCCGCTTTTATTTTGTCTTCATTTTCACCACGGATTCTTTTTCTGACCGCTGCTATCGAATGTATCCTTCATTATACGCCTGAACTTTATTAAATGCATATAATTCTGTATTTGTTGCATTTACATATGGTGCCACATAGAATACACCTGCGATTCCACACGTAATACCTGCCACGAGCGCCCAGCCAATAAATGAAAGGTCCAATATAAAGGTCTCCATCTTCTGTCCATTCATCATTCGCTTGCTGATTTCAAATACCTGTTTAGAATCCATGCCCGGATTTTCAGCCAATATATATGGAACCATCCGATATTCATAGGATTTGATAATTCCAGGCACCACCAATAACAATGACCACAATGCTATATACAAATCATAAAAAAACATGGTCTTTACAACATTTCCGTAATGTCCGGACTTGAATCCATCTAATATATTTCCAAATGTTCCTGTCATGGTACGATTTTTAATAAAGAAACTGCATCCGCCAATTTTAAATACATTTCCTGCAAAAATTGTAAATGCAACAGCTGCAAGTGCTACAATCAGCGTAACTGCCACCACGGCCATAGAAATCATAAAACCTCTGGCAGAATCTCCATAGTAATAATCACTTCCATAATGATGATAAGAAACACTGGTGTTGTTTCCTCCGATTCTTCCGATAACAGAACTTCCGCCTCCGGTCAGCACTGCAAGTACAAGTGACACACCAACACAAGTCCAGTAATTTCTTTTAAATATTTCTTTTGCATTACGTTTCAATAGTTCCCTTGTCCACATATCTGTTCCTCCTTTATTCACCATTCAAGATTCGTTCATTCAGATCATTCAGATAAACCCATCGGTCCATCTTCTCTTCCAACGCTTTTTCTGTCTCGTCTTTCTTCACCATAAGCTCACCAAGTTTCACAGAATTCGTTGCACTTTTCATCATCTCGCTATCTAAATCTGCAATCTTTTGTTCCAGTACTTCAATTTCTTCATCAATTGTATCAAACTCGCGCTGTTCTTTAAAGGAAAACTTCAGCTTTTTCTCTCTACGTTTCCATGCGTCCTGCGAATTTGCAGAATTATTTTCATTTTCATCTGATTCTGAATTATCTTTTCCACTTGAAGCGTTCTGTGCTTTCAGACTGGCAGAAACATTCCCGCTTTCCGGACTTTCCAGTTCTTTGCGGATCAGGTAATCTGAATATCCTCCTTCAAACTGACGGATCACTCCATTTCCTTCGAAAGAAAAAATGCGGTTCACAGTACGATCCAGGAAATAACGGTCATGGGATACGATGATAATGATTCCATCAAATCGATCCAGATAATCTTCCAGAATGGTCAGTGTCTGAATATCCAGGTCATTGGTCGGCTCATCCAGGATCAAAACATTCGGCGAACTCATCAACACACGCAGAAGAAACAGTCTTCTTCGCTCACCACCAGATAATTTTTCAATAGGTGACCACTGCATTGCCCCATCAAACAAGAAATTTTCAAGCATCTGGGAAGCTGTGATCCTGCCATCTGAAGTCTGGATATACTCTCCTACTTCCTTAACATAATCGATGACACGCATCTTACCATCCATCTCTTCATTTTCCTGCGAGAAATACCCCATGCGGATTGTCTGGCCAATTTCTATCGTGCCGGCATCCGGTTCCACATTTCCATAAATCATCTTCAAAAGTGTGGACTTTCCACAACCATTCGGTCCGATAATTCCAATCCTGTCATTTTTCAGGAAAATATACTCATAATTATCAATCAGTTTTTTATCCCCATAGGATTTGCACAGTCCGGACACTTCAATCGTCTTATTTCCCATTCGGGATGCCACCGAATCCATAGCAACACGGCGTTCTTCCTGGATATCTTTCATCTCCTGCATGGCTTTGATCCTGTCAATGTGCGCTTTCTGCTTGGTACTTCTCGCTCTCGCACCGCGGCTCAGCCACTCAAGCTCTGTACGCAACAGACTCTTTCGTTTTCTCTGAGTAGCAAGTGCCATATTCTGGCGTTCCTCTTTGAGTTTTACAAACTCCGAATAACTTCCCGGGTAATTATAAAGATTTCCATGATCTACCTCCACGATCCGATTTGCAACGCGGTCCAAAAAATAACGGTCATGCGTCACCATGAGAATTGCTCCCCTAAACCTGATCAGATACTCCTCCAGCCACTCAGACATCGCGTTGTCCAAATGGTTCGTCGGCTCGTCCAGTACCAAAATATCTGCCGGTGTCAAAAGAGCGTTCACAAGTGCCACTCTTTTCTTCTGTCCTCCGGACATATGCGCCATCTTTTCTTCATAGTCTGAAAACCTAAGCTGATTCAGCATAGATTTTGCCTCTGCTTCCATCGTCCACTGATCTGTATCACTGATGATTCCACGCACTGCTGCCTGAAGTACCGTCTCTTCCTCTCCAAACACCGGTGTCTGTGGCAGATAACATATCTTTACCGTATTTCCCATACTGAGCTTTCCGGAATCGTATTCCTCCACACCAGCCACAATTTTCAAAAGTGTAGATTTTCCCATACCATTGATTCCGATGACTCCGATTTTTTCATTCTCATTTATTCCAAAAGCCACATCATCTAAAAGCACACGGTCTGTATATGCTTTTGTGACGTGTTCCATCGTCAGTAAATTCATAGTGTTTCATACTCCTTCGCTTTCTTCGCGTTTTATCATTATACTACAGAAATACAAAAGATACCAGTAGCAAAAGGCAGAAGTACACTGCATAAAAAGGCGAAAAAAAGACTACTATTTTACGAATTGAGGATTCGTAAAATAGCAGTCTTTCATTTTACATATCCTATTTCTACTCTGCTTCCCGGATTTTCTGTCTGACTTTCAAAACCATTCCCGGAGCTACTGATAATTCATCAATACCCATTTTCAAAAATGTCTCTGTCAGAGTCACATCTGCTCCGAGTTCTCCGCAGATACCGATCCATTTTCCTTCTGCATGAGCGCTCTCTGCTGCCATGCGGATCATAGCAAGTACTGCCGGGTGATGAGAATCATAAAAATCCTCCAGCTTCTGATTCTGCCTGTCAATAGCCAGTGTATACTGTGTCAGATCATTGGTTCCGACACTGAAGAAATCAACTTCTTTCGCCAGTTCACGGCTTACCATAACTGCTGCCGGTGTCTCAATCATAATTCCAAGTTCTACATCTTCCCGAAAAGCTGCTCCTTCTGTGCGAAGTTCTGCTTTGACTTCCTCGACGATTTCTTTGATTTTCTTTACTTCTGCTACCGAAATAATCATCGGGAACATAATAGATATCTGTCCATAAGCGGATGCACGATAGAGCGCACGAAGCTGTGTTTTAAAAATCTCAGGTCTTGTCAGGCAAATCCGGATTGCACGATATCCAAGTGCCGGATTATCCTCTTTATCAAGTTTAAAATAATCCACCTGCTTGTCAGCTCCGATATCTAAAGTACGGATAATGACCTTTTTCCCGGCCATCGTCTCAGCGACCTTTTTATATACTGTAAACTGCTGCTCTTCTGTCGGATAAGTATCACTTTCCAAATACAAAAATTCACTTCGGAATAATCCGATACCACCGGCATCATTCTTAAGAACCGCTCCTACATCTGCCAGGTTTCCAATATTTGCGTAGACATTCACTTTCTGGCCACTCTTTGTCACATTCTCTTTGCCTTTGAGCTGATTCAGAAGTTCTTTCTGTTCCTGATCTTTCTTCTGCTTTTTCTGCATGGAAGCCATAGTCTCTTCATCCGGATCAATATAGACTTTTCCATCTACTCCATCTACAATTGCGACCTTACCATCATATTCTTCTTTCAACGCTTCACCAAGACCGATCACTGCCGGAATATTCATGGTTCTTGCAAGAATCGCCGTATGAGAATTAGCAGAGCCATACATGGTCACGAAGGACAATACCTTCTCTTTGTCAAGCTGAACAGTTTCACTTGGCATCAGATCATCTGCTGCAATGATCACAGGTTCATCCATCACCATAACAGTTTCATTCTGACTGGATAATGCCTGAAGGAGCCGCTCTGAGACATCTCTGACATCTGCTGCTCTTCCCTGCATATAAGCATCGTCCATAGCTTCAAAAATTGCTGCAAAGTTGTCCGCTGTCGCACCGATTGCATATTCTGCATTCACATCCTGGGTGCGAATAATATTTTCAATTGACTCTACATAGTCCGGATCCTCCAGCATTAACTGATGCGCCTCAAAAATCATGGCATTTGCCTCTCCCACATCTTCCAATGCTTTCTCATATAATCCTTTTAACAGTTCTAACGTCTTTGCTTTTGCATTCTGAAAGCGTTCTACTTCCGCCTCCACATCTTCCACACGGGTTCTCTTTATCGTAATCTCATTTCTCTTATAGAACTGGATTTTGCCAATTGTAACCCCGCCAAATACACTTTTACCTTCTAAAGTAATCATCATGATCCGACTCTCCTGTTTTCAAGATTCTCTTAATAATCCATTTCTCTGTGCTTTCCAAAAAGAAATGCTTCTTACAGGTTCTCTTTTAAAAATGTTTCAAGCTCTGCTGCTGCGATTTCTTCATCTTCACCATCTACAGTTACTGTAATCTCTGCTCCCTTTTTAGCGCCGAGTCCCATAACACCAAGAACTCCTTTTGCATTCACTTTTTTCCTTCTGCCTCAATGTTAATATCGGACTTAAATCCTGCCGCTTTCTTTACGAACATAGTTGCTGGTCTTGCATGGATTCCTTCTGCGTCTGTAATTACATATTTAAATTCTTTCATCGTTTTAATCTCCTTTTCTCATTTTGACTTAATTATATTTAATATCTTTTTTACTAACAACAATTCAATTATTTTTCTGTATTTAATGGTTTTTTCAGAAGTACGATTCCTGCCATTGTGATGACTGCTCCGATAACAAGTGCCACAAGGAACATCGGTGCATTTTCAATAATACCGATTACAATCTTCATTCCCTTTCCTCCTGCAATCCGTATAATTCAGGTTCCTTCTCCAACAGTTTCACTACATCTTCTTTTTCTGCCAGCCAATACTCAAATGCGCTGGCACTTCCAGTTGCAATTCCAAGTTCAAATGCTTTCTCATAATCTCCGGTATTGAGATAACCGGTGACAAATCCTGCTACCATGGAATCTCCCGCTCCGACAGAATTGAGCACCTCTCCCTTCGGTGGTCTTCCCTGGTAGACTTTTCCATGTTCATCTAAAAGAATGGCTCCATCGCCTGCCATGGAAATCAATACATTTCTTGCCCCCATTTCTTTTAATTTTCCTGCATATTCGATGATTTCTTCATCTGTTTCAATCTGAACTCCGAACATATCTCCCAACTCATGGTTGTTCGGCTTAATAAGAAATGGATGGTATTTCAGGACATTCATCAAAAGATCTTTTGTTGCGTCTACCACGATCCTGATCTCACGTCCGGCAAGTCTTGCCATGATGCGTTCATAAATGTCTTCCGGCAAGGTATTCGGAATACTTCCCGCAAGAACAAGTACATCTCCTTTGGTCAGTGCATCCAGTTTTTCATAAAGCTTTCCGATGGCCTCTTCACTGATCTTTGGTCCCTGACCGTTGATTTCCGTCTCTTCACCGGCGTTGATTTTTACATTGATTCTGGTAAATCCGTTATCTAACTGGATAAAATCGGTATAACAGCCAAAATCGTCCAACATCTTCTCCAATGCCTCCCCGGTAAATCCTGATACAAATCCGAGTGCTTTACTCTTATGTCCCAGATTTGAAAGTACCACAGAAACATTATTCCCCTTACCTCCGGGGTAAATGTTTTCTCTCGTTGTCCGGTTGATTTTTCCAGGTTCCAATTTTTCCGCCCCGATGACATAATCCAGAGACGGGTTAAATGTCACTGTGTAAATCATCTACTTAACCTCCACGATATTTTTATATTTTTTATAAGAAGAAGCTTTAAATTCTGTTGTAAGAATCTCAGATTCTTTCATATCAGAAAATGTAATTGATGTTACCTGACCGATTTTGCTTGAATCTGCCAGTACAAAGCACTGTGCACACCGCTCCATCTCTTTTTTCTTGACCAGCGCTTCCTCACTGTCTGGTGTGGTAAGCCCCCTCTGTGGGTGAACTCCATTCGTTCCAAAAAATCCTTTTGTGAAATTGTACCGGTTCAGACTCTCCAATGCTTCCGCACCGACGATTGCCTCCGTCACACCTTTTAATTTCCCACCGATCAAAAGAACTTCATACCCCTTTTTCAAAAGCTTCTGCGCATGCCCGATCGCATTCGTCACAAAAACAGCTGACTCTTCATTCAATTCGTCAATCAGAAGATCTACACTACTTCCAGCGTCCAGATATACAAAATCATCTGCCTCTATCAGTTCAGCCGCATATGCTGCGATTTTATGTTTTTCTTCTGTATTCCGGTCTCGTCTGACCGACAATTCTTCATCTCTTGTCCTCACGGAAATTCCAACAGTTGTCGCTCCACCGTGAACCTTGATAAGAGTTCCACGCTTGTGAAGTTCTGTCAGATCTCTCCGCACCGTAGATTCTGACGTATTCAAAAGATCTGTCAGCTCTTGTACTGTCACAGTACCATGGCTTTCCACATATTTCTGAATTTCCCGGAATCTTTCTTCCGCCAGCATCAAATCACCTCTCAGTCATTTTCAGTCAACTTCGTTCATCTTCAATCACATAATATAATCATGTTCAGTCAAAATAATAGTCAAAAATTCATGTAGATTTTTTTGCAGATTCACAATTAGGGATTAGTAGGATTGTATGATAAATAACGCAAAACCCTCACAGTGATATGACTTAAGCACGATGGAGTCGAGACGATTATCATCAAGAAGGGCTCTCCCGAACTTGATGATAGTTTATGGCTCGACGCAATGTTTCGCGCGCGGAATATCAATGTGAGGATTTTGAGTTTTGTTATTATAATAAACCCACTACTGTATCTCTCGGATCTTCTTTCTAAGTCCAAGTACCTGGTGTGGCGCTACGGACAGTTCGTCAATTCCAATCTGTACGAAGAATTCTGTCATGCTCAGATCTGCTGCCAGATCTCCACAGATGCTGATTCTTTTTCCCTCCAGATGTACATTGTTGGCTACGATTCGGATCATCTTCATCAAAGCCGGGTGGTATGGGTTATAATACTTGTCCAGTTTTGGATTTTCACGATCCATGCCAAGTGTAAGCTGCAGCAGATCATTCGTTCCGATACTGAAGAAATCTACTTCTCTTGCCAGTTCTCCACTGATCATGACTGCTGCCGGAGTCTCGATCATGACTCCAATTTCAATATTCTCATTATAAGCAGTCTTTTCATCTTTCAATTGCTTCTTTGCCTTTTCAAGCAGGGCTTTTGCCGCTGCTACTTCCTCCATGGATGTAACCATCGGAAACATAATAGATACATTTCCAAGTGCAGAAGCTCTGAGAATCGCGCGAAACTGTGGAAGGAACAATTCTTCTTTTTCCATCATAATACGTATTCCACGCAGCCCAATCGCCGGATTTGCCTGTTCTCCAAGATCTACACTTTCTACCATCTTGTCACCGCCAAAATCTGCGATTCGGACAACAACACGGTTGGCTCCCATAGACTCTGCTGCCAGTTTATAAACTTGAAAGAGCTGCTCTTCGGAAGGCAGTTTGCTCCCCATTTCCATATACAGAAATTCGCTCCGGAATAATCCAATTCCACCGGCATCACTTCTTAAAACATTTTCAATATCTTCTCTTGTGCCTACATTGGCACAGATATCAATTTTCTGACCACTCTGGGTAATGTTCTCCTTACCTTTCAGACGTTCCAGATTCCTGACATGCCTCAGATTCGCATCCTTGCGTTCCCGCATCTTCGTTAGAGTTGCATAGTCAGGCTCAATATAAATCTTTCCTTCATAACCATCTATAATAATTGTCTTTCCGTCATATTCTTCTTTCAGAGATTCTCCAAGACCGATGACCGCCGGAATTCCTTTCGTTCTGGCCAGAACGGCAGTATGTGAATTAATTGTTCCGTACATAGTCACAAACCCCAGTACCTTTGCCTTATCGAACTGAAGCGCTTCACTTGGATATATATCTCTCGCAGCCATGACAAATGGCTCATCTGTCAGCATACGATCCTTCCAGCTTCGGGACAAGATGCGGATCACACGAATTGCCACGTCTCTGACATCTTCTTCTTTTCCCTGAATTGGATTATTCTGCTGATGACTACTGATTCGAATTAACTGTTCTACAGACGTCTGAACAATATACTCTGCGTTAAGTTTTTCTTCCAGAATCCTCTTTATAATATGATCTGTATATTCCTGGTCCTCCAAGAGTTCCTTTTGCATCTCGAAGATTGCGGCATTTGCCTCACCGACTTCACGCACAGAAAGATCATAGACAAGTTCCAGTTCAGCAATTGCTTTTTCTCTTGCTTTCTTATAACGCTGAATCTCCTTCTCTACATCTTTTACATAGATTCTTTTAATCTCTTTGATGTCTCTTTTATAAAATGTTAATTTCCCGATTGCAATGCCTTCGGATATCTTTTTTCCTGTCAGTGTAATCATTCTTCTACAAAACCCCTGCTCATTATTATATAGTAAAAATCATTTTAATACTCTATTCTACTTTACACGTCCGTGGACTATTCGTCAAGCAAATGGTTTCCGTGTCTGACGAATTCCTTACATTTTTATGTTCTTTTTTGGTAAAAACATTACAAATATTCCATATTTTGTTGACTTTTTTATTGATACATGCTAATGTGATAAAGCATTCTTAGTTATTTTTAATTTTTAGGGAGGTACTATCAATGAAAGGTACAGTTAAATGGTTTAACAACCAAAAAGGTTACGGTTTTATTTCTGATGAGTCCGGAAACGATGTTTTCGTACACTACTCAGGACTGAACATGGAAGGATTCAAGTCTCTTGAGGAAGGACAGGAAGTAGAATTCGACGTTACTGAGGGAGCTAAAGGACCTCAGGCTGTTAACGTAACTAAGCTTTAATCATGAATGATTTAATCATATTTTAGATGATGTACCTTTTATAATATATAAAAAGCAGCTTTTATAGCATTTTGATATTTAAAAGACATACACATGAAATGAGATTAAGACAGCAATGACGAGAAAAATACCAGGCCTTAGGCCTGGTATTTTTATTAAATCATAAAACATATATCAGCGATTTGCCTGGTATGCCTCATCGGCTGTATATACGTCAAATCCGCTTCCTTTTAAGATATCAATCACTCTCGCAGGATCATCACTCTTTAAAACTGCTGCAGCGTCTGCACCATTTGCAAATGCGTACATATATTCCACGTTGATCTCACCTTCCACGATCTGATGCATCGCTTTGCTCAGTGAACCGGTCGCATGAGGTACGCGAAGAGCCACAACATCTGTCAGCATAGCTGTGATTCCAGCGTCCTTAAGTGCAGCTTTTCCCTTGTGTGGGTCTGATACGATCATACGGAGCATTCCATAATCAGAAGTATCTGCCAGGCTTAATGCCACGATATTTACATCATTTTCAGCCAGTATCTTAAGCACAGTGTCCAAACGTCCCTCTCTGTTTTCCAAAAATACAGATAACTGCTGAATTGTATTACTGATTCCCATAATCCAATCCTCCTTCCTACATGTCACGATTGTCGATGACACGTTTTGCTTTACCTTCACTTCTTTGAATTGTCTTAGGCTCTACCAGTTTTACATGAACTGCTACACCAAGTGCCTGCTTCAAAGTTGCTGCTACACGGTTACGAAGTCCGTCCAGCTTACGGATCTCATCTGAGAAGTACTTCTCATCAACCTCTACCTCTACAGTCAATACGTCCAGATTGTTCTCACGGTCAACGATCATCATATAGTGTGGTGCAACTCCGCCACCCATTGACAGAAGTGCAGTCTCGACCTGGGTTGGGAATACATTCACACCACGGATGACTTTCATATCATCTGTACGTCCTGTAAATTTATGGATTCTCGGAAGTGTTCTTCCACACTCACATTTTGAATGATCAATACTTGTCAGGTCTTTTGTTCTGTAACGCAAAAGCGGCATACCTTCTTTTACAAGCGTTGTAAATACAAGCTCACCCGTCTCTCCATCTTTACATGGCGTATGATCTGTAGGATTTAAGACCTCCGGATAGAAATAATCCTCTTGCACATGCATACCTTTGTGATGAATGCAGTCAAGTGCAACACCCGGTCCTGTAATCTCACAAAGTCCATAAATATCAAAACTGTTGACATTAAGAAGTTCCTCAATCTTACGGCGCATCTCATCTGTCCAAGGCTCTGCTCCATTGATACCAGCCTTTAACTGCAGACGATCAACCACTCCTGCCTCTCTTGCAACCTCACCAAGATAAAGGGCATAAGATGGCGTACATGCAAATGCTGTGGCTCCAAAATCTTCCATACACATGAGCTGTCTCTTTGTATTACCTGCAGACATCGGGATTGCCATTGCGCCAAGCTTTCTGGCTCCGAAGTCAAGCCCAAGTCCACCTGTGAAAAGTCCATATCCGTAACAGATATGGATACGGTCTGCTGCATTAAGTCCTGCCATTGTAAGTCCTCTGGCAACACAGTCTCCCCATACATCTACATCTTTTTCTGTATAAGAGGCCAGTGTCAGTTTCCCGGTCGTTCCTGATGTTCCCTGTACACGGACGATTTTCTCCTGCGGAACTGCCAGAAGTCCGAATGGATAATTGGCTCTTAAGTCTTCTTTTGTTGTAAATGGAAGCTTACCGATATCTTCGATTCCTTTGATATCTCCCGGCTCCACTCCCATATCATCCATTTTCTTGCGGTAAAATGCTACATTTTCATAAACGTTCTTTACCTGGCGTACCAGACGCTCACTCTGAAGGGCAGTCATCTCATCGCGGCTCATACACTCAATCTTCGGGTCACGGACCTGTTCCTGCCAATCTTCCAATGCTACTCTTGCCATTGCTTTCTTGCCTCTCTTTTCTGATAGTATTATTATAATTGATATCCTACATCAAATGCTTTTTTATTGATGTCGATCGTCTTTGGAGGTACTGTTTTTTCAATTACTTCATACCACTGCTCTTTTGTAAAATCCATATGCTGTGCTGCGATTCCAAGCACGATTAAGTTAAATACCCTGGAATTTCCAAGCTTTTTCGCTTCTTCCGTTGCATTTACCGTATAGACTTTGTGATCTTTTTTCAGATTCTCCAAAATATTCTCCGGATATTCAGCCGCTCCGATCACAACCGGCATCGGGTCGATTCTCCAGTCATTGACGATCAATGCACCGTCTTTTTTGAGAAAATGTGCATATCTTAAGGCTTCCAGCTTCTCAAATGCGATGATAACGTCTGCCTGTCCTTCCTCTACGATTGGCTCTGCTACATTTTCACCGTAACGCACATATGTAACAACGCTTCCACCTCTCTGAGCCATTCCGTGCACCTCAGAAAGCTTAACATCATATTCTCCGGCAAGTGCCAGTCCTCCGAGAATACGGCTTGTAAGGAGTGTTCCCTGGCCGCCGACACCTACGATCATAATATTCTTAGTAGCCATTATTTGTCACCCTCCCTTACTAATTTGATCGCGTCAAATTTACACAGACTCTTGCAAAGTCCGCATCCGGTACACATGGTATCATCAATATGGATCGTCTTATCTGCATTTCTTGTCATAGCCGGACAGCCCGGTTTCATACACATACCACATTTCTTACATTTATCTGGTTCTTCTGCGTAAAGCGGTTTTTTCTTTTTACTCAAAAGTACACATGGTGTTTTTGTAATAATGACAGAAACTTCATCTTTTGCCACTTCTTCTTTGATGACTTTCTCCAGACGCTCAATGTCAAATGCGTTGACCTCAATGACATTTTTCACACCGATTGCGCGGCATAATGCCGGAATGTCAATGGCATAAGTCGGATCTCCCTGCAATGTCTTACCAGTTGCAGCGTGATCCTGATGTCCTGTCATACCTGTCGTAGAGTTATCAAGTATCATCACTGTTCCGGTTGCCTTATTGTACATCATATTCATAAGAGAGTTCACACCTGTATGAAGGAATGTGGAATCTCCGATTACTGCTACCCAGTTTTTAATATATTCTTTTCCTTTTGCTTTCTCCATTCCATGAAGACTGGAAATACTTGCACCCATACAGATCGTTGTATCGATAACACTAAGCGGTGCCACTGCACCAAGTGTATAACAGCCGATGTCTCCTGCCGCATGCATTTTTAACTTGTTCAGTACATAATACACGCTTCTGTGTGGACAGCCTGGACATAAAATCGGAGGTCTTCCAGGCGCAGCTGCCGGTGCATCAAGCTTTAATTCCTCCCCAAGAATTGCTTCTCTTAGCATATTCGCACTGTACTCGCCCTGAACCGTGAAGATTTCTTTTCCAGTTGCCTTGATTCCCCAGGATTTCACCTGTTCTTCAATAACCGGATCCAATTCTTCTACAATATAAAGCTTCTCTACTTTAGAAGCAAAATCTTCAATCAATTTTCTTGGAAGCGGATTCACCATTCCAAGCTTCAGTACGGAAGCATTCGGAAGTGCCTCTTTTACATACTGATATGGAATACCACTTGTAATCACACCAATCTTTGTATCGTTCATCTCTACACGGTTGATTGGGAGTGTATTGGCTGCCTCCGCAAGCTCCAGGTTGCGTTTCTCAATCTCCACATGGCGGAGTTTTGCATTTCCCGGCATCATAACTGTCTTGCGGATATTTTTTTCATATGGCTTATCCGGAATCTCTTCACGGTCACATAACTCTACCAGTCCCTGTGAATGTGCCAGTCTTGTCGTTGTGCGAAATACAAATGGACGATCATACTTTTCACTCAGATCAAATGCAATCTTCATAAATTCTTTTGCCTCAGAACTGTCGGAAGGTTCCAGTACCGGAAGCTGTGCAGCTCTTGCGACCATTCTTGTATCCTGCTCATTCTGAGAGCTGTAAAGTCCCGGATCATCTGCTACGACAATGACAAGTCCTCTATTGACTCCCATATAAGATACGGTATAAGCCGGGTCTGCTGCCACGTTAAATCCTACATGTTTCATACAGGACATAGCCCGGACACCTGCGACAGATGCGCCAATCGCAACTTCTGTTGCAACCTTCTCATTCGGAGACCATTCACAGTAAAGATCGTCTTTGTATTTGACCAGATTCTCGCTGATCTCAGTACTCGGTGTTCCAGGATATGCGGCAGATACTTTCACGCCTGCCTCATATGCTCCTCGGGCAATCGCCTCATTACCGAGCATAATCACTTTTTTTACTTCTGACATTTTCCTAATTCCTCCTTCGAATATCGGGACACTTTTAGAGTGCGCTCTATAAACGTAATCTTGTTTACTATTCTAGCGTTTTTATATAGGAATGTCAATTTTACTAATCAGCTTTTTCACATCTTTTCCTCTTTTTCCGGCTTTTTTAAAAAGCTGGCACGGACAACTGCATCTTTCCCGAATTTTTTTCGGATTTCATCCAGTGCCTGATCTAATTTTTCATGTTTCTGGCCGTTTTCAAAACTTTTGACTTCTTTAGAAATATTATCGCTGCTGTGAAAATTCAGATCAAAGAGACTCAATTGTTGTGGTTCACCCTCCTGCGACAGCTTGGAAGTCCGGATTCCAAGCAGGCGGATTGGTTTTCCATTCCACATTTCACAAAATAATTCCACTGCAGTCTGATAAATGACCTGATCACTTGCCGTCATTCTTTCAAGCTGTTTTTGATGTGAATTCACGGTAAAATCTGCATACTTGATTTCCACATTGACCACACCTGCATGATATCCGTGTTTTCTCAAACGTCCTCCTACACTTTGGGCTAGAGAAAGTAAGACTTTCTGCGCGTCTTCTTTTGTTGACACATCTTTGGATAAAGTAGTCGAATTTCCGACTCCTTTTGCCTCAGCTTTTTCCGATTCTACAATAGAGTCATCCATTCCATTGGCAAACTCCCACAGACGCCTTCCATGGCTTTTCAAATGCAATTCTATCAGCTTTGGGTCAGCCTTTGCCAGATCACCAATCGTCTGAATCTCCAGTTTTCTCAATGTCTCCACACTGGAATGCCCTGCCATAAAAAGATCTGAAATTGGAAGCGGCCACATTTTTCCCTGAATTTCTTTCCTGAAAAGTGTATGAACACGATCCGGCTTTTCAAAGTCCGATGCCATCTTCGCCAACACTTTCACGTCTGAGATTCCGATATTAACTGTGAATCCAAACCGTTTTTTTACTTCGTCTTTGATCTCAAATGCAGCTTCCACAGGTGATGCAAATCGTCCTGAAATTCCCGTAAAATTCATGTAACATTCATCGACACTGACCTGCTCGATATCAGGAGTATAAGAACACAAAAAAGCCATAAGCTTCCTGCTGTGCTTATGGTACATTTCATGATCCGGTGCTTCCATGTGAAGATTCGGACACTTACGAAAGGCATTCGCAACCGGTTCCCCAGTACGAATGCCATACTTCTTCGCCGGGACAGATTTTGCCAGCACAATACCGTGGCGGGATTTTTGATCCCCGCCAATAATGGCCGGTATTGTACGGATATCTGTCCTGGCTCCATTCTTTAGTTGTTCTACTGCTGTCCAGCTAAGATAAGCTGAATTTACATCTATATGAAAGATTATCACCGTTTATGACCTGCTCCTTGCGACCAGCTTGCCATTCTCCACATCAATCACAATTGTATCTCCAGTGCCGATATCTCCCTGAAGCATCAGTTTTGCAGCTAATGTCTCTACATTTTTCTGCAGATAACGTTTCAAAGGTCTTGCACCATAATTCGGATCATATCCTCCATCCACAATCATTTTCTTTGCTTCTTCTGTAAGCTTAATCTGAATTTCCCGATCAGCCAGACGTTTATTCACATCTGCTACCAGTAAATCAATAATGTCATAAATATTGTCTTTCGTCAATGGTTTGAACATAATCGTCTCGTCCAAACGGTTTAGGAACTCTGGGCGGAAATGTGCACGAAGATCATTCATAACCATAGTCTGGCTCTCCTCACTGATGTTGCCATGGTCATCCATGCCATCAAGCAGATACTGAGAACCAATATTGGAAGTCATAATAAGAATCGTGTTCTTAAAGTCTACCGTACGTCCCTGTGAATCCGTGATACGTCCATCATCCAATACTTGTAACAGGACATTGAACACATCCGGGTGGGCTTTCTCAATCTCATCAAAAAGTACAACGGAGTAAGGTTTTCTTCTGACTGCCTCAGTAAGCTGACCGCCTTCGTCATATCCTACATATCCCGGAGGAGCTCCGATCAGTCTGGATACGGAGTATTTCTCCATGTACTCACTCATATCGATACGCACCATATTATTCTCATCATCAAACAGACTTGCTGCCAGTGCTTTTGCAAGCTCGGTCTTACCAACTCCGGTAGGTCCAAGGAAAAGGAATGAACCAATCGGTTTTGTCGGATCTTTGATTCCGGCTTTAGAACGAATAATTGCTTCTGTCACAAGCTCCACACCTTCATCCTGACCAATGACTCTCTTGTGAAGTTCATCTGCCAGATGCAATGTCTTATTACGTTCGCTCTCATTCAGCTTTGCAACCGGAATTCCAGTCCACCGTGACACAATACGGGCAATCTCCTCATCTGTAACACTTTCATGTACCAGTGAGAGATCTTCATCTTTGACTTTTTCTTCCTCCTGCTCTAACTGCTTCTGCAATTGTGGCAATTTACCATATTGCAATTCAGCTGCTTTGTCAAGATCATAAGAATGCTGTGCTTTTTCAATGTCTTTATTTACCTGCTCGATCTCTTCACGAAGTCTCTGAACTCTCTCAACTCCTACTTTTTCATTATCCCACTGAGCTTTCTTGCCTGCAAATTCTGCACGCAGTTCTGCCAGTTCTTGTTGCAGATGCTCCAAACGTTCTTTACTAAGTCGGTCTTCTTCTTTCTTTAGAGCAGTCTCTTCAATCTCTAACTGCATAATCTTACGGTTCAATTCATCCAGCTCCGTCGGCATAGAGTCCAGCTCTGTCTTAATCAGTGCACATGCCTCGTCAACCAGATCGATTGCTTTATCCGGAAGGAAACGGTCGGAAATATAACGGTCTGACAGCGTTGCTGCCGCTACCAATGCGCCGTCTGTAATCTTAACACCATGGAATACTTCGTACCGCTCTTTCAGTCCACGAAGGATAGAAATTGCATCTTCTACAGTTGGTTCTTCTACCATAACCGGCTGGAAACGACGTTCCAGTGCCGCATCTTTTTCAATGTACTGTCGATACTCATCCAGTGTTGTTGCACCGATACAGTGAAGTTCTCCTCTTGCAAGCATGGGCTTTAACATATTACCGGCATCCATAGCTCCGTCTGTCTTACCTGCTCCGACAATTGTGTGTAATTCATCAATGAACAGGATGATCCTTCCGTCACTGTTCTTCACTTCCTCAAGCACTGCTTTCAGACGTTCCTCAAATTCACCACGATACTTGGCTCCTGCTACCAGTGCTCCCATATCCAGTGAAAATATCGTCTTATCTTTCAGTCCTTCCGGCACATCACCACGCACAATACGCTGTGCAAGTCCTTCTACAACTGCTGTCTTACCAACACCAGGTTCACCGATCAGAACCGGATTGTTCTTCGTCTTACGGGACAAGATACGGATAACATTCCGAATTTCAGAATCACGTCCAATAACTGGATCCAATTTCTGCTCTCTTGCACGCTCCACAAGATCTGATCCATATTTGTTCAAGGTATCATAAGTAGCTTCCGGATTATCACTGGTCACTCGCTGATTCCCCCTGACACTGGAAAGTGCCTGTAAAAATCCATCTCGACTGATTCCAAGCTCCCTTAGGATACTCTTCATCTCTTTACCAGCATACTTTATCATAGCAAGAAACAGATGCTCTACTGATACATACTCATCGCCCATCTGCTTTGCTTCATCTTCCGCATGTACAAGAACATTGTTCAGTGCCTGTCCGACATACTGCTGACCTCCCTGTACTTTCGGAAGTTTTCTTAAGGACTCTTCCACACGGTTAATGACCATGTTCTTATCCAGTCCCATCTTTTCCATTAACTTTGCGATCAGGCTGTCATCCTGTGTAAGAAGTGCATATAACAAATGTTCCTGCGCAAGCTCCTGATTACCATAATTCATAGCGATCTTCTCACAATTCTGAACTGCCTGTAATGAATTCTGTGTAAATTTATTTATGTTCATAGAGACAACCTCCTTTGTTTATCTGTTCTATTTACGATATAACAATATCACAGGTTGTTAGCACTGTCAATAGGTGAGTGCTAATTTTATTTTTATTTTTTTGCAAACCTAATAAAATCAATGGTTTGCAAGCATTTTTCACTCTTGAAATTGTCATTTTTCTTAGGTTTGACACCAATTTGACACCAATTTTTCTTTTCTGGTGTCAGAAGTTCACTGCCATACTATCCAGCTTTGCTATCTCGTTTTCAATCCTTGCCCTGTCGCCCAAGTGGTTATACACTTCCATAGTCACATCAAAATGAGCGTGTCCCATGATGTACTGTAATACCTTAATATCCATACGGCACTCTGCCATTCTTGTGCAGGCTGTGTGTCGCATAACATGAGCGGAAACCTTTGGAAGCAGTTCTGCTTTCCTGTGTTCTTTCTTTGCCCTCTGGACTTCCTCTTTGTTATAAGCGTCCACAATGTTATATAATACACTGTTTACACCATAGGGCATAAGCGGTCTGCCAGATTTAGCAGTGAATACGAAGCCAGAATATCCGTCCACCTCAACTGACTTATCTTTTGCCAGCATAAAGTTAATTTTTCTCTGTTCTTCAAATGCTTTCTGTACTTCCTGCGTCATAGGTATCACACGAATACCCGAATCCGTCTTTGGAGTAGAGATATGGAAGCGACAGCCATCTCCATAATTCTTGTAGATAAGCTGGTGGTCTACATTCAAGCGTCTTGCTCTCGTGTCTACGTCTTTCCATGTAAGACCAATCAGTTCTCCACACCTTAACCCTGTACCTATCATAATCGTAAGCATAGGATAATAGGTATTGTAGACATTGCTCTGCTTTGCAAAAGCAATGAGCTTTTCCTGTTGTGAGACTGTCAATGCCACTCGCTCCTCTGCTGGTCTGCCATAATCGCTGATAGAACCTTTTGCTGGATTTTTACGGATAATATCATCATCAACCGCCATTTCCAACGCAGGAAAAATCATGTTGTTAATAGATTTAATAGTAGAATGAGCATATCCAGCTTTGGATAATTTAGAATAGTAGGCTTTAATGTGAGAGGGTAACATCTGAACAACTTTAATGTTGCCGATTTCGTCTTTTACACGATTATCCCATATACGAAGATAATTTACTCGTGTAGACTCTTTCAGTTCACGGGTTTCCATGTATCGCTCGAACAAGGTATTTAACGTCATTTTCTTGATTGCACTGTCTGTCAGAATGTTATCGTCCATATCCTTTGCAATCTTTTTTTCTTTCTCTCTAAGCTCTGGTAAATCCTGTGCATAGATTGTACGACGTTTTCCTGTTCTTATATCTGTGAAGCGATAACTGTATCTGCCGTCGTTACGCCAGCTTTCTCCCTCTCTTAATTTTCTCCCTTTCGGGTCTTTTCTGCTAATTGCCATGAGAACCAATCCTTTCTTTTAGCCCTCTTTTCATGTTCTCACAGCGTGGTTTGCCTATAGATAATTATACCATATTTCCACAAGAACATGAATAGATGACGGAGCTATTCTGCAAGGTAAAGCAGATATTTTTTGACCCTTTCTACAGAGTAAAGAACCCTGCGACCTATGACAATTTTCGCTCCTGCCTGCTCACCGATTTTCCTTGCCGTAGCATGACCGCATGAGAGCATAGCAGAAAGCCCCTCTATATCAACAGTAATCGACTGGCTGGTTTTTCGTTCTTTTGTCTTGTTCATATATCAGCAAAATAAGCATATCAGTATCACTTATTCTGCGACACCCCCTTTCCTGTATTTTCTAAGCAGACAGACGGCTCTGGAAAAGCTCCGCTGGTATCTCAACCAATCTCATTCCTATGAGCAAAACCACCTCTGGGACGTATCATTATCCTGTGAATACAGGTCATGGCTGAACAACTTTTCCAAAGGTCGCTCTCAGATCACTGCATGGGTCGCTCGCTTTCTTTGGAAAAGGTCATGGCGTACAGTCCCCGTGGCTCGCTGTATCACAAACGTATCTGTCTGCTTTATTCAATTGTCAAAGACCGCAACGGCTTGTCAGCCTGTAAAAGCCAACACCAGGACTATTGACTTTTATAGAATGACAAGCGGTGTGGCTGGAAAGGGGAGAAAACCACACCCGCCTGTATGTATTTAGATTACTGTGATTTCAAAATTGAGTATCATATCCAGAAAGGCTGTCTGTACTCTGTTTTTCAAATCTGCGTCCACTACCATGCACACATTTCCGTGTTCATCATAGAGCTTTCGCAAACAGAGCTTTGAGATATACCCGTCGTAAAAGTTCAGCACTGTGGCAATAGCTTCTGGGTCTCCCTCTGTCGCTGATACGATAACTCCAAAAGGTAAGCGTTCATGTTTCATCATTCGTGTTCCTCCATGTATTTTCTCAATGTTTCAAGCGTCTTTGTTCTGTGATACTGGACGTTTGAACGAGGGATATTGATAAAACGGCTGATTTCTCCGTCTGCCATATCCATGAAGTAGGACAACAGAATAATATTTCGCTTCTTCTCGGTCAGAGCTTTAAGAGCTTCACTCAACTTGTCATTTTCAACCCATACTTCAATTCCCAGCACGTTAAACACGGTGTAGTCGCATTCGTACTTATCACACTCGCCAAAGCGTTCCTGCTGATAATCTGGCAAATCAGAAAATGAACACTCACGCTTTTCACGTCGTTTCATATCACGGTAGCCTTTCATCACAGCTCGCTTGATGACTTTTTTTGAAAGGCAATCGAACTGTGCTTCAATGGCTCGTCTGAAAGAAGATGTTTCCACTGTTTCACCTCCTTTCTGTGCGAAGTAGAAATGAACGGAAGTTCATTTCCCCCTTTCCGCACCCCAACTACCCAAGGAGGTGTCCAGCTACCAAGATTTACAAAAAAGAATTTGCAAATCTCGGACATAACAAAAACAGTCTATTAGAATACGAATGTACCAATAGACTGTTTTACTAATGTAAGTGATATGAATTTTTAACTCGTGTTTAGGGTGTGTTGACTGGATAACCATTGTAAGGCGGTTATTCAGTTGTAAATACTGACGTATTCGCTGATACGCAATCATGGCACAACCCCCTTATCCAGAGCTGTACCGTAAGTACAAAAGAAAAGGACAGCTCTGGTTATCCAAAACCGTCCTAATCAGATTGAAAGACATGGAAAAAGATATTACCCTAGAACGGTTTTTTTTATTTACCGTCAAGGTAATATTAATATGAATTATAAATGCATAATATATGTATTTTTAACACATTTTAATCATGTGTCATGAAGTATAAACTCATGACAGGTGATTTAAAATGAGGAAAAAGAAAGACACCCACAGCTTTGATTTCCGTCCGCTTGGACTGGCAATCAGAGAAGCGAGAGAAAAAGCTGGGCTTTCCCGCAATGATTTAGGCGATAAGGTCTTTTACGGAGAACGTCATATCGCAGATATTGAGAATATAGGGAAACACCCCAGCTTCCAGTTATTTCATGATTTAGTGACCATGTTCCATATCTCTGTTGACGAATACTTCTACCCGCAAGAGAAAGCAGAAAAATCTACAATCCGTAGACAGATAGAGGTATCGCTGAATGAACTGACAGATGAAGAACTCAAAATCATCCAAGGAACGATTGACGGTATCATGAAATACAAGGGAACGGGAAGCAAATAGGCTTCTCGTTTTCTTTTTTCTCTCATAAACTATCCTGCTGATCTGCTCCGCAGGAAGCAGGATTTAATAAAAAGAGCCAATAATCTGTAAGAGTAATTCTTACAAACTATTGGCTCTGCGTCTTAGCGTCTGGCTCTTTAATAATTTTTACTATCCCACGATTTATATTGATTAAAGTTTCATGCTTGCATTTTGGACAGAATAAAGGGAAATTTATCAATTCTGTATCTTTTCGTACTTTAACTCGTGTCTTACTATTGCAAATAGGACATAATATCCATGATTGCTTTTCCACGGCAACACCACCTTTTATTTTAACGGAATACAAAATTCACACAAATGTAATGAGATTTTCGAGAAAGAATATCGTTCAATTATCGGTTTCGTATAGTCAACTAGCAAACCGGAAGTTAACGTATCAATATTTTTCCAAAAATTTGCCACATCATTTTCTGTATGTGGAACCTCAAATATAGCGTAACGCCCACTATCAATGTTACGAACAGGTAAATCACAATGTATATCCCTGCTAGTGATAACCATTCCCACGTCATATCGCTGTTCATTTTCTGGCGTTGATAAAGGATTGTCCAAAGCTATACCTAGTATCGCTGTATCATCTTTGAATAAATCATTACTTTTTAAATAGTCTTTTAGCTTTTCCATTAGTTGCTTGTTTTCTGCACCATACTTACCGGTTCTGCGTATATATGCAATTTCAATATCTTTAAATTCTTCAATAACCAAGTTATGACCTCCCTTATTTCAATCGGTATCAAGCTTGATAAGGCAATGGTAAGGGCAATTAAAATGTTTTTCAAGATATTTTTTAAAATGCACCAAAACTTTTTTAAAAGATAAGTTCTTCCTGCTGATCTGCCTCGCAGGAAGCAGAAAGAGAACTTAAATCTTCACTTTTTTTGTAATTGTATAAATATATTCTTCTGGTGTAGGAGTTCTGTTTCCAAAATATTTTTTGAAGCGTTTCTGTATCACTGGGTCTTTACTATTCATAGTGTTATCAATATTTTCCTGTATCTCAGCTCTGAATTCCGATAACGATACTCCTTTGGCTTTTGCACCAACTTTTAAAAGTGTCTTCATATCGTGTTTTTTTAATCCAATCATTTTATGACTCCTTTATTTTCATAGAACCAATACCACATACTACACTTGCAATACAGGCAATAATATGACTGATTAAAATAGATAACCAAATTCCAGTTAAACCACTTCCTAAACTTGCGAAAATATATGCTAATGGAATACGAATAATAATATAGTAAAAAATCATAAGTATCATACTTCTTGTTGGTTTCCCAAGTCCGTTTAATGTACCTAGACAACAGCTTGTAATCGTGTAAAGAACATATCCTATGCTGACTATTGTAAAATACTGATTAACAATAACTGCTACATTCTCACTTGCCACAAAAAGCCCTGCTAATTGTTTGGAGAAAACAATAATAATCAGTGATAGTATAATTAAAGTAATACTTCCATATTTCAAAGATAATTTTAAATAATCTTTAGCTCTATCAATTCGTTTTCCGCCTATACATTGTCCTACTATTGAAGTCAATACCATATTTAGTGCCATAGCCGGATAGAATAGTATGGTTTCTAATTTTCCCGTTACACCATAACCGGCAATAGCTGAAATACCATAACCGCTTACTAATGCGGTCAGGAAAGTCGTGCTAATAGCAGGAATACTCTGCTGAATAATAGACGGTACAGAATTTTTAATAAGTGGCATAATTTCCGATTTATCAAAATCAGATAGAGTAAACTTAAATAATTTCTTTTTTGAAATATAGATACACATAAAAATCAAACAGATAATTTGTGATGTCAATGTTGCAATAGCCGCACCATGAAATCCAATTATTCTAATAAGTATAGGGTCTAAAATTGCATTAAGTAGGGTAGATACAAGCATTGCAACAGCTTGAAACATTGTATTTCCAAAGCTTCTTAAAACCGCTGTGAAATATAAATATAAATAGACAGCTACATAACCTAAGATATACATAAACAAGTAGCTTCGAGCCATATCAAATATTTCATCTGGCGTATTCAAAGCAGTTAAAATAGGGTTTAAAAATACTTCTAATAAAATTGTAATCAGTATTGAAAATATTACAGACACAAAAAATGAAGTAGATAATACACGATTTTTCTTTACGTCTTTTTTTGCTCCGATTGCTTGCGATAAAAGAATAGAAACACCATTTGTTGCCCCCATACCGATTGAGGTTAAAATCAAGATTATAGGTGTAGAATTTGTAAGTGCCGCATATGCTTGTTCTCCTAATAAATTCCCAATCCAAAGACTATCCACTAAATTGTATGCCACATTTAAAAACATAGCGACAATCATTGGAAGCGTCATGGATAATAAACATTTTTTTGTATCTCCATTAATAAAGTCTATCTTACCATTCATATTAAGTCCTCCGTTATTGAATGAACATCATTCATATTTAGCGTTTAAATATTCCCTGCTTTAAGCAGGGGATATATCAAAAATTAAATAATTTATTAAAAAAGGCTTTTATTCTGTCGCTTTTTTCATTTAAAGCAATTTCATTATTCATCAATATTCCTAATTGACCAAAAACACAAAAACTCGCACACGTTTCTGGATCAGAAATATTTATCTCATGATTTTGATTAGCTCGAATAATTATTTCTTGAACAATAGGAGTTAGCTTTTTACAAACGCATAAAGCAAGTAAATCATGAAAATTCTTATTTTGATTATCATGAAACATTTGATAATAAGTATCACTTTCGTGTTCTGAAAAAAGAGTCATTTTATTAAGAATTTCCTTTAAAGAGTTTTGTTTTATGTCGATACCTTTTGTCATTTTAGAAATTAACATATTTGCATACTCATCTAAAGCGGTTTGGAATAGAACATCTTTAGACGGGAAATATCTATAACAAAGTCCTTGAGCAACTCCTATTTCTCTTGCAATATCAGAAATTGATGTTTTTTCAAAACCATTTTGTGCAAATAACTTAATTGCTATTTCCAAAATTTCTTGTTTTCTTTCTTCCGGTTCTTTTGAAATACGCATTATAACACACCTCCTTTTTCATCATAATGTCTTGGGCGTTACATGTCAATGACTAATATTCATTCACTTTCGTGCTATTGTTAAACTAGAAGTATTGCTAATATGTTCCCACAATACTGTACAAAAATCTTTTGATAATAGATTTTCCATTTCCTTTTTTGAGTATATTTTCACATCACCACTTTTACTATGCCTCATGTAAAAATTCATAATTTGTCTGGCTCCTGCTGGTTGCCAACAGTCGCCAATAATGAAAAGCCCACCTTTTTTCAATACCCGTGATACCTCTTTTACTACTTTATCCGGTGAGGGATAATGATGAAATGAGTCATTACATATCACCGTATCAAATAAGCTATCTTCAAAAGGTAGATTTTCAGCATCTCCAATGTATAATTTCGCATTATCGCCAATCTTTTTTTTGGCTTCTTCAATCATATTGGGAGATAAGTCTATTCCAGATAACTGTTTTGTAATATGCAGGTTAAATATACTTTCTAACAAAGCTCCTGTTCCACACCCTAAATCAAGAAGTGAACTAACATGTTCTTCCTGCTTCAGTTTTTTTAAAATTGGAGCATATAGATTTCTTGCATGTTCACCTACCATAGCAGTATCATAAGAAATAGCCTGCTTGTCGAAAGTTTTTTTTGAATTTTCCTTATTTTTATTCATACTATCGCTCCTTTCGTAGGTTATTATACAGCGTGAATGAATGGCTGTCAATGAATAATATTCATTCAATAAAAAAATAGGTTTGCCAATACAATGACAAGCCTATTTGTCTATTATCCTATAATCTTCCAGTTACTATCCTTATGAAGCGTCAGCTCATACTGTGATACCTGTGTCGCCTTTGTCTGATTGTCAATGAATTTCACCGCAACGCTCACTTTCACATTATCGCCGTCAGCCGTAAATACTGGATTGACAAGCTCGGAAAAGAGATAGTCCCCGTTTATTGGTTCAAGGGCATTTCCCTCTACATAGTAGGCAAGCTCCTTGTCCGTTGCGGTAGGATACAGCTTGAAGAATGTTTCCAGAAATGCTGTAGCGTCATTCACCGTATCAGCGTCCACGCTGTTGTCGGTTTCCTGTGCCTTTGGTTCGTAGCTGGATTTTTCCATAGCAGGGGCAAGGGTCGGGTTCTGGATAATGACCATATCCCCGTCAGCGTCCACATGAACGGTCACGGTATAGGTTTCTGATACATTCCTTGTCTGGTCGCCCTCTTTTATCTGCTGATCTACTTCGTAGGTAACAGTAAAAGCGTTCTCCCCAGACTGTTCCACGTCCCAGATAAGTACGTCCGTGACCGTGGAGCTGGTCGGTATATCCGTTCTCACCGTATCAACATTCAGATCCTGCAATTCCTGTGTCAGATAGGCACTGATAGCCTGTGTCCTTGCTTCGATTGCTTCCTTGCTGTTGCTCCATGTGTAATAGGACTTCGCAAAGTTCTTGACGAAATTCTCTATACCGTTGGTGTCATTTAAGCGGAGCTGTATAGTTTCTATCTCATGGGTGGTGTGCTGGTCGATAGCGGTAAAATTCTTATACACACCAAAGCTCACGCTTGCGATAAGCACCACCCAGAGGACAATGACGGATTTCTTATGCGTCCTCACTTTCATAGTACGGACTTTCTTTTCCTTTATCGGTTTTTCTTTTTTCTTGAACATGATATTTCCATTCCTTTCTATTGCTTAATTCTGCCAGCTCCGATAAGGTGCTGTTGCCAGTAGCTATTATTTAAATCAGCGTAGCCTATCGGGTCGCCAGCGTGGTACATCTGGTTATTTCCCACATAGATACCGACATGGGTTACATACGTTCCCGCATTGTAGGTACTGTGGAAGAACACCAAATCCCCAGCCTGTGCCTGTGAAAGCGGGATATGCTGGGTAGCGTCATACTGTGCCTGTGCCGTTCTCGGCAGACAGATACCAGCCTTGCCATAGCACCATTGAACCAACCCCGAACAGTCAAAAGAAGTGTTAGGATTGCTCCCGCCGTACACATAGTCCCAGCCTTGATATTTCAGAGCTTCATTCATTATCTTCTGTGCCAGTTCACCCGATACTTGACTGACAGTGAGATACTGGCTGACAAGCTCTACATAGAACATATTCCCGTAGGCATATCGCCAGCCACCATTGCGGGCGACAGCGATAGGGTTCGTGTAGACGACTTTCTTTCCACCCGACTTGTCACGGGCGAAGTTCTCTGCCAACGTGAAGCTGTGCTTTTTCCCGTTCTTAGCTACATAGTCGATATAGCCCCCGCCATAGTTATAGGACTGTACCACAACGTTTATATCCTCTATGCCTTGATTTTCTGCTGAAGAAAGCAGGGACGCAAAATACTTGCACCCCTGCTTGATTGAACTTTCCGTATCAAGGGAATTAGGCGGTAAGCCCATGCTCTCGGAACTCTGCATAACGTCCTCAGCTGTTCCGCCACTTTCCACCTGTATGATTGCCAGCAGATAGGAGACGTACTCGGATATGCCGTATTCTTTAGCGTATTTCTCCACCATAGGCTGATGTTTCAACACCTCTGCGGACAGGTTCATGCCCGTTACCCATGAGGAAGAACCACCGCCCCCGTCGTCGTCCTCGGCACTGATAAGCATACCAAAGAAAAGCACTATCGCAAGAAGAAAGGAAAACAGACTGCCGATAAGGGCGATATGTCTTAGCTTCATTTCTTACGTCCTTTCTTATCCGTAGTGTTTAGGGTCACTTTCTTGATGTTTCGTTCCTTTCTGGTGAACTGCTGGTTCAGCTCCATACCATTGAGCCTTGTTCCATGTTTCTGCAATACAGGTTCAGAAGTTTTCCTGTCTGTGCCAGACGCAAGCGGTCGCTCCTTGACAGACTGTGCTTTTGTCGGCTCGGTATGTACTTTGTCAGTGCTTGTCCTATCAGATGTGACAGGGTGTTTTCTCATATCCTGCATGACAGGCTCACGTTCTTTAGAAGCAGTCACAGGTCTGTCATGGGGACGGGTAGCTCCTGTTGTCGCTGATCCGTCCGTCGTTCTGCCAGTCTGCCTTGCTTCCTGTGCCTTTTGAAGCTCCATACGTTTGTCAGCGATATTCTGTCTGTGCTGTTGGAGTTTGTCGGCACGCTGACTCTGTCTGATTTCCTGTCCCTGCACAATGCCATGCTTGAAGTCGGAAACACTGGACTTTGCCTTTTCCTTTGCGGAGTGTACGGCATAGGCGGTCTGGGTCGGCATATCCTTGATATTCTCCTTGACAGCCGTTGCCTTGTCCTTGACCTTGTTTTTCGTATCAAGCACCGCACCCACGGCTGAACCAGTTCGGCTTCCAAAAGACGCATTTTCTCGACGCTCTTTTCTCCCTGTACCAGCTCTGGCAGATTTTCCGGAACCGTCATTCATGGCTGTTCCTGCTACTGTACCAGCCACCGCACCAGCGACGCTTCCAGCACCGACAGCCCTTGCGATACGGTGTTCCATACGCCTAGCTCTGTGTCGCATAAACAGATAAGGACGGCGGAATATTCTGCGTCCCATGCTCTGGCTATCCCCAGCGTTAAGGCTGAACATACTCATAAGGTCACCTAGCTTCATGTAGATACCCGCAAAGCAGACTATCTGTAAGAACGCTATCATAAAGAACGGGTAATCGGTGGATATGTTGTAGAACATACTGGAAATACTGAAAGCCACCGTGACAATGAGCGTTATTCCCGCCCTTGTCATAATCGTATTGAATACTCGCACGATTGCCTGTTTTGCCATGTTCTCATAGCTGGGTATCATGGAGAGCAGAAAGCTAATCGGCAGGAACATGGCAAAGATGATAAAAAGTATCTGGGAGAATATCATCATGCCCGTAAGCAGGAATACGAATATCGTTATCCCCAGATTGAAGATGAGCAGGAAGAATACCATTCCCAGACGGTTGATGACCTGCGGTATCGTCAGATTGTCGTTGTCGTTATCCTCGATTTCCATTTTCACCACATCTTCACGGGTCGCCCCGTCGTCTGCTGACGGGCTGACCGATACCAGAGCTTCCACACGGTCAGCTCCGATTTCTTCTATATCGCTGTTGCCAAACTGTAAGAGTAGCCACGGCTGTTGCACCTGTATGGAGAACAGGCTATCCCTTATCAAGTCCACGCTGTCTTTTCCCGTACTGTCGCTGTCGGGGAGCATGATTTTTGTTCCCAAGTCTAGAGAAGCTGTGGAAATATCAGAAGAAAAGTCATTGATTTTCTTGATATAGTCGGGAGCGTAAGCAATAAAAGAAGCGGACACGATAAACACCACAATAAAATTGATAACGGCGTGAAGCGCCTTACTGGTTTCTCGCTTGATAAGTCCCGTATAGGCTACATAGATACCCACGATAAGGATAATGAGAAGCAGAAAGCCTACATAAAAGCCCGTACTTCCAAAGCCGTTTTCCGTTACGCCTGCTAATGTCTGTATGCTCTTTCCGATACTGTCTGCCATGTCGTTGATGAAGTCCAGCTTATATGCCTGCTGGACAACGTATCCTGTGGCGTTGGAAAGGTACAGGCTGATAGTCCAGATAAAGTTGGTGATACAGTACAAGCCGTACTGTACGGACTTTCCGATACCGTCCAGCCAGTTCCACGGAAGCCAGCCCCAGCTATTATCCACATAGAAATCAAGTTGGTAGTTTTCTAGCGGGTACTGCGAATACAGGTTGTCCGCATTGACCGTATCATCAACAAGCCCCGTGGCATGAGCCACCGTACCGAACAGGGATAGAAACACGACAGAGGTAAAAATGACTATCAGAGCTATCTTGAAAAAGCGAAAGAGCTTCTGTTTCGTCAGAAGCCCCTTTATCCTTTCTTTCATCACTCCACCTCATTTCTATGTATCGGCGGTCTGGTATCAAAGGCGTGCAGTAATTCTTCAAAGACAGGGTGTATCTGCACCACACCCACACGCCCATATAAATCTTGAAGCAGGCATTGCCCGTTCTCCAAGTCACGAAGCCTTTTTTGGTTGTTCTCAGCCTCTGGGTCGATACCGAAAAATTCTAAGGTCTGCTTAATCTCGTTTATATCGGTACTTCTAAAGGCAAACTTCAAGCCGATATTGTTTTTCAGACTTTCCTTTGATACGTCCCCAGAGGATTGTGTGACGAAGTACACACCAGCCTGCATAGCACGTCCCGCACGCACCAGCTTGTTCGAGAGGGTTTCGCCCTGTGCCACATTCAAGAAAGCCCATGCTTCATCCAAATCCACGATTTTAAAGATACTTCTGTCGCTGTGGATAAAGTCAAGGGCAAAGGTACTAATGACAATCAGCATAGCCACGGACAGCAGTTCAATGGTCGTGTATTCCTCAAAGGTCGTGTCCTTGTCGGGCAGTACCAAATCTGCCACCTGTATGATATTGAGCTGGTTGTCTAAGCTGATAGCGTTCTTAACCGAACCGTCAGAGAACAGCAGATGTGCAAAATCATAGTCTGTAAAGCTATCGATATGGTCGGCAATATTGCGGGCTATCGCCGTGTCCTCTCTGCGTAGCTCGTCTATCACATGGAGAAGTCCTCGCTGATCGCTCTGGGTCACGGCTCGCACCGCTTTTCTAAGGATAGGAAACTTCTCGCCGTCCCTAGAGGAAATTCCCGTAAGGAATGTGAGAATGTCTATTGCCAGACTTTCAGCGTCTTTTACGTTCTTCATAATCACGAACGGGTCAAGAAGCCCTGCATTCTCCTTGTCGCTGGTAAGGTTTGCGTATAAAACTTTTTCCACGTTCCAGATACCCGTGTAGCTCTTAATCTTTTTCAATCTGTTTCAGCTCCTTTCTTTCAACATCAAGGGGACAGCCCGCTTCTGACCGTCCCCGTAAAATATAAAAAGCTGTCAGTAGCAACACTTCCTGTCGCTGATCTGCCAGCTCTAATATGGTATCTCGCAAATTCCTCGGCTTGTTTCGATAAATGTTCCCTCAAAGGATAAATCCCTGCCGTATGCTTCATAGTCGATATAGTTCTGTAGCTGTGGCGGTATCTCGCCAAGCGTCTGCATTTCATCAATGAAGTAATAGGCAAGGTCGGTCATGTTGTCACAGTCGGGATAGAAATACACATCATCCTTATGTTCGTAGACTTCTTCCAGACTTCCATAATGGGACATAAACTCATCCAGAGCGTCCATGATATAGTCGGGAAGCTCACAGATAATGTCATACATCTCATTGAGCTGTTCAATCGAAACATACTCCCCGATTTCAATGGGAAAGTTATCAGTATCATGGACAGCGTATTCTTCATAATAGCTGTTCAGTCCGATACGATCCGCAACTTCTTCTTCATCGATGGGAAAAGAGAACCAGTCCCCAACAAGGTAGCCCTCGTTGTATTTGCCGAGATTAGCAATATATACCCTCATGTCGTCAACCAATGGCACACACCTCTTTTCTATGGAAGTTCATAGATACCGTGGTCGGTTTCCACAAAGCGTCCGTTGTCGTCAAGATATTGCCCGTAGGCTTCATAATCGAAATAGCGGATAACGCTCTCACTAAGGGAAGTAAAGTCTGGGTCATTGTTCAGAATGTGGCGGGCAACGTCCGTCATGTTCCTGCACCATGAATAATGGATAATATCATTCCTGTATCGGTGCAGTTCTTCAAGGTCAGTAAAATGGCACATCAGCTCCATATAGTCCTCTTTCAAGTCAGAGGGTAAATTTTCATAAGTAGAATACAGGTCATTGAGCTTTTCCACGGTGGTATCTTCCTGCACTTCATCAGCAAAGGGAAGCTCCTTACCTGTAATAGAGTAATAGTCCGTATTTACATCAATCCCCAGCAGTTCTTCCACCTGTTCTGTGTCGATAGGCAGGGTGAACCAAAAGGCTCGTATCTCGCCGTCTGTCGGTTCTCTGGCTTCAATCTGCACACGCATTTCTTCCATGTTTCATCACGTCCTCTCTTGTCAACGCTTCTTGTATGACGGTGTAAGGTATACCGAATACATAGCGTGAAAAATCTTCTAACTGTTTCTTAGGATAATCAGACAGGCAAAGGCGTTTTATCTCAAACCAGACCGCACGCTTGTAGTAGGGCAAGTCGGAGAGATACGGACACCCAATTTTTGCCTGCATTTCCGAAAAAATATCGTTCAATCAATCACTCCAATCTGAAATTTGAGTATAGAAAAAGCGGTTGATCTCCAAGGGAGTAACCGCTTAATCATAACTAATTACCTTCATCAATTTTTAAAGATACATCAATAAGTTTATCTATCAAATTACTTAATATTTGAAATTCCATACCACAATCTTCATTATCATTCATATCTCGCAGGTTCTCAAATAATTTCAGAATAAGAATAGCTCCATTTATTAGTGTATCAGCTATTCCGACATTTGTACGTCCCACTAATTTTTCTCCAAAATCTGCACCTATTCTATTAAAGGTCGTTGATGAATAGGCGTGTAGAACCCTACTAGATTCTTCATAAGCTATATTCCATTCCTTATCCTCTACTCTCAATATAAAGTTTTTTTCTATATCGCTAAATGAAACATATTTTTTCTTTTTATTAACTGAAAGAAAATTTTTAGCCCATTCGTATCTATTGCTGGAATTATATTCTCTCATATAAGATTCAGCACACTTTTCATCATGAGTAGAAATGAAATCTCCAATTACTATCAATTCATAAAGTGAACGCCAAAGAATTTTTGCTCCTTCTGGAAGTCCATTGCTATTCAAAGTTATAATTTCTAAATAACGTTGTAAAGCTTTGGCATAAATCATATAAACTACTCCATGTTTGGTAGTCATTGTTTGAGAACGTACATAATTATTTTGATTTTCGCCATATTCTACTGCTTTGAGCCAAACTAGTTTTGCTAGACGTAATGGCAATCGCCATTTTTTATTTAATGCTGAAAGATATTTCATATCTTTTGTTTCAAATTCATTCATCTCATTAGAAATATTATTAAGTATTTTATCTGTTTCATTATTAGAAACTGTATTAAAATATTCCCAATAACCGTCACTTTTAAATTTTTGTTCCATTATATGAGATATCTCTTCTTCAGTTTTTCCTTGTTTTTTTAAAAGTAACATTTCTTCTACTGCAAGTTGTTTCATTAAATATTCATATCGTTTCATCATAAACCACCTTTATCTTGATGATTGATAATTATATCATTCTTCTTAAAAATCTACTACTAATAATATTTATGCTCCAATGATACGGTTGAACAACTCTAACAGCACGTCCTTGACGCCCGAAGCATTGAACACCAGACCCACGGCGATAAGGGCAATCACAAGGAAGCCGATAAGTTTTGAAAACTCTCTCTTAAATCCTAAGTAGATACCGATTACCACGATTGCCATAAGCACTAAGCTCTGGGCGTTGCTTAAAAACCAGTTGTATAAGTTCTGTCCGAAATTCATTCTTTATCAATCCTTTCCTTTTTGATTTCTTCCATTTCTTCATCAGCCATTTTGCTGACCTGTGCGATACACATAAGGACGACACCGATACCCATTCCCAGCGATGCCAGCACCAAGTCCTTGACAAGTTCTGCCATAATCCCAATTCTCCTTTACTCTGTGATAAGTTCCTCTGTGTCCGCTGTCTGCTGACGGATTATCTGCAAATGCTTTTCCGTCAGCTTTGCATTGTCCTCAATCTCTTTCAGATAGCTTGTGCTATTGCCAGCGTCTATCTTTTTCAGCATTTTCAGCGTAGGGGCGACCTGCCTGCTTATCCAACCCAGCGTCCTTTCCAGCGTGTAAGGCTCTGGCTCTGTCGTCAGCTTGACAGGTGGGCGGTCTTTCCCGATAAACCACGTCCAGCGGTCATTGAGCTTCCAGTCTGTCTTTCGCTTTTCCGGCTCTCTGTCCACGAAGCGGATATAGTAATTGATGATAGAAAATGCCGTCTGTTCTGCGTCATAATGGGTCAGCAGTTCACGGACGGCATAATAGGCTCTTTCATCTTTCAGTCGTATCTCGAAGCGGTTCTTTATGTGTGCTTCCTCAAGCGGTATTCCCAGCTTTGCGTACTGTTCGTAGTTCTTCTCATAACAGCAGAAGTAGACTTCTGATTTCAGAGAGCCGATATACAGCGTGTGTCCCATTTCCGCCTTGTCCTGCTCGTTGTGCTTCACCAGCTCGCCAGAAGCATAGGACTTGAACGAACGGAACAGGGAAACACATTCCCCACGGTTGCATTTTGCGGTCAGATCTGGAATATCCAGTATGCCCGCCCTGTCGTTAATGGCAAGGTCAAGGCGTTTCATCACACCACCCTCAACCAGAGCGTCCATGAGGAAGTCATACCAGCTTCGCTCCTGTGCCAGCAGATAGCTCTCAAACTGGCGACAGCCTTTTCCTTTCAGCTCCAGAAGCGTACCTTTTTCCTCATCTTGCGAGGTATAGACAAACACATCACCCAAATAGTAATGCTCGGTGTACTTGTAGTGTCCGTAATCCTCATGGAGCATATAGTCGATATTGAGCTTCAATATATCTTTAATAACGTGCTGTATATCCAGCGTAGGAAAACGGATACGCACATAGTCGAACAACAGGTACATGGGAGCGTCGGGATTGAATTTCTCAACAGCTTCCATGAGCTTTTCCTGCATATCCTCTGTGAGCGTTACCTTTCCCGCTTCGATACGGTTTAAATGTTCACGGCTGATACCAGCCATGACTGCAAGCCTTGTCTGGGACACGCCGTAAGACTGACGTTTCTCTTTCAAGGCGTTTATAAAGGTGCTTTCATTCAGCCTGCATACCCCCAATCGTGTATTTATATAAATCTGTGATATTTTCCGCCGATTGTCACAGTCAGCCATGAGTGAGAGAAACCCCTTATGACAAGCGGGATTTCCAGACTTTTTGACCGTAGTTTCCAGCGGAATTGTGCCCCTCTGTTAGATACCGAGGGGCTTCTTTCGCTGGCGTGGCTGACGCCACACCAGCAGGGCTAGTCCGTGCCGTCGCCTTTCGCTTCGCACGTCGCCGTCCCGTCCTGCCTTTTGAGAACGAGCGAGCCGATAGCCTGTAAAAAATCATGCCCCTTTGGTACAAGGGGAGTGTAAAACTCTGATATGACGCTCGTACCCACGTCACAATAGCCACGCCCTTTGATACGCTTCTGGAAGAACTGCTTCTTTACGTCGCTTCCGAAAAGCATACCGTAGCCAAGCTCGCTGATACGTCCCAAGCCCACACGGAAGTTGAAGTTATCTCTAATACCGTCTGAAAAATACTTTGCGTCGGGACGCTGGCAGGCGACAATGAGAAAATAGCCCGCCTGTCTGCCGAGCATGACGATTTTCTTTAGTTGGCTTAAAAGGCTCATACTTTCCTTTGTCCCCAGCATTTCCAAGAACGCCACATATTCATCAAAGATAAGGAAGCAGGGCGGTAAGCCCAGATAGGCATAGTTTTCGCCCGTCTTGTAGTCTGGGTGTTGCTTCATTTTCTCGTTTCGCTGTAACATGCCCTCATAGAACGCATTGACACATTCAATCATATCTTCTTTGGTGTGGTACACATTATCCATGACCGTACCCAAGTCCGCAAGGTCGGCGTTCTTAGGGTCTAAGATGAAAAGCTGGGCGTTGGTCTGCAAGAGGGCTTCAATGATTGTCAGCAGGAAATAGGTCTTTCCACCGCCAGTCCCGCCACAGATAAGGGCGTGAGGAAGTGCGTCGTATTCCCATGTAAGGTTCTTCATCAGATGCAAGCCCCCGTTTTCTGCTTTTACCTCGTCAATCGTGATACGGTTCGCTATCATGTCATAGAGCAAGGTGTATTCGATATAGCCATCATGGAGCGTCTTGTCGGTCAGCTCACAGTACAGCCCGCTTTCCAGTTTATCTTCCAGTCTAAGGAACTGGTCTTGATACTTTCCCAGAGAGATTTCACAGCGGATATGGAGCAGTCCCGTGTCCATTTGATAATAGATTTTAGGAAACCAGACGATTTTTTCCCTTGATCTGCTCTGCAGGTCAGCGAAAAAACCGCTGTCCTGTACGGTCTGGGCTTCATACCACTTATTGTCCAGTATCATGCGTGCCAGCTTTTGACGGTGCAATAGCTTCTTGAAGCTGTCATGGAAGAAGCGGTAATAAAGAAAAGCGACCAATGCACAAACACCAGTCGCTATCCCTATGGTTATGAAGTTGTATGTGGAAAGCGTCACGCCATTATCAAGTAAGCTGAAATGCTCCCAATCGGTACGCATGAGCTGTCCCATGTTCAATAGCAGGAGAACCGCCACGAACAGGAGCAGAAGCGTACCCAAACAGAAGCGGTACACAAGGTTCTTGTCACTAACTCTGATACGCTTTCCTTTTCTATTTATCAAATATCCATCTCCTTTCAAAAAAACTGGCAGTCGTTTATGTTTATGACTACCAGTTCATAGGTATTATTTATTTTCTTTAGTTTGTTCTATAGATTTCACTGTTACACCATCTCCAAATGAGCGTTTAATAATAGCAGAGAATTTACTTATAATTTCAAGAACTTGTTCCTCCGAAAGAGAATGCTTTTTTAAATCTTCTGGCGTTAATTGCTTCGTAAAAGCCTTAAAAATAATTTCATTGTATTTCCCTAAAAATTGAACTTCCTCACCAGTAAAATTTGTTTTTCCAGCTTTTAGTGAAAAATCTTCTGGAATAAGGTCAAGGGGGATATATATTTGCAGATTATTCAGTGCGCCCGACTTTTCAGCATATTTTAGTAAATTAGGTGGAAAGTTCTTTGTCGTATTAAGATGTTGCTGTAATACCAAATAAAATAGATATAAATTTAATTCAAGACTGTTTCTTATTATGGCTATAGTTGTTTTCTCTGATGGAGTAATTTCAATTTGTCTGCCCTCAACTTTCGGTGTATGTATGATTATACCTTGATTTAAAATACATACGATATTAGGTTGCTGTGAGTAGGGAATCTCCTTACAAAATTCTCCTAAATTTTTTGCAATAGTTTCAATGGTGGTTTCAGAACTATATGCAAAGATAGCACCAAAAATATAATTATATTTTTGCGGTATAAAAGGAGAATTATGTAAAACAGATAATTCTAATTCTTTAACACTTTTTATGTTTTCAACGCTCTGCCTTAACGTGTCTTTATTAAGTGTAGATTTAACCTCTATGGTTGCATATACACTTTCCACAGGAATAATACAAGAGGACTCCGTTTGTAAAAATGTAGGTGAATTAAAAGCATCATAAACGAAAAAGTCTTGTTGACGGCTTTGTTTTCCTTGACAATCAGTAATGATACCATTTCCAACAGTAAATTTTTGTGGCAACAGTTCTTTAATTCGTTGCCGTAAAACGTCTTCCCTGCTAGTGCCACGGACGCCCATATGCTCGATATGGCTGGTTATATCTTCATAGTCTATTTGTAATTTTTTGGCTATGGACTCAATATTGTAGAGAAACATAATACCACCCCTTTAATAAAGTTTATATACTGATTATACCGTATATTTGAGGATGGATACAATCTGATAGACTATTAAAAATTATTTTATATTTGCTGGTGCTGTTTTATGACCAACGTTTGACTTTTGTTTCAGTATAATATCATCTGCCTTGATGTACCACTCCACATCTGCCCCTCGGTAGTTGGCGTTTGCCACCGTGTCGGCAACAGGATTGATAAGCTCCACCTCGGCATTGTACGGATAGTCCTTGACAGGGATTTCTGCTGGGATAGATACCTGTATCGTGCGTTCCTGCTGACTGCACTTCAAATCATAGGTTCTACGCTTGATTTCCTCGCTGGTCGTCCCGTCCTCATTCTCCATACGCACCTCATGTCTAAGAGCAGAGAATTTCAAAACACCGAAAGTCTTTTCCTTATCTAATACAATTCCATTCGCTAATCTCATAATCTGTTATCCCCCTTTACTTGCTTTCCTCGGCTGGAAGCATATCGTCAGCCGTTAAGATATAGTTGGTATAGCCACGACCTCTTACGTTCTTTCCCTCGGCGGTAATCTTCGGGTTTACGAGCTTGACTTTCTGCTCATATTTGAAACGCTTCTCCCCAGCCTTTGCGGGAAGCACCACGATAATGTCGTCGGCTCTCTGAATGTCGGAATACAGGTTATAGCTTCTTGTCATGGGAACAAAGCGACCATTAACACGCTGTTGCTCCACCTCATTTTCACCTGCAAACTCTAAGTTTCCAAAAGTCTGTGCCATATCTGGCACGATATATTTTAATTTCATGTGTTTCTACCTCATTTCTTTCTGTCATTGATATGTGAGGAGCTACACTCCCCACGCCCCTAGTGGACTGTCCTTTTCCGTTGATCTGCAAACAGAAGAACAGAAAAGGAACAGTTTAAATTTTCATTTCCTGTTACAAGTCCATACGGCGGGGAACGTGATTTCTTCATCATCATAAGTAGACCGCCCGATTAGGAACGTCTACGCTTGAAGAAGTATGTTCCTGCCACGCCTGCACCAGAGAGAGCAAGAAGTCCTAAGAATAAGGCAATGTTTGTATTATCACCTGTCTTTGGAGCGTCTGTTGTCTTGCTCGGTGTATCTGGTGTGGTCGGCTGTTCTGGTGTAGGTTCTTCTGGCGTTTCTGGTACTTCTGTAATTGTTACCGTTTGCCCGTCGTCCTCAATGTCCTTATGCTCTGTAACCTTAGTCGGTTCGTCTGGATTGCTCAAATCGTATAATTCCTCAAAGGTCACAAGCTCTTTTCCGCCAAGCTCGGAAGCGTCGAATGTAAAGGCAATCTGAACTTCCGTGCTTTCACTGTCGGCAGTAAAGGTATAGTCATTCTCGACACGTTCACCATTGATGATAAGCTCTGCGTTTTCGTCCTTAATCATCTGCCAGCCTTTGAGCTGATACTTCGTGCCGATTTCCAATCCGTCGAGGGTAACGGTATCAATGATTGTCACGTCTTTTCCAGCTTCAATCTCTTTCTTACCATCCTCGCTGGTCGCTGTAGTATGGATAGAGATGATACGCTCCGTAATAAGCACCGTCTGTCCCTCGTCGTCAATGTCCTTGTGTTCAGCCACCTTTACAGGTTCGTCTTCATTGGAAAGGTCGTAAAGTTCCTCAAAGGTCACAAGGTTCTGACCGCCAAGAGCAGAAGCATTGAATGTGTATTCCATTTCAATCTTCATTTCCTCATCATCAGCAGTAAAGGTATAGCTGTTTTCTATACGCTGTCCGTTGATAAGAAGCTCGACATTTTCCTCTTTCAACATCTGCCAGCCTTTCAACTGATATTTTGTGCCTTTTTCCAATCCGTCAAGTGTAACTGTGTCAACGATTGTTACCTCTTTGCCAGCTACAATAGACTTCTCACCGTCCTTGCCTGTGGCTGTAGTATGGATAGTGATTTCTTTCTCGTATTCATCCGTAAGTGTTCCTAAGTCAACGGTCACATTGTTTCTGGACACCACGATTTCAAACGGTGGGATAAGCTCAAAGCCCTTGTTGCTCTCACAGCGTAATTCCTCAATGATATAGGTATCGTAAATCAAAGCACCTTTGCTGTCGTCTGGCTCGCTTGTCCCAAACCAGATACCGTCCTCGCTGGTCTTTCCTGCATTAGTGTTGTTCTTATGGGAAGCCCAGTCAGAAGAAGTGGAAAACTGCCCGTTGTCGTCAGTCACGATAACATGGCTCTCACCTGTGGTCTTGCTGGTGATCCTAAACGGAACTCCCGCAAGACGCTGGTGTGTGCCAGCACCAATCTTGACACCCTCTAGGTCGCCACGCTTCACTTGATTGTAAATGGAAGTGTCCTCGCCTGTAAGGTCAACGATTTTCCCGTCCTCTGTGATTTCAAATTCAATCGGTTTCGCACCGTCAGTCAGATAGCCCTCTGGTGCTTTGCTTTCCTCAATACGGTATTTCCCGTATGGTAACAGGTCGGCAGAAGTAGAAGCCACGCCCTCAATGTCAGTAAGGATTGTCTTTACCACTTCACCTTTCTTGTAGAGCTTGCCCTCAACAAGTACGGTATTGTCATTAAGAGAAACGATTTCAAATTCAGCGTCTTTCAAAGTCGCACTTCCTTGACCTTTTGTATCGCTGGTTTCCAAATCTCGTTTCTGGATTTTCACACCGCCACGGATAACCTTGTCTGATACATGGTACTGATTGCTTCCAGACAGTACGGCAAGGTCGCCGTCCTCGGTAATCTGTGTAAGGTACATTCCTTTAATTTGTTCTTCACTGCCATTTGCCTGCATATACGCACCGTCAAGAAGATATCCGTTTGGAGCTTTTGTTTCCTCAACGGTCAGCGTTCCTAAAGGAAGCACGTTCTTTCCGTCCTGTGTATAGAAGCTATCCCCAGATACCTTGTATTCATCAGAAAGGAGGGAAACGTAATGGATAGTGCCGTCGCTGTCTTTTTCAGCGATTGTCTTTGTCACCCATGTTTTCGTAGGCTCACTAGGGAGATTGTCGGCGGTATAGTGTCCCGCATAGAATTTCCATGTGAACTCCGCACCCTCTAGGGAAGCGTCGCCCTGTGGAGCGTCTTTCTGTGTTTCCATGTCAATCTTAAATAATTCAATCAAGGTGTCTGTGACCTTTGGTGTATCGGATACGTTCAAGGTCGCTGTCTTGCCAGCTTCCACATTTAAGGAATATACAGTGCTGTCCACCTTATAGCCAGCAGGAGCAGAAAGCTCTTTGATATAGATTGTGCCAGCCTTTACTTCCACGGTATCCGTGTTCCCGCTGTTATCAGTCGTAAGGGTGACAAGCTGTTTCGTACAGTCCTTATCAGAATAGACACCATAAGTCGCACCAGCGATAGAGTAAAGCCCGTTTCCGTCGGTAATGCTGGCATTACTGGAAGTCTTTTTCAATGTAGCATTTCCTACGGCAAGTTTCGCCCAGAACTGTCCAATATCCTGTCCCTCGCCAGAGTAGATATAACCGCCACATTCATAGCGTCCCTTGTTTGCACTGGCAAAGGCTTTCGCCCCAGCATAAACCTCGTCCTGTATGGCTTTCGGAATTTCATCATAGGAAGCTCTGACATTATCACACTGCCAGCCAAGATGAACACTCAATCTCTGCCATACGACACACTGTTCAAGAAGATAGACCTGTTTATAGTTCAATCCGCTGTGGCTCTGTGTGTACTGCTTGACGTATTCCAGAGAGAGGGCAACGTCGGAAATCTGGTCGGCACTCATGCGGGTACTTGCATCGGCTCTGGTCTTGTAGCCGTTCTTAAAGTTGGTGTTGATATCCACGCAGTAGGCAGTTTCGCCCTCAACTTTCATGTAGCCCTCATTGAATGTCGAACCGATAGAACCATCATTCATCACTTTTTCAACAACACCGACACGCTCTGCACTTTCTGTCCAATATTGCGTTTCAGAAGCATGGACTGCCGTTGTAGGCAAAGCGGTAGCGATAGTTGCAAAGGCAAGGAAGCCTGTGGCTAATCGCTTCAATATCTTTTTCATAGCTTTTAAAATTCTCCTTTCGTTTGGATATAGAAAAAGCCGTCCATTTCTGAACGGCTGGAAATAGAAAAGGAACGTCAATATCGGCGTTCCATAATCTACTTACAATATTCAATTTTTCAATTTGTGATACTGATATACTGTGGCAAGAAAAGGTATCTCTCTGCTGATTGACACCAATTTTGACACCAATTTTTTGTAAAATGACGATTTCTGATGAGCTAAGACAAAATCATAAAATCCGAGAATGCCCGTAAATAGGCACTTACGGCACTCTATGAAGTTAGACAAAATCCACACTGTGATAACAAGTATTGAGTGCTAGTTTTTTGAGATTTTTTTGCAAACCTTGATTTTACGAGGTTTGCAACACTTTTTCTTCCTTATAATCATCACTTTTTCTTGATTTGACACCATTTTGACACCAATTTTTTTATTTTTGGTGTCAGCTAATTGCTACGCTTTCCAGCCTTGTGATTTCACTCTCAATTCTGGACATCTCACTTACATGGTTATACACGTCCATTGTTACATCTATGTGGGCATGTCCCATAATATATTGAAGAACTTTTACGTCTATCCTCTTTTCTGCCATTCTGGTACAAGCCGTATGTCGCATAATGTGAGCGGATACCGTTGGTAACAATTCAGCATTTCTATGTTCAGTCTTTGCAATTTGAACTTCTTTTTTGTTATATGCGTCTACAATATTATATAAGATATTGTTTATTGCACTAGGCATGAGCGGTCTGCCGGACTTTGCCATGAAAATGAATCCTTTATAACCGTCTATCTCAACATCTTTTCCTTTTTGAAGCATAAAGTTTAATTTCTTTTGTTCTTCAAATGCTCTTTGTACATCTGATGTCATAGGGATAGTTCGGATTCCAGAATCCGTCTTTGGCGTGGAAATATGGAATTTATAGCCATCGCCTAAATCTTTATAAATCAACTGATGGTCAATACTTACCGCTTTCGTTCTGACATCTACATCTTCCCAAGTCAATCCAATCAGTTCCAACGATCTAAGCCTTGTTTGTGTTACTCCGTATTCCTCACGCTTTTATAAACTAATCTTTTCATATGTTTTTTAAATAATTAATAAACCAAGATAGAGTATTTTCCCACGACAGTATAGCCTCATAATATATTTTGTCTGTTTTATACTTTTTATAGCGTGGATTTGGAAGATAGGAAATGGTGTTCATATGCCCTAACTCTGTTGTTAATACAATACTCTTTTCATATGATTTTGCTTTTTTCATAATGTTAATTGATGCACTATAAGAATCCCATATTTCATCTTTTATTGAAGTAATTAGTAAAAGGGGACATGTAACATTTTCTATGTCCATAACTCCAGAATCATCAATACTTGATTTCTTCGTCAGCATATTCATAATAAATTCCCTTATTTTAAATGGTTTATAAGATATCTCTTTTCCACCATATGTCCAAGAAGAATGTTTAGAATTTCTCTTTCCTTTTAACCCTTCATAAACTCTATCACTTGGAGAATTTAAAACTGCACATTTAATACCATCATATTTAGTTAGAAACATTAGACTATATTCTGCTCCCTTTGATCTACCATAAATTCCAATCTTTGCAGAATCAACAAATGTCAACTTTTGTATATACTTTAATGCTTCTTCAATGTTTTCAAGTGGTATTCTATCTAAACTTGATTTTTGGTTATTCATTCCGAAATAACTAATAGCTAGTGTCACAAAACCATGATTTGATAACATCATTGCAATATTTTGTGCTTTTTCAATTCCTCCATCACTACCAGATAATACTATAATAGCTGGTTTTTTATTTTTATCCTCCTCATAAAACAATCTCCCTTGCCAACTATCCCTTAGTATATCATAGTAATTTATATTAGAATTTTTATAGAATCTATTAAAAGTTGTTTTAGCAAGTAACTTTCCATCCGATAAAACTGAAATTTTATAACTTACAACATCATTTAAAGGTAAATTTTTAAGGTCTCTAATATGTTTTTTATTAACTATAGATACAGCCTTAAGAGATTCAAACAGCCCCATATCTCTAATGCCTATATAATCTCCCCCTTTAGATGGTGAGTTTTTAAGGGATACTATTCCATTTGAATCACTAAGAAAAATAGCTTCAGCTTGCCAAAATGTATTCTCTGACCAATTCATAGGAGCATTTATATTATAAAAACAGTTTGTTTCTAAAATAATTTTAATTTCTTCAAACTTTTTTAATCCCTGGATGCATATATTCATCTTTGAATCCATCATTTTATTAGTATCTTCAATTATAATTTTACATCCCATCGTATTCCTCCCAAGCGCTTATGATATCAGACATTAATTCGCTCAATTGTTCAAAAAAAATACAATCATATTTTTCAAAAATTCTTCTTAAATCATTTTCTATTTTTTTATGCTCTTCATCATGTTTATTACATACTATTTCTCCTTTAGATGTTAACTCAAGCACAAAACTTTTCATGTTAGCCTTTTTCTTTTTGACACAATCTTTTTTTTCTAACAAATTAACTAATTGCGTAATGGCACTTCGACTTACATTCAGCTTTTCAGCATATTCACTAAGAGTGTAATTTGGGTTTTGTTCAGCTACTTTCAATAAATGTACCTCTGATAAATTCAAGTCAAGAATTCTATGTTGTTTGTGTTCTAAACTGAGATATGCTTTTATGAAGTTTTGAAATTCGCATAAAATTTTTTCGTAGTTCATTTCACCGCTCCTTTTTGTTAACGTACTTAACAAAATATCATATTCATAAAAAAATGTCAACTATATACTATTAGGCTATGATTTGTAAAGGATAAGAGAAATTTCTTCCGGTCGTTTTTCCAGCATATAGCCGCCATTAGCCGCCGTATTTTTACAGTGTTCGGGTCGTCGTAGACTTGCCGATAGGCAAATCGAGTAGGAGGAATTTCTCTTAAATGAGAAATTCCGACCTCTCACACCACCGTACGTCAGACTGTCTAACGATTCGAAAATTCAGTCTGATGTACGGTATTTTTATATTTGATTTTTTTAATACCATTTTTATCTTTGTTTTTCACATGAATTACATGCGTTCCTCTCCCTGCTACATCACACTTCCTTCAAACTTCGTTGCTAATTCTTCTGTTGAAAACATGCTTAATAATCGCTTAAAGTTATAAGCGATAAACATAGATGCAGCTTCTGCGTCAACATTCTCTTGTCTGCGTCGATGAAAGAAACTATATCCGAGACTTCTTTTTATAGTCCCAAACGGATGCTCCACGATACATCTTCTCTGTTTATAAACCTCGTTATTATTTAGTGTTTCATTATACACAGTTTCAAGAACATCTTCATGTACCCAACGCTGTATCGTTCTTCCAGATGAAGAAGTAGTGCAGTCTTTTTTATATTTGCATGAATTGCAGTCTGTACACTTATATTTGCGATACTTCATACCATTCTTCGAAGTATTTTCAAAAAATCGTAATCTATCTCCTGCTGGGCATGTATATTCATCAGTTTCACCATTATATATAAACTTTTCTTTGCGAAATTCATTATCCTTTGTAGCATTATTCGCTTTAGCTTTTTTTATAAAGACATTCATTCCGGCATCAACACAGTTTTTTATCTCCGTTCCGTTATAATAACCTGTATCTGCCAGAACTGTAGAAGACTCTTTTTCTAAAAGTTCGGATGCTTTTTGTGCCATAGTGTAAAGCTGGTTTTGGTCATTTATATCATTAGTCGTCGAAATATCTACAACAAAATGATTCTTTGCATCTACAACAGACTGTACATTGTAGCAGATATCCAATGAGCCGTTATTTTTCATCCTTCTTGAATCAGGATCTGTCAAACTCTTTTGTTCCAGTCCTTCATCTTTTAATTCCTGTTTTTGTGTAAGATACTGTTCTTTTAGCTCTTGATATGTTTTTAGTTTATCTGTAAGGTCATCTGCCAGCGCTTCATCTTTAGCGATTGCCATAAGATATGCATTTATCTGAGCTTCCGCATATTCGATTTTTTTATCTAAACCGCTTTGCGTAATACAATTATGCTTGCTGTTTTGAGCACGGATCTTAGTTCCATCAATAACAATCAGTTCTCCATCAATGAGCCCCCATCCTTTGAGAATAAGGGTAAGATTTCGTAATGTATTGTGAAACGCAGCCTTATTCTTCTGAACAAAACCTGCAATAGTACCATGATCAGGTGTTATGCAGTTTACCAGCCACATTAATTCCAGGTTGCGTTTTGCTTCTGTTTCCAATGCTCTGCTAGAACGAATCTTATTTAAATAGCCATAGATATGAAGTTTTAATAAATCAGATCGGCGATAAGGTGATTGTCCTCGATTCCTACCACTATACTCTATAAAACCTAGATTTTCTAAATTTAAGGATTCTACATAAGAATCTATTACTCGTACAGAATTATCCTTACTTATTAAGTCATCTAATGAAGTGGTTACCATTCTTGTTTGATATCTATCTGCGCCAACAATATATGCCATAACGAATCCCCCTACGATACTGTATTTGGTAGTTTTATTATAACATTTTTCTTAATCGTTAGACAGTCTGACGTACGGTTCCGTATACGGCGGTTCAATCAACTTAACAAGTAACACACTTTTCGGTGTAGTAATCTAACATTGTGATTAGTCCAAATGAGGCTAATCTTTTGTTACTTATAGCAACATTTACTGCGCCTTTGTTACATACATAAGCTATTCTTTTACCTGTGTATGCAACTCGTCTAGCTGTGTTTCTGTCTATTCCAAGTTTTACAAGGTTCTTCTCTCGATTCTGTGGTGTTTTCCATTGTTTCCAAATGCACATGCGAAGCCGATAACGGATTCTTGAATCTAATTCCTTGCATAGTGTTTTCATACTGCCTATCTTGAAGTAGTTAATCCAACCTCTTATGAGCTGATTGAGCTTCTCCACTTTACAGCTGTTGCTAACACCCCAACTACGGCATGTGAGTTCTTTCATTCTCTTCTTAAACTTCGCTACTGATTTTGCATGTGGTTTTGCCTTAAACTGATGCGCTCTTGAATCAAAGTAGAACCCAAATCCAAGGTATTTAAGTCCGCTTGGTCTGTCTACTTTACTCTTAGTCATGTTGACCTTGAGCCCTAGCTTTTCTTCGATGAATCGTGAGATATTTCTCATAACTCTATTCGCAGACATTTCACTTCCGACCATGATAATACAGTCATCTGCATATCGTACAAAGTTAAGCCCTCTCTTTTCCATTTCCTTATCAAGTTCATTGAGCATGATGTTTGCCAGCAATGGAGAAAGGTTTCCGCCTTGTGGAGTTCCCACAATGGAATCCTCATACTCATCGTCTATCATAATTCCGCTCACTAGATACTTCCTTACAATAGAGATGACATCTCCGTCCTTAATTGTTCTTCCAATTAAAGTCATTAGCTTATCATGGTTTACTGTGTCAAAGAACTTTTCCAAGTCGATGTCTACAATCCAGTCATTTCCGTCATTCATTATATCAAGTGCCGTTAGAATTGCCTGCTGTGCACATCTATTAGGTCTGAATCCGTAACTGTGGTCATGGAACTGTTCCTCATAGATTGGTGTTAACGCCTGTGCGATGGCTTGTTGTATGAATCTGTCTGTTACTGTTGGTACTCCCAGGTTTCTGACACCGCCATCAGGCTTTGGTATCTCCACTCTTCGTACTGGCTGAGGCTTATATTTTCTTGTCCTCAACTGTCCCTTGATGGTTTCGCCGTTCTTTGCAAGGTGTTCCTTCAGTTCTGTGTACTTCATTCCGTCCACTCCCTCAGCACCTTTGTTTCGTACGACTTGCAGATATGCTCTGTTGAGATTATCACTAGATAATATCTGCTCCATTAGATTACTTGTGTCCATGCGTTCTTTCCTTTCCGTCTCGCTTGATTTGACCACCTTTTACCCGATTGGTTACGGCAGATGTTGTCATTTCTGCAATACGAGACATACTCAAACTGATTGATTGTTCGCCCCTTCGCTCCATCCCCATTACAGAGACTTCTTCACTACTATGGGCTCGGCTGACTTCTCACAGTTCGTTGTTACTAGGCTAATGAAACCTCTGTGAGACCTCCACGCTTAAGGTGCACGCTCTTTCTCTCCATATATCCGCCGCATTTACTCTGCTTCTACAAACGTGGTAGTTATTAGACTTCGCTGTTCTTTGCCAGCTTATCACTCGAAGCCTAGCCTTATATGTGATTTCTGTCCGTCGGACCAGAGATTTGCTTACAGCTTCCTTCAGATTCCACCTCACGGTAGACACCCTTGCTGTTCGTCTATACATTTCCCACTACCTGGGCATGTTCGGGACTTACACCCGTTAGAGCGCGCCCATGGCGCGCAAACAAAGAAAGCGGCGGCTCTGAAAATCAAAGCCGCCGTAATTTAGAAATGACGCGTGAAGATACTTTATGGCACGGTGGTCCTTTTAATCATATTGGGCAATTCTGTTTTTTTATAGCGTTTCCCTTTGTATATATGATGTTTTTAATATATTACTCTGCATATCGTATCCGATCAATCAAACTCAATTTTCGGAAATTTGCAGATACTCCATATGTGAGCAGTACCTGTAAAAAGGCAACCACACAAATCAAAAGCACTGCTGGGACCACTGGAAAATGATACTCAGTGATCTGAAACATGTGTTTGGTTTTTGCATAAAGAAATGCACCATATCCTACAAGACTTCCAATGCCCACAGAAACTGCCAATGTTCCCAAAGTATAGATGATTCCTTCCAGTTGCAGCATACGGATCAACTGTTTTTCAGACATTCCTATCGCCTGTATCATTCCAAGCTCCCGCCTTCTTGTGTAAATACTGTTCATCATAGTGTTCACAAGATTCATGATTCCAATTCCACCCAGAATAATCAGAAATGCATAACACAAAACGCTCATCAACCGCATATTCTTTTCCCACTCCTGAAGTTGCTCTTCATAACTTCCTGTCACCAGGTATTCACTGTTGTCGGCAAGTGCCTGAAGTTCCTGATATGCACTGTTCTTTTTCTGATCATTCACTGTGATTTCCAGTGTGTAGTTCAGATTATTGGGATTCATTTTTTCCAACACTGATTGGGGCAGATAAAATGAACTTCCGCCAAGGCTTTCATAGTAATCTCCGATGGCTCCTATCTCAAAAGTCTTTTCTACCTTGTCATCTCCCATATTCAAAACCATCTTCAAGGAATCTCCCACTTTCAGTTCCGGGAACCAGTATAGCATATTAGCAGACATGAGGATTTTATCTCCTTTTTCCAATTCTTCATATGTCACATGTCCTTGTATCTCTCCTTTTTCCAGCGTTTCTGCATAAGATGCATCCAGTCCAATAATATCCGCGTCCCAAATTTCACCATCCATAGATAGTTTCGGAATTTTGCCATTCATAAATGTTTTTACCTTTACCTCTTCCACACCGTCTACATCACGAACCTGATCAATAAACGCTTTCGTCAAGGGGTTATTCTGCTGAACCTGTCTCCAGTCTCTGTCCGGATTCATTTTGTCCCCACCCCATGTTTCCAATTTAATTTTATAATCAGATTCAATATCCTTTCTTGCAATTTCTTTCGGTGCCGCGCAAGATAAAATAGTTGCCACAACCATGAACAGAATACCAGTTGCTCCTAATGTAACAATCGTAATCCCAGTCCTCTTTTTATTTCTTGCCATATTTGCTTTTGTCAAACGAAAAATCGTGAGATTCTGATAGCCTTTCCGTACTTTTTTCCCACGTTTTTCTAACCCCTGATAACGCATAGCCTCAATGGGCGAAACTTTGGCAGCAATTCGCATCGGTTTTGCCAAAGAAACTGCGGAAGTAAAGAGCACCGCCATAATGGTAATCGCATAAATCCACCAGTGCAACAAAGATACCTCACCATTTTTTACAAGTTCTGCTGCTACCTGCATTAGAGGGTCTTCGCCTGCCATAAAAGTAATCATCTGTTTCATAATCCATCTGGACAGGAAACTACTGATAAGCAATCCTACAGGGAGGGCAAGCGCCGTAACCAGCATTCCTTCACGGAATACCATCTGCCGAATCTGTCTTTTGGTGGAGCCTATGGCTTTTAATTTTCCATATTCCTGTACTTTTGGTATCATAGACACATAATAAATACTGTAAATAGTCAGGATTCCTGCTAAAACAACCATAACGATTACCACGATCATTCCTTTTACAAATGACGGATCCGTATAATTTGCAGCCAAATACTCTCTGTTTTCTACCACATTTCCCTCAGGTACACCAAAATCCTCTCCGATTTCTTTTCCCCTCTCTACGATTTCATCTGTTGTCATATGCTCTGCATCTGCCAGACGGAACATCACACGATATTCTCTGTCTGCTTCCGGTATCATCTGTTTCGCATATTCCATGGAATTCATCACAAAATACATTTTCTTTTCTTTATTCAAATCAGAAGATTTCATAAAGCCACAGATGCGGAAAGTGTCTTCTTTCGCATATCCCATACCGTCTTTTTCGTAAATTTGGTATGGAATCGTGATTTCATCACCCAATTTTCCCTGAATTCCCAGTTCCTCTAAAACTCCCTTGGAAACAACAATATCTTTTTCATTTTTTGGGAAAGTTCCTTCTTCTAACTCCGCTTTGTTCAACCGAATCCCATTATTATCCATAGCGGTCATAATGATTGTGGCATCATCATCTATAATCTGTCCCAAATCCATTCTCAGACCGATTTCTTCTATATCATTATGCACCTGAAGTGCTTTGGTGTTTTTCTCGGAAACTTGGCGGAACATAATATGGTAAGTTGGATAATAAGCATCCACCGATGCAAGCCGTACGCGGATCATTCCATATCCCACCGTTAAAACAACAAATATCAGAAACGTAGTCAGTGCAATGGCGCATCCACATAAAAAATTTCTTCCTTTGTTCTGTTTTACATTGGCAAGCGCTGTTTTTGTTACTGTTTTCATGCTCTCACCACCTTACCGTCTTCAATGACAATCATACGGTCAGCCATCTGCGCAATGGTCTCATCATGCGTGATCATAACCAGTGTCTGCCCATATTCTGAAACACAGGATTTCAACATAGAAATCACTTCTAACTCCGTCTTGGAATCCAAATTTCCTGTTGGTTCATCTGCTAAAATAATCGCCGGGCGGGATGCCAACGCTCTTGCAATAGCAACCCGCTGCTGTTGCCCACCAGAAAGAGTATTCGGTAAGGATTTCAATTTATCCTCCATTCCAATTCTACAGATAATATCCATAACATACTCTGTATCCACTTTCTTTCCATCCAATCCAATGGGTAGCACAATATTTTCCCAAACATTTAAGGATGGTACTAAATTGTAACTTTGGAAAATAAACCCAATCTTTCTTCTGCGGAACACTGCAAGTTTTTCATCTTTCAGTTGAAAAATATCTCTTCCTTCTATCAAAACCTTTCCGGAATCAGGACGGTCCAATCCTCCCAGCATATGAAGAAGAGTACTTTTTCCCGATCCAGAACGTCCTACAATTGCTGTAAATTCACCTGGTTCGATTATTAAATCTGTATGGTCAATAGCTTTCACCAAATTATCGCCTTTTCCATAATATTTCACAAGATCTCTTGTTTCTAATATTGCTTTCATAAACTTTGAAGCCTCCTTTTTCTTTGCTAATGTCATTCTATCAATCCAGTCTTACAGCAGGCTTACAAAAAGCATAACAATTTTGTAAGAAATCTTTTTTTCAGAAATCTATTTCTTTGGTAATGTCACCACAAAATTATTACCGCCTTCAGGTGCTGCTTTTACACAAATCGTGCCTTTCTGCTCCTCCAAAATTTTTCTGGCAAGATAAAGTCCAACCCCAGAGCCCTCCTGTTTTTTTACATACTCTTGGTTTCCTCTGTAAAAACGCTGAAATACCCGATGCGCCTCTTCTTCCGGAATACCTGTTCCCTGGTCGATAAATTCCAGCATCATGCAGGTAGCAAGCTCTGTTACCCGAATTCGGATTTCTGTATGCTCCGGCGAATACTTTACTGCGTTGTCTAAAATATTTACGAACACTTCTCCTGTCCATTTCGAGTCGTGTACAATTTGCACATCCTGAAATTCATCCAGAGAAATATCTATGGATTTTTCATACGCTTTCATATACACACTGTTTACAGCCTGTACCAATGTATTTTTCAGACTGCCCATCTCTGGCTGAATCTGAATCATCCCAGATTCCAATCTGGACACATGAATCAGTGAATCCAAAAGATTTTCCAGTCTTTGAATTTCATCCCATTCCTTTTTATAAAATTCTTCCCGTTCCTCCCAGGTTAAATCGGCAGACCCCGCCAGTTCACAACTCATCTTCAATGAAGCAATCGGTGTTTTCAATTGGTGGGAAATATCTGTAATTAAAGATTTTGTATTATTTTCTTCTCTGGAAAGTTTTTCTCTTACTTTTTCAAAATGATTCTGCAGTTCTATATATTTTTCCCGAAGTTCTTCCTGGTTATTTTCATCTTGCTGCCGGTCTCTTTTATTTCGCAAAAACAAAACCCATGAAACTCCAAGTCCTGCCACAAAAACCATCGCCATTCCTATTCCATATGCAGCAAAGGTTTTCACGCTTCTCCCATCAAAAGGAGTATACCCGTAACGCTCCTCCAGCTCTTTCCCCGCTTCCTCTTCCTGACGATTTCTTTGCTTTCCTCTGTCAAATAACTCTATATACTCCGTCTCCTGTTCCGGATGGGACAGCACTAACGCCCCTAATTTCCCCTGCTCTTCCTTGTATAAACTATTTCCTGCCAGAAACAGCAACAATATCTCTGTCACAAACAGAAAAAGCAGCCCTGCTGCCAGAGCTACTCCTGTACGCTTTCTTCGGTCCATATATATCCCATCCCCCTTACATTTTGTATATAATCATTCCCGATTTTTCCTTTCAATCGGCTGATATTTACAGGAACTGTATTATCGTCTACAAACTGCCCGTCAACATCCCAGACATACTCTAAAATCTGTTCTTTTGATAAAATCTGCCTTGCGTTTTCCATAAAGTAAATCATTATCTGAAGTTCCTTTTTACTTAATGGCAAAGGAGTCACTCCATCAGCATTTCGTTTTAACGCTCTCATTTCTCCATAATTTACTTCGATATTTCCCGATAAGATTCTGTTGTGTCCGCAGACTCCTTCCATTCTTCTCATAAATGCCTGAACTTTTGAAACCAGTACCATCAGGCTGAATGGCTTTGTAATATAATCATCCGCCCCTGCATCATAGCCGTTTACCATATCAATTTCCGAATCCATTGCCGTGAGAAACAGTACAAAGACTTTGCTCTTATTTCGAATCTTCCTGCAAAACTCCAGTCCTTTTCCGTCCGGCAGAGTAATATCACTGATTACCAGATCTATTCTATTTTCATCAAACAATTTTTCTGCCTCTGAAATCTGAAAAGCGGAAAAAACCTGATACCCTTCTTTCTGCAGTTTTAGCGCGATTCCACGGTTCAGATTCTCATCATCTTCCAATAACAAAATTGTCCTCATTTCATCTACCTTCCTAATCTCCTAACATGATAAACAATCACATTTTACCACACTCCTCCAAAATTGCATAGTATCCACCTGCTCTCCAGAAAAGAAAAAGTCTGCTCTACGACGGCTTTTTTTCTTTTGCCGTCGTCCGGCAGATTATAGTTCTATTCTTTACCTATATGCTATATGGAAAATTTGTAGAATTTATAAAGATTAGAAAAAATAATGAGCAATACCACAGTACCGCCCACTACTTTTAATATGGAATTTTGATAATAACCTGTGCGCCGCCAGTCTTTTTAGAATTGCTTAAAACAAGCTGCCCGCCATGTTGCTTGATAATGTTGCTTGTGATATAAAGTCCCATACCAAAGTGCATATTAGAAGTACGGCTTGCTTCTCTTAATCTCTTAAAACTTTCTTCACTGATAACATGTTCTAATCGACAAGCGTCCTGTTCTGCAATCTCATAAGGAACGCCCACATCCATAAGCTGCTGAGTAAAAAACAAATGTCTCTCATAAATCTGTTTAGCTAATTTCTGTCCTTGCTCTGTTAAGGAGAGTGTACCATCTGTTTTTTTCATCACACATTTCTTTTTAGACAGTTCCTTTACCGCCCGGCTTACAGACGGTTTTTTCACTCTTAAATGATCCGCCACATCTGTACAGCGTACATAACCGCGGTTTTGTTGAATAATCAAAATAGCTTCCAGATAATCTTCCAATGATGAAGTTAAAATCACATAGCAAACCTCCTTTCCAAAATGATTTAGAGCAGAGAAAGCCTAATAATCTCTAATTAATTTTCCATGTTCCGGTATTTTGTTGGCTAGACCACAAGCGACGGTACAAACCGTCTTGTATTATTAATTCTTCATGTGTCCCATGTTCTGTTATTTTACCTTCATCTAAAACTAATATTTGATTAGCATTTTTGATTGTATTAAGCCTATGAGCTATCACTAAAAGTATCTTCCCTTTTACTAACGCATCTATTGCTTCTTGAATATAACTTTCATTATCACTGTCAATGCTTGCGGTAGCTTCGTCCAAAATAATAATAGGCGCATTTTTTAGAATAGAGCGCGCAATAGAAATACGTTGTTTTTCTCCTCCTGATAAGCTTGCGCCTCCCTCGCCAATAATAGTCTGAAAACCATTTGGAAGTTCCATAACAAAATCATAACATCTGGCTTTCTTTGCAGCTTCTATAACCTCTTGTTCTGTGGCATCTGAACGTCCCATTAAAATGTTGTTATAGATAGTATCTTCAAATAAATAAACATTTTGAAAAACCATACTAATTTGATTCATTAAAACAGATAATGGGAGTTCTTTTATATCAATACCGCCAATATATATTGTTCCACTGTTAATATCCCAAAAACGCGCTAATAAATTAGCGATTGTTGATTTTCCAGAACCACTTTTGCCTACTAAAGCCGTCATAGAATTTTCCTTTAAACCAAATGACACATCATGCAATACTTCCTTTTTACCGTAAGAAAAACAAACATTTTTATATTCTACAACATACTCTGATTCATACGTGTTAATTTCCTTTTTACCTTTGTCTGGAAGTTCTTCTACTGCAAAAAGTTCTTCTATTCGATCCAAACAGCTTTCCATGATTGTCATGTTATTTGATTCTGCATATAATGATTTTAAAGGATTAAAAATCTCTATAACAAATAAAAGCATACCCATTGTATAAGTCAACGACAATGTATCAGATATAAACAAAAATAAACCACTAATTAAAATTCCTAAAATTCCTATTGCATACAACCAGCTTAGACCACGCATCCAGGGTGTAACCATTTCTTCAAACTGTATATTTTTATCTCTTGATTGGCGAAAATTTTCGCTTAACTCTTTTGACTTGTTTCCCAAAAGATTATAACTTTTAATAACAGAAATTCCTTCTACAAACGACAATACCGCCTCTGTTAAATGCTCACTCTGTTCTTGACGTACTTCCGCTTCCTTTAGGGATACTTTATTCATTTTTTGCCCTATTAAAATTGCAATTATAGAAGTTATGGTAGCAATAATTCCTAATTTCCAGTCCATTATAAACATAAATACAACTAAAATTATTGCGGAAAAAGCGTAGCTTAAAATATTAGCTATTTTTGCCATTACATTTTCTTCAATAAAAAGCATATCCGTAGAAAGAACGGAACTAATTTTACCAATATTTCCTTCTGTAAAATATCCCATTGGCAAGCGCTTTAGATGTTCACCTAATTCGATTCGTTTATCAGAAAATAGTAAGTATCCAGCTCCGCTTTGTAAACGATCACTTGCATGTTGAAAAATCATTTGCAAAATGATGGTTATAACCATTACTATGCCGACATATATAGCATGAAGTGAAGTCATTGTCCCATAATATAATTTACTTATTATAATCATTGCATATAAAATTGGCATTTTAGCAAGAACTGCATTTAAAACAGAAAAAATAAAAGCTATTTGAATTTGTTTTTTATATTTTCCGGATACTTTTAGTATACGGGTCATCATATTCAAAATCATAAAATCCCCCCTTTACCCAGTTGCCACCCTTGACTTTTCTGATGTGCCTCCAATAGTGTCCTGTAACACTCGTTATTTACTAATAACTCCTCGTGTACACCACAGCCAATAATTTCTCCGGCTTTTAATACACATATTTGATCTGCATTAATAATAGATGACAATCTATGAGCAATAACAATCAATGTTTTATTATGCACAAATTCTGAAATAGCTGCTTCAATTTTTGCTTCATTTTCGGTGTCAGCAAAAGCAGTAGCCTCATCCAGAATGATAATAGGCGCATTTTTTAAAATAGCTCTTGCCAACGTAATTCTTTGTTTTTCTCCACCTGATAATTGATTACCACAATCACCAGCTAAGGTTTTAAACCCTTCAGGAAATTTTTTAATAAATTCCATACAGTGAGCCTTTTTAGCGGCCTCTATTACTTCTTCATCCGTAGCATTGGGTTTTCCAATCCGTATATTTTCCATAAGAGTTGTATTAAAAAGAAAATTATCTTGCGAAACATAGGAAACAAGATTATTTAAAGTTTCCAAACTCATATCACAGATATTTTGTCCGCCTATCGAGATAGATCCAGAATTTACATCATAATAATGGACCAACAGTTTAGCAAGTGTACTCTTTCCTGAACCGGATTCTCCAACAAAAGCAGTTTTAGTATTCGGTTTTAGGTTAAGACATACATGATGTAAGATTTCTTTTTCATCATAGCCAAAACAGACATTATCATAGCAAATATTATAATCTTCTCCTTCAAAAAGAGCAGAACCTTCCTTTAGAGGGGGAATATCCATTAATTTTTCTAATTCGTCAATTTTATATTTTACCTGTGGCATTACAGAAGTAAATGACATAGTCCGTAATAAAGGAGAACCTAATCCTAATGCCAGACATAATACTAAGGCAAATTGAGATAATTCTATTATTCCTTGTAATACTAGCCATGAGCCTACTGGAAGTGCAAATAAGATTGTACATGGAATAAGTGCGCTATAAGCTGCCATACAGGGCCAACATGCCTTAAACCATGCAAGAGTATAGTCCCTATAATTACAAATAGCGGTTTTGAATTTTTCATAGGATTCACCCGATTTATTAAATACTTTTACAACCTCCATACCGTTTACATATTCAACAATAGTATTATTCATTACTTGTCCAGCAGTATAGTAAGCTTCCATACCTTTGTTACCAATTTTATACATTAGAATCATTGGTATCATACCCATCGGAATAGTAAAAAGTACCAATAATCCCATTTTCCAGTCAATAATAAAGATAAAAAAATAAACAGCCAGAATCCCCATTAAATTAGACAGGCCCTCTGGTATTCCATGAGCCAATAAGACCTCTAAGCTGTCAATATCATCAATAAAAATCTTTTTAAATGTACCTGTTCCTTTACCTTCAATGACTCCTAAAGGTAATTTTTCCATTTTACCTTGTAATGATATTCTTAAATTCATTAAAGTGCCATAAGCCGCTTCATGTGATAGTCCTAATCCTTTACAATATGTAATCGCCTGTAAAAATAATGAAATGCCAGTTCCAACTGCACATATTATAATAAATGATATTGTAACTGTCTGGTGATTTAGTATTTTGCCAATTATAAAATATATAAAAAGAAAAGGGGCTATTTGAAAAATCACAGATAAAAAGAGAACAATAATTGACCTAACGGTTTTTTTATTGTTTTCTTTTCCATAATATAATATCTTTTTTAGCATTTATTTCATTTCCTTTCTAAACAATCGGGAATTACTGTTTCCAGAATTCCCGTACTGCTTTATTTATATCTTGATTCATTAATGAACCTTGTTTTATGATTTTCCCTGACTGCATAAGGATAATATAGTCACAGCAATGGGAAACAAGTTCTGCATCATGAGTAATAATAAACTGAGTATTGTCAGCTTTTTTCATTTCCCGAATTGCTTCTGCAACATCTAGCATGTGTCTGTAATCTAAACCACTGGTAGGCTCGTCATATACAAGAAATTTTTTCCCTGATCCTAACGCACTGGCTATTGCAACACGTTGCTTTTGGCCTCCAGATAATGACATTGGGTGACACTCTCTAAATTCTTGTAATTTAAGTAGATGTAGTATCTCCATAGCTCGCTTTTCTTTTTCCTCCAAAGTTCCCGGCTGTTTTTCCATTGAAAGAAGAATTTCATCAATTACACTTTCTGTAAACAGTTGATGATTTACGTCTTGCATTACGATATAAGATAAAGCAATCCTCTGCTTTTGAGTTAATTCTCGATTTTCTAAAATCACAGTACCTTTGCACCTTTTCTCTAATCCGCAAAGGCAGCGCCCAAATGTTGTTTTTCCCGCCCCATTGTTTCCTAACACAGCTACTATTGCGCCTTTAGGAATAGAAAGTTTTTCAATGTCTAACGCCTTATGTGGTGCGTTTTTATACGAAAAACTAAAATCAGTAAACGTAAGCCCCGTATCTCTTTCATTGCACCTGTACAAGCTATTTTCAGATGCAATAGAATTGCGCAAGCCCATTTGGTGCAAATCGTTTTCAGAATATTCCCTAAATTCGTTGATAAGAAGGTCTTGCACTATATACCCATTATCCATGTAAATCACTCTGTCAGCTAAGTCCATCAACCAATATAATCGGTGTTCTGCAATAATAACTGTTTTTCCACTTTTCTTCCATTTTTTGATAATCTCTTTTAAATAAGAGATAGTTTTCATATCTAAATTGGAAGTCGGTTCGTCCATCACAATAATAGAAGGGAACAACGCAGCCACAGAAGCACATGCTATTTTTTGTTTTTCTCCTCCTGAAAGAGAAAACAAACTTTTTCCTAAAAGAGTTGATATATTCAACTCTTTAACTGTATTTTCAAAATTTGAAAGTATTTGTTTTTTTGGCATTCCAACATTTTCACACCCAAAAACAATCTCAGTATCTGTTTTTACCGTATAAAATTGAGATTTAGGATTTTGAAATACACTTCCTACAAATGGAGCAATTTCATATAAGTCACTGTCTGCGGTCAACATACCACAAACAGTGACATCTCCTCTCATTTCTCCTTCATAAAAGTGAGGAATTAGTCCATTAATCATTCTTGTTAAAGTAGTCTTCCCACATCCAGAACTTCCACATAAAAGAACAACCTGCCCTTGTGGGATAGAAAGAGTGATATTATGAACACCTGCTCCGTTTTGGGCATTTTGATATGTAAAATCTACGTTATTAAACTTGATCATACTGTACCTCCTTGCCATAACATAATGCTAAAATACAAGGAAAAGAAAAAGAAAATTCCTATAAATGTTATTACGTCACGCCCTGTAAAACCTATATTGCATACATTCGTCCTTCTATTCGGAGAGTTTAATGCTCTTGTCAATGCGGAGGCAGATAAATCATTTCCTATGGATACCACGCTCATTAAAAACGGAACCATACGATATTCCAACATTTTCATAGGATCACGAACAGAACCTACTCCTCGTAATTTCATTGCATCTTGAACGTTTCGATATTCTTCCTTTATAGTGGGGAAGAATCTAAACATAACTGAAATAGGGACTGACAATTTCTTTGTAATGTGCATACGATCCATTGCTGCAATAAATTCACTGACAGATGTTGTTGCAAATAAGAAATACGCCATCATAGTTCCTGGTATTAGTTTTGTTGAAAATGCGAATACACCTGTAAATAAAAGATTAACTGCATTTGGAAGGTATGGCATAATTAAGTCTGGAACAAAAAGAGCAAAGGCATACACAGTAACGTAATAAAGTGCAGCCTTAAACTTTCTCAAAATCAACAAAAAAATGAGAGGAAGGACAGCCAGAGCATAATGTAAGTATAACAAATATCCTGTACCATTACCTGCAATTAATGTTGTAGAAACACTGAGGCAAAGCAGAATTTTGGTCCGTGGATCAAGATAGAGCTGCTTTGACGAAGCCTTTTCTTGATATAATTCTGAAGCCATTTATACTAACCCACTCTTTTCAAAATGTTTTTTCATTACTTTACGTCCAATAAGCCCTCCAATAAGGCCACCTAAAAAGCAAAGAATTATCATAACAGGAAATACCCACCAAATTTTGAAATATCCAGCAATGGTATTCATATAAACTTCTCCATAACCGGCTGCTTTGCTTGCTAACCATTCATCACTTGCGCCAATCCAATGAACATAGTTACCAGCAATACAAATGCAAGATACAGCATAAGCAAGTACACATGCAATCCCTTTTTTATATTTCGTAACTTTCATAATAATTTCAGCAATAATCCCTGTAACAATTCCCCATATAAGAAGGTCGTATCCCATACCGGTAATAATCATAGCAAGCCCGATAACTACTTGAAGGATCATAATCATACCTACTTTTTTGATTTTGGCAAAATATAACATCATTGGTATTCCTTCAAGTAAAGGGACAAGAAGCGTCAATAAGATAAATCCTATTGGAATCATGCCAACAGTACACGCAACAAGCATAATAATTACTACATAAATAGCAGAGAAAATACCTGCATTAATTAAATCTTTACCATTTAGTTTGTTTGAATTTAGTTCTTTACTCATTATCCCATTCTCCTATCTAATATTTAGTCTTTAACACGTTTTGCCTCTAATAACTAGGTGGATGATATATATACTGGTAGCATTGATTTCCCTCCTTGTTCTTTTTCATAAAATATGATATACTTATGCCATATAATTAGATAGTGCTAACTGCACTTATTTAGTATATCGTCCACCTTTATTTGTTTCAATACATGGATAATAGATTTGGACGTTTTCCTAAATAAATTGGATTTTTTACTAAAAAGGAGAGAATGTGATTTGAATACAGATCCTTTTATGCAAGGTTTGTTTCCGCAACTAGGGCTTACTCCAGAAAAGTCGAACAGTCAAAATAACGGTTGCGGTTTTACAATGGTACCTAATGCTGATTTAGGAAATGGTTATCTTTGGACATATCCGGTTAATCCTTATTTTTCCGTTACCATTTATCATTTAACTTATTATAAAGAAATGCACTATCGTTATCATCATCCCGCAATGTTAGTAATTTCCTTAAGTTCTCCGATAGTTGCTAAGGCTGTATCCGATAAAAATAGTGAACAGAAAGAGCAGCTTCTTGGATATTATTTGCCAGACGGTGAACATGAGTATACTCTGCCAGCATCTAGTTCTATTGATAGCGTCAGCATTGCTTTTACACCAGAATTTTATAATTCTCGTCTAAGCAGTTTGTATGATCGTGATTTTTCAGATTTACCTCGCATAGCTGCGTTGATGAATGGAACGATAAATATTCCTTCTGTAATTTCTATTTTTAAAGAAATTGCCGATTATACACCCATTATAGCAACAAGTGAACTTTTCTATGAAGCAAAAGCACTTGAACTAATTGCATGTTTAGTTGACTGGCATATTCAAGAATCACTTTCGCCTTCCGTAAGAAGTATTTGTGATGCAGATCGTGAAGCAATACATCGTTTAATTCATTTTTTACAACAACATTATTGTGAATCTTTGGATGTCAAAAATATTGCTAGAATGTGCCAAATGAGTAAATCTAAACTTTCTGAATTATTTCATTCTGTAAGTGGTGTAACGCTTATAGAATTTATCAATAATTTGCGAATAGAACGTGCGAAAGAACTTCTCATAAATAGTTATTATCAAATCGGAGAAATTTCGGCTATTATTGGTTATGCTCAGCAAAGTAGCTTTACCTACCTTTTTAAGCAAAAAGTAGGAATGTCTCCTCGTGATTATCGTAAATTACACAAAAAAGTTTAATATTATGTATCCAGCCGCCTACAAGCGGCTGGCCTTTTTATCTCGGCTAGTAGTTTGGTACTCCATACCCGTAAATGCTGATGTCTCCGATAGAATAGCTGCTCTGCCGGACCATATCGCCGGAGTTTCCCTCCACCGTGTAGACGCGGCCATTTTCTACCCGTTCTACCAATCCGACGTGATCAGTAGTGCCATCACTGTCCCAAAGGGATTTGCCAGACAGACGCAAGGATAATTCCGATACTTCCTGTAATGCTGTGCAAAAGAGAATATACTGCCGTTGCCGGAGCAATGATATTACTGATAGAAATAAGCAATGCTAAAAATATCGCTGAAACAAGCAGTTTTTCGACTAAGATAATGCCCTTAGCAAAGTGAACTACCCATTGTCTAAAGCCAATGGGCTTCCTGCTTCGCAGACCTCGTAACCTACTATCTCCACAGGCGTTAATTCGGGCAGTCCCTGCCCTATATTGTTATTTTTATGCTATTTGTCTTAATCCTTCTTCCAGTATATTTTTTGCTGCGTTGATATCCCTGTCATGATTTGTTCCACAGACAGGACATGTCCATTCCCTTACTGATAGATTTTT
>NZ_ATVU01000018.1:0-68322 GCF_000420885.1 Dorea sp. AGR2135 | reverse complement strand
CCCACAGGGATACTACGTAATGTGACTTTTATTCGTAACGAGGTGAGAAACACATCTATTCACCACAAAAATGAGTTTTTCGTTACGAATCCGGATACGAATTTTTGGCTGATATTGGTCATAGTAAAAGTCACAAATGGAGGAATTTACCATGAATGAGTTCAAATTAAAAGCCCCATATGAGCCAACCGGAGACCAGCCACAGGCGATCGCAGAGCTTGTGAAAGGGTTCAAGGAAGGCAATCAATGCTAGACTTTACTAGGGGTTACGGGTTCTGGAAAGACTTTTACGATGGCAAATGTGATTCAGCAATTACAGAAGCCGACGCTTGTCATCGCTCATAATAAGACGTTAGCTGCTCAGTTATACGGAGAGTTCAAGGAGATGTTCCCCGATAACGCAGTGGAATATTTTGTCTCCTAGCATGAGAAAGTCACAAAATAGGTGGTATTTTGTGGTATGTGGGTGGTTGAACATCCAGATGTTGTAGAAGTGGTAGTGGTGGGAGTATAGGTGAAAAGCGGGCGGATGAAGAGGTTTTGTGACTTTTCATTGCCTGCTTTTTGATTATAATTAAAGATATAGTGTATGAACATAAAATACTTGTTATACTTCGATAACTTATCGTAGATTATATACAAATAAAAATGTTAGTTGGGACAATGAAAACTTTCGAATAGATGAAATAACATATAAGAATTCAATAAAAGAGATAGATGATTTGATATATTTTTCGGAGCATAAACAAGAATGTGGAGATTATCATTGGAATTTACCGTATCAGGATTATATAAAGGAATACAATGGAGATAAAAATATATCATTTGAAGAATATCCACTAGAGTATGCTTATAGATTTATTAATTTATTAAAAAGAGAAAAAGATATAGAAGAAAAATATGAAAAAGAAAAAAGATATAGGACAATTATAGATTGTATTCAGAAAAGACAATTTGATAATTTGAATTGGGATTTTCTCCAAAAGGAAGAATTATTAGAAGCAGAAGTAATCGATGTTATAAAAATACAATTAGGAGAAGTGGACTCGTTAAAGCGGACACAGGGGATAGTTCAAGAAGCGATATCAACATTGAAAGAATCAAGAGAAACGTTAGTAAGTAAAGCAGACGTAATAATGAAAGAAGAACTGATTAGTTCAAAAAATTGTCCGCTTTGTGGAGCATCTTATTCTGATAGAGAGCAATTAAATGAAAAAATAAAGGAAGAGACAAATGTATTAAACAAAATATCAGATGAAACAACAACGCGAATCCAAAATATAAAGAAGAAAATATACGAAGAATATTTAGAAAAGGTAGAAGAAAAAATTCAAATAAAATTGGAAAATTCAATTTCGGATGAGACTTATGCGGATTTACAAAACGTAAAAAAGAATAAAGCTAAAATATTTGATTTAGAACAGTTACTTCAAAAAATAGAAATTGAAATAGACAATGAAGAAAAAAGCGAGGAGTCTCTTTTGCCTGGCTATAATATGCTTATAACAAGAATAAAAGAAAAATTGAGACCTGTAGCAGAAGAAATTTCAATGCAATTAAAAGAGAAGGATTTTGAGTATTATTATGAGAGATTTTATGATAAAAATCTAGAATTATTTTTTGAAATCAACAAAGAAGAATTATGTGAGAAAAGAAAGTATATTAATGGAATAAGACATAATTTTTATATTGCAGAGATGAATAAGAAAAATAAGGAAATAGAAATCCTTACAAGTAGAATTGACAAGTTAGAAAAGGTAGTTGAGAAATTAAAGGAGTATTCTGAGGCACTGAAACAGGGAATAAAAGAGTATAAAAAGAAAATTATTAGTGATATAGAACCATTATTGCATGTATATACTGCAAAAATTTTACAACAAAAATTTAACGGTAAAAGTATTTATATTTCTACAAATGAAGCTGTTGATAGTATTCAGTTTGTTAATTCAATGAAAGATAGGCAGGATATTTTGTATAGCATGAGTTCAGGACAACTTTCAGCAGTTGCAATTTCATTTTTGCTTTGTATGAATCAGGTTTATGGAAAACATAATCCGTGTTCTGTTTTGTTAATTGATGATCCGGTGCAGACGATAGACGATGTCAATATGGTAGGACTTGTGGATCTTTTAAGATACGAGTTTGAGGATAGGCAGATATTCATATCAACACATGAACAAACATTTGAATGGTTTTTAAGATATAGATATTCGAAAGCAAATAAAGCGGTAAAAATATTTAATATGAAAGAGATTATGTTGAATGAAGAATAAAAAGAATTGCTGTTAATAGGTAATTGCTTAAGTTTATTTGCTCATGAACATAGTAGTAATAAAAGGTGACATGAAAGAGTAAATTCCATTCTGCATTCTGCTTTAATTTCGCTGAAATAACAAGAGATTTGGAAAAGGTAAAATAACAAGAGTTTCAAGGGATGAAGCTTCATAAATGGTATTATCAAAAAAGAAATTCTATAGCACATTATAGGGCGATACATGAACCTGTTAAGTTAGATGCCGCAGATTGGAATACAATGATAAAATTTAATTTTGAAGTTATAGAATACTTATATGATAAATAATAAAAAGAAACTTTAGAAATGTTGATACATAGCCGATTGGTTCAATACGAGTCAGTCGGCTTTTCCATACCCATTTTTATACATAGCCAGTCCCGTAAAACGGATTGGCTATTAAATTTTTCAAGGAAGGAGGAAACTATATGACCAAGTGTAAAGTAATTGCCCTTGCAAATCAGAAGGGAGGAACAGCAAAGACCACAACTACATTAAATCTGGGAATCGGTCTTGCACATCAGGGGCGAAAAGTATTATTGGTTGATGCTGATCCACAGGGGGATTTAACAACTGCATTGGGGTGGACGAATGCAGACAGTCTTTCGATTACATTAGAAACACAAATGAAGAAGATATTACAAGACGAACCGTTTGTGTATAATGAAGGCATTTTGCACCATGAAGAAGGAGTGGATATTATTCCGACCAACATTGAGCTATCGGGCATGGAAATCTCACTGGTAAATGCCATGAGCAGAGAGCAGACTTTAAAGCTGTACCTGGCAGATTTGAAAAAGGATTATGATTATATCCTGATTGATTGTATGCCTAGTCTGGGAATGTTGACTATCAATGCGTTAGCTGCCGCAGACAGTGTAATTGTTCCGGTGCAGGCTCATTATCTTCCACTAAAAGGCATGACACAGTTAATGAAAACAATCGGTAAGGTACAGAGACAGTTAAATCCCGATCTGAAGATTGATGGAGTATTGTTGACACTTGCAGATATGAGGACAAAACTTGCAAGGACAACAGAGGATAGCCTTAGAGAGAATTATGGGAAATATATCCGGATTTTCAAAACTGTTATTCCAGTGGCTATCGCCGCGGCAGAAAGCAGTGCGGCAGGACAGAGCATTTATGAGTATGACAAGAATGGAACTGTTGCAAAGGCGTATGCAGAATTTACGAGGGAGGTGATTCAGTGTGGCGAAAAGCAGAGAAATAAACATGAATCTTCCCTCAGTCGATGACCTTTTTACTACGCAGGAAGAAAGAGACCAGAAAAATCAGGAGTATATAAAAGAGATTTCTATTTATGAAATTACAGACTTCCCGAATCATCCGTTTAAGGTAAAAATGGACGATAAGATGTTGGAAACTATCGAAAGCGTGCGTGACCATGGCGTATTAGTCCCAGCACTTGTCAGGGAAAAGCCAACAGGCGGGTATGAAATGATTTCTGGACACCGCAGAAAAATGGCAAGTGAATTGGCAGGAAAAGAGACAATGCCATGTATTGTAAGAAATCTTAGTGATGACCAAGCAGTCATTGTTATGGTTGACAGTAATCTTCAGCGAGAAGAAATATTACCATCCGAAAAGGCATTTGCATATAAAATGAAGCTAGATGCTATGAAGAGACAGGGACAGAGAAGAGATTTGACTTCTGTGCCACTGGCACAGAAGTTTAAAGGTAAAACTTCAAGAGAAATATTAGGTGAACAAGTTGGAGAAAGCCAAGACCAAATCCGTCGCTATATCCGCCTTACGGAACTTATCCCGGAAATCCTTGAAATGGTCGATGACAAAAAGATTTCTATGCGTCCGGCGGTGGAACTGTCTTATTTGCCGAAAGAGGAACAGGAGATATTGTACGACATCATGGAGTCGGAGGCTTGTACCCCAAGTCATGCACAGGCTATTAAAATCCGCAAATTTTCAGCAGAGGGAAGGTTGAATGAAGATGTTTTGCTGTCAATTATGGCAGAAGAAAAGCCAAATCAGGTAGAGCAGTGGAAAATCCCGAAGAACCGACTGAAAAAATACTTTCCCTCGGGAACTTCACAGCAGAAAATGGAAGAAACCATTATCAAAGCACTGGAATTATACCGGAAACGTGAAAAAAGCAGGGAACGATAGGCATTTTGACACCAAGGGAGAAGTCTATCCGTTGGTGGTCAATGAGAAATCAGTCTTTTTGTGTTTCCCCTCCCCACACCCTACCCCTTTTGTTTACCAGCAGATTACCAGCCGAAAAGACAATAAGGAGCCGGGAACCTCTTCTCTTTCGGCAGGTCAGAGATTCCCATACCCTGCATGACAGCAGGGAGCAAACAGCATAAAGCAACGGCAGGCGTTCCAGACGGACGTCTTTTTTGATTGAAAAGAAAGGAATTGTAGAAAATGAAGAAGATATGGAAACGAGTGTGTACAGGGATTCTTGCCCTGACCACGATTTTAACTGCATTACCGACTACATCGGTTCACGCAGCAGAAACACAGTATTGGACAGAGTCCTCAGAGAGAGTCGGATATATTGAACATGTGATGAATGATGGAAACATTCATTCGACATTCAATGAAGGTCACATGAAAGTAGAGGGCGAAACAGCCTATTGTGTAGATATTAACACCGGATTTAAAAATGGATATAAAACCAGACACGATGCAAGTGCCAGCATGAGTGCTGCACAGATCGAAGATGTGGCATTGTCACTGGAATATGTAAAGCAGTATAGGGGCAGTCACAGTAACCTGAATGCGAATCAGGGATATCTGCTGGAACAATGTGTAGTATGGCAGAGACTCAGTGAACAGTTGGGCTGGAAGTGTGATAATGTCCGAGCTGCATATTCTGAGATTTCACAGGATATTCAGAATGAAGTGTATGCAGGAGCGAGAGCATTTGTACAGGCAAACAAAGGTCGCTATAAATGTGGCGGATATATCTATACTGGTGAAGGACAGGATCTTGGACAGTTTTGGGCAGAATTGAATGTCGGAAATGCGAAGGTAAAAAAGACAACTGCAAATGAAAGTATCACAAAAGCAAATGCAATGTATTCCATTGCAGGAGCAACTTTTGGCATATTCTCAGACCAGAATTGCAGTAATCAGATTGGAACACTTACAACAAATGAGAATGGTGAGACAAATGAAGTTGAAGTGACTGCAGGGACTGTTTATATCAAAGAACTTTCTGCACCGAAGGGATATAAGCTGGATACGACAGTACACAGTCTGAAAGTTGAAGCTGGAAAAACAGCTACATTAAATGTTTCCGATGTTCCGAAAGTGACAGAGACATTGGTAGACCTGTTCAAGATTGATATGGAGACAGGAAAAGCAACCGCACAGGGAAATGCAGCACTGGCAGGAGCGGAGTTTACCTGGCATTATTATGACGGACTTTATACAAAAGACAATTTACCAGAGAAAGCAACACGTACCTGGGTTACAAAGACGGTAGTTGAAAAAGACAATAATGGAAATATTCATTATGTGACAAAACTGGCAGATGCTTACAAAGTATCCGGAGATGCATTTTACACCCAGAATGAAAAAAAGCGTATTACCACTTGGAACACTGACTGTTGAAGAAACCAAAGCACCAGACGGATATTTACTGGACGGAGCTTATATGCAGGCAGGGGACAGCACAGAGCAGATTAAAGGAATGTATCTGACACAGATTACAAAAGACGGAGAACTTGCAGTTCTTTCCGGAAGCAATCAGTATTCCGTATCTGATCAGGTAATCCGAGGTGGGGTGAAGATTCAGAAACGTGATTTAGAGACAAAAGATACAAAAGCACAGGGAAGTGCCACATTAAAAGATACAACATTTGCGATTATTTCTTTGAACGAAAATCTGGTTCTGGTAGAAGGAAAGCTGTACAAAAAGAACGAGACAGTTAAGATGATTCAGACGGGGATTGGCGGAATTGCAACAACGATGGCCGATTTACTTCCGTATGGTAAATACAAACTGGAAGAAACCAAAGCACCGGAAGGTTATCTGACTGACGGGGCAAAAGCGATTGAATTTTCGATTACGGAAAATGGAAAAATCGTGAATTTAACAGACGAAAGCCATTCCATTTACAACCAGATTAAACGTGGAGATCTGGAAGGAGTCAAGATTGGAGCTAGCACACATAAGAGACTGGTAAATGTTCCTTTTAAGATTACAAGCAAAACAACCGGAGAGAGCCATATCGTAGTGACAGATAAAAATGGTCAGTTTTCAACTGCTTCCGATTGGGCATCCCATAAGAAAAATACAAATGCCGGAAAGTCCAGTGAGGACGGTATCTGGTTCGGAACTTCTGAGCCGGACGACAGCAAAGGTGCATTACTTTATGATACTTATGAGATTGAGGAGTTATCTTGTGAATCCAACAAAGGCATGAAGCTGATTCCGGCATTTGAAGTTGTTGTGAGCAGAAATAAAGTAACTATCGACCTTGGAACACTGACTGATGAGTATGAAAAAGAGATTACCATTCATACAACTGCAACAGACAAGAAAACAGGCGAAAAAGTAATTGTTGCAGGAAAGAAAGTAATGATTGTGGATACAGTTACTCTGGACGGTCTGGAAGAAGGCAGAAAGTACCAGTTAAAAGGCTGGCAGATGCTGAAAGAGGAAAATGCAGAACTGCTCATTGATGGAAAGCGTGTGGAGAGTGATTACACTTTTATTGCTGACAGCGAGAAAATGAAAGTAGAGATTTCTTATACGTTTGATGCATCAGAACTTGGCGGACAGAATCTGGTTACATTTGAAGAATTATATGACCTGAAGAATCCGGAAGAACCTGTAAAAGTTGTAGAGCATAAGGATATTGATGATGAAGGTCAGACAGTCCTGATTACGGAGCGAAAGATTTCGATTCATACCACAGCAACTGATAAGAATGGCAAGAAGGAGATGGAAGCCGGAAAAGATCTGACGATCGTGGATACGGTTACTTTAGAAGGACTGGAAATTGGTACGAACTACAAGTTGTCTGGTTGGCAGACGATTAAGGCAGAAAATGCAAAGTTGCTCATTGATGGCAAAGAAGTTACCAATGATTATGAATTTACAGCGGATAAGGAAAACATGGAAGTGCAGATTGAGTTTACTTTCGACGGCAGTACTCTTGGAGGAAAGCAGCTTGTAACCTTTGAAGAACTGTATGATATGACAAATCCGGAAGAACCGAAAAAGGTAACAGAGCATAAGGATATTGACGATGAAGGTCAGACCGTAACTATCAAAGAAGTACCGGAAACATCAACTCCAGAGACACCGGGTACTATTACAAAGACAAGTAATCCTCCAAAAACGGGCGATACTGCGAATGCAGTTTTATGGATAGCCATTCTGGTATTATCGGCAGCCGGAATCACGGGAGTTCATATCTGGAATAAAAAGAAGCAGGTTAAGAGATTAGGAATTGAAGAAAAGAAAGAAGAGAAGGAGTAAAACAGAGGGCGGCGATAAGCTGCCCTTTGATATTGAAATGGGAAAGAATCAGAAAGCAATAAAAGTATTACAGCGTTTATTTGATGCCGGATACGGAACGGAGAAAGAGATTGTCAATATGACGATGGATGAAATGCTTGCTTTGCCAGGAGTAAATGTAGCAGACCTGTGCATTATCAGTGAGTTACAGAAAAGCATTAAGGCAAACAAAGTGATAAGCTATTTGTCAGAGAAAACAGAAGCAAGGGAAGAAACGAAAGGAGCAGATTATGGTGGAACAACCTAAATATTTGGAAATGACATTATCACAATTGAAAGCATATGTGGAATCTTCAGAGAGTAATGTTCTTCTAGTTGTAGAATTTCCAAAAGGAGATCAGAACAATGGAGAATGAATTGGAAGTTGTGAATATCCGTTTGGTAAAAGAACCATCTCTTTATAGTGAGCAGGCATTGGACAGTCCACAGGCTGTTGTAGAATTAATGGCAAAGGAGTTATCCCAATATGACAGAGAGGTATTTTGCATCTTGAATATGAAAAATAATGGACAGGTAATCAATATGAATCTGGTCAGTGTTGGAACAATCAATGCATCTTTGGTAATTCCCAGGGAAGTTTTTAAGAGCAGTATTCTGGCAAATGCTTCTGCAATCATTGGACTTCATAATCATCCCAGTGGTAATGTGAAACCATCAAAAGAGGATATGATTGTTACGAGAAAGCTGCAGAAGTGCGGACAGCTATTGGGGATAGAATTGCTGGATCATATCATTGTCGGTGGAACTAATGGAAAGATGCTTAGCTTTCGAGAAGAAAAGATGTTGAATGTGACAGGAAAGATGGATTGGGAGAGATAGAAGAAAAAAGAATTAGAAGTTTTTATTTATTGTAATATTTCATGTAGCGGCATTAGTAAAATAGTGTCGCTACGAAAAGCTGACTTATACATTAATATTATATGCATAACTCAAAATAGAATTGTTAAAAATAGAAAAAGAAACAATATATAACGAAAAAATCTCTAAATAAGAGAATTTACATTGACTAAGAGAAGAGTAAAGCATATAATAAAGGTGGAGGTGTATAAGAATGTTAGTAAAAGTAAGTGTTGAAAATTTTAAATCTTTTGATAAAGCAGCAGAGCTGACAATGATTTCCTCAAATAAAATACGAACAAATGCAAATCACAGGTTAAAGATAAAAAGTACCCAGTTATTAAAATATGCAGTAGTTTATGGAGCAAATGCATCTGGAAAGACCAATCTGGCATTGTTCTTTAAATTTTTTAAAGATAGTGTCTGCAATGGTATTCCGATAGAAGCTACACAGATGTTTTGTAAGAATCGGCAGGAGAATAAGGAACGAGAAAGTAGTTTTGAAATTCAGATTACTGTAGGTGACAAATTTTATGCCTATGGTTTTTCTGCAGTTTTAAGCAGACGAAAAGTAACCGGAGAATGGTTATATGAATTATATCAGAACGGTTCAGCAAAATGTCTCTTTGAACGAGAAGGAAGTAAACGTCCGGTGTTAAATGATGGTATTACGCTGACAAACACAGAAAAAAATAAATTTGAAACCTATGCAGATGATTTTGAAGGAAATGAAACATCTTTGTTCCTGACAGAAATGAATCGTGGAAAAAAATATAGCACACGATCTAAATTATTGTTCTTCCGGGATGTATATGATTGGATTCAGAATCATATTTCGATTATCACACCGGATACGCCATTGATTGATTTGGAATATTATTATGATGATAATTCGCTGAAGCTGATTAACAAATTGATCAAAACATTTGATACGGGTATCAGCCAGGTGAAAATTGAAGAAATCACATTGGATGAGTTATCAAATGCATTGCCGAAATCAGTATTTGATAAGATGATGCAGCATGTAAAAAATAGAATGGAAGAGCAGGAAGAACCATCATTCAGAATGACGATGAGGTCGAAGGAAACTTTCTTTAATATCGAAGTTGAAGGACATTCTGAACCGAAGGTCACAACAATCCGGTTGCATCATAATAAGTCATTTTATGAGTTCGGTTTTGATGAAGAGTCTGATGGAACAAGAAGATTATTCGATTTGATGGATATGCTGTTGAATAAACGAGAAGATGTTCTTTATGTTGTGGATGAATTGGAGAGAAGCTTACATCCGAAGCTGACAGAACGATTTTTGCAATTGTTTATGCAGCTACATGATGAGCAGCGTATGCAGCTATTGTTCACTACACATGAATCATCCATTATGGATCAGGCTATTTTTAGAAGGGATGAAATCTGGTTTGTAGAACGTAACGCAGAAAATGCAAGCTCTATTTATTCCTTAGATCGTTTCAAGGAGAGGTATGATAAAGTGTTGAGCAAGGCATATCTGGAAGGAAAATATGGTGCGATACCGGTATTTTCAACATTCGATTTTGCGCGAGCAACGAGTCAGACGGATGTGCTTGCACAGACACCTGACGACTGCCGCGACAGTGCAGAAAGTATTTCTGTACCGAGAGAGGAGGAGTAGCCTTGGCTCCAGTAAGAAGTTATACGAATTGGAATAAAAGAACTACAGATGAAAAAACACAGGCAGAGGACTATAAATTTCAAAAAGAAAACAACGAAAAAAGGTACGGAGATAGAAAATTAAAGTTTCCCAAATGGATAAATGCATTTGTAATAAATCAGATTATACAGATATTTCTGGGTATAATGATAGCACTATTAATAGTGTTTTTTCCAGTGAAGTTTACTAATTCTAAAGCAATACAAGTTATGATAGTAGGTATTAAGATAATTGTTATGTCTATAATGATGATTAAGAAAATTAGAACAGAGCCACTGGCTTCACTTTCTATTATTAGCCTTGTTGGTTTTGGAATTTGGCTTTGGTCACTTACTATTTCTCAGAAAACGTTATTGAAGATGGTGACAGGAACGGCGTGGGAATTTCAGTATATATTTTTTATGTTTATATGTTGTATGGTAGCTATATGGGTATGGCTGTCATTATGGGGAGTGAAAAAATACAGTAATAAGAAAAAAAGAGAGAAAATAAAATTTGTAATATGTGTATGTTTAGAATATGTAATTATAGTGGGGGTTGTAATTAGTGTATATGCTAATTTGTATGTGGCATATCATAATAACGTATATTTTGCGTTTCAAATGAATTTACTTGAAATACAAGGTGAAAATGTCTCTTTACATAGAAAGAAAATAGAGAAAAAAATTGATGGAAAAACGTGGAGTGTGAATGGGAATTATGATGAACAAGATAAAGAAAAATTGTGTCCGTTAGACATTATGATACAAGATGAAAACGGAAAAAAAGGCATTATAGAACCAGATTTAAATATTGCTTTAAATGAAGATAATATGGGTAGTGCCAATAATGAAAAATATATTTATTTTAGTTTTGTGTCTTTCTTTTCGTCGGGATATGGAGATATTTATCCTATTTCATCTATTACGAGAAACTGGGCAGTGCAAGAAATGATAATATCACATATGATTATGGTGGTGTTGATTCCGATATTGCTTACAAGTGTGCAAGAATTCATACAAAAACAAGAACCAGAAGTAAAATGAGAAATAAAAATTGAAACCATGTCACAACATGCCGTAATTTTTTTACGGCATGTTGTTGCGAACAGAGTGAAAATTGGTTATACTGTAAGCATAGAATTATACATTAATAATTTTTTGAGAGGATGGTATAAGATATGCTTAAAAAATTCACGTTAAAGAATTACAAAAATTTTAAAGATGAAATTACGATAGATTTTGAAAATATTGCAGGTTATCAGTTTAATATAGATTGTCTTTCAGATGGTATCATCGGCAAAATGTTGATTTATGGACGTAATGCGACTGGTAAGACGAACCTTGGAAGAGCAATTCTTGATATTGGTTCAACAATGTTTGGCGGAACAAGATATGCGAGTAATGGAATTTTACTCAACGCAGATTCCAAAGAAGATGCAGCAATGTTTCAATATGAATTCAGATTTGAAGATACAGAATTAAGTTACAAATATTCGAGATTATCAAATCAGGAATTACGTGAAGAAGAATTATCTGTAAATGGAAAAAGCATTTTTAAATGTAATTTTGGTTTGCGAGAATACAATTTTGATAATTTAGATTATATTGATGCAGAAACTGCCAATATAGATCGTTATTTACAATCTTTGGAAGTTGGAGAAGATGATGAGATCAGCGAACCCAAACTTCCATTTTTGAGATGGCTGATCAGTAATGTGGCTTTGAAAAATGATTCAGCTCTTATCCGGTTATCGAATTATGTTAGAAGAATGATGATGATTACAGTAGGAAATGGGATGCAGTATCGCTTTGTAAGAATGAATCAAAGTTTTTATGAGAGTCTGGAAAATCCGGAACATCTGAAGGATTTTGAAGATTTTTTAAATGCAATGGGTATAGAATGTAAATTGGTATTAAAAAAATTACCAGACGGACAAAGAGAACTGTATTTTTCACATGAACAATTAGTTCCATTTTATGAAAATGCATCAAGTGGTACATTGGCATTAGCAGAGTTATATCGGAGACTGGTTCCGAAAGTATGGGATGCGTCTTTGATCTATTTAGATGAATTTGATGCGTTTTACCATTATGAAATGGCAGAAAATGTGATTCGTTTCTTTAAACAGAAGTATCCAAAATGCCAAATGATTATGACATCGCATAATACGAACTTGATGACAAATAGAATTATGAGACCGGATTGCCTGTTTATTTTATCAAGAAAGGGAACATTAACAGCTCTTTGTAATGCGACTCAACGGGAGCTGAGAGAAGGTCACAATCTTGAAAAGATGTATATTAGTGGGGAGTTTGAAAAATATGAATAATTACGCAGTAGAGACAAGGCGGCGTAGCCGGAGCTTACTGGTTGTAGAAGGAAAACATGAAAAGGATGAATTATTTTGGCTTATTTTCAAATGTTTTCCAGAAATGAATATTGATATAGATGATGTATGGATTTACGGTACGAACATTTATAAGTTATATGAGGATATTGTAAAAGAATACGGAAATGATTGGGCAAAAGATGAAATGGATGTTGATTTACCGTTTGTAATCAGTAAAAAGGAACATCCGGAGACAATCTATTATAGAAATGATTTTACCAATATTATTCTTGTATTTGATTATGAACGGCATGATCCGGCATTTTCTGAAGAAAAGATTTTAGAAATGCAGCATTGCTTTGAGGACTCGACTGATATGGGGAAATTGTACCTGAATTATCCAATGATTGAATCATATTTGCATTTAAAATCTATACCAGATGAAGAGTATATAAATCGGAAAATTCCGGTATCATTGCAGCCGGGAGATAAATATAAAGGGTTGGTAAAGTCAGAAAGTATTATTGAAAAGGCGGTTGAGTTGCCACATAGAATTGATGATTTACTTGCAGGAGATAGATATCGGGTAAGTGATGTTGAAAAAAGAAATGGATGTTGTGATGCAATATTGAAAATTTCTACGAATGAGTTAGAGAAAAAATTGGAAGAAATATTGTGTATTGTAGGAGATGAGAAGAAGGAAAAAACATTAAAATATCAATTAAAAGATTGGATTACAAAAATCGGATATACATGTGAGAATCGGACATATTGGGAGTATATGAGAAGAGTTTTACAAGAGATTGTATGTCATAATATTCGCAAGGCAGCTAGAATTCAAAAGGAAGATGCAAATGAAAATGATGTTAGAAAGCAATTTGAACAGATAGATTTATCTGAGATACTAAATGTTCAAAATGAAGTCAGCAGAAATTTTGAAAAAGGATTTATATGGGTATTGAGTACATGTGTATTATTGATTCCAGATTATAATTTCCAATTGATTAATAAAAGATAATTTGTTGGATCAAGGCATGAAAAATAAAGGAGAAATTTAATTATATGTATTGTGATGAAATAGAGCAAGTTATAAAAGAATATTTGGATAATCCTAAATCTGAGTATGCTGTTATGATAGATGGAGAATGGGGAGTTGGTAAAACTTATTTTTTAACCCATTCTTTGATGAATATAATGGAAACAATTGATAATGGTAAGTCAAAAAGAAGAAAATATGCATATGTTTCATTGTATGGAATTAAATCGGCAGAAGAAGTTTCAAGAGAGATAATATTTCAATATTTTGGAAGAAAAGGTAAGAAAAAGTTGGAAACTGCAGATACGGTTATGACGACAGCGAGTAATATTCTTACAGCATCATTGGGAGCTATAAACATTGATTTATCTAAAATAAAAGAAACAATTTCAAAAATAGATATAAACAATTGGATAATTTGCTTTGATGATTTGGAAAGATGTTATTTGTCTATTAATGAAATATTGGGTTATATAAATCGTCTGGTTGAGCATAATAATTGTAAGGTTGTTATCTTAGCGAATGAAAAAGAAATTGGAAAAATTAATTTGAATCAAAGATTAGAAAATAAATATCAAGTTGTTATGTCTGGAAGAAAATTGAATCTGGAAAATGAATCTAACGAAGATGAAAACTTGGATATTAAAAAATTACAAAGTGTAACGAAGATGCTTTTTAATGAAGATATATTGTATAAGTCAATAAGAGAAAAAGTAATTGGTTTAACAATAAAATTTGAACCACAGATGGATAGAGTATATGATTCAATAATAAATGAATATAATGCAGATACACAATTTAAACAATATTTAAACGATAATAAAACATTAATATTGCATCATTTTAAGAAATCAGAATGTTGTAATTTGAGAACACTTAATTTTATATTAGCAACAATTCGAAAAGTTTATAGAGAAATGATTTCGAAAAGTTTTAATACAGTTAAGTATTTCAATAAAATTATGAATGAGTTTTTAGAATATATTGTTTTGTTTGCTATTTATTATCGTAATGGTGGTTCTGTAAAAGATCTTGAACTGACGACTGAAATAGGGTATGTACCTTTAGGAAATGGTATTTTTAATCGCATAAGAGGGTTCAAGTTTCTAGAAAAATATTGTACAACCTTAAGTTTTTCCGAAGGAGAGTTTGTGGATGTTGTAGACCAGTTGCGAATAGAGTATGCTGAGAAAGAGGCTCAATATGATAGTTCAAAAAGAGGAGAAGCATATGGAAAACTAAGAAACTGGTGGGAGAAAGAAGATGACGAGGTAAATTTTTTAGTAAAAGAATTAAAGGAAGAAATTAAGCAAAATAAATATTTATTTTATGAGTATCAGGGAATTATAGGACAATTAATGGTTTTGCAATACTGGAAACATGATGTTGGCAATATTGATGATTTCATAAATATAATGAATCGGAATATAGAGAATTCGAAAGAAGTGGTTGATGTTGAAAGGCATAGTTTTTCATTTGAAAAAAATCCTGAATTACGGAAAGAATATGATAAATATATAGATCAATTAAAATTTCAAGCTAAAAAAAAGAATCAAACCATAAAGGCGGGAGAAATATCAGAAATATTAAAATCAGATAATGGAATTGAAAAATTAGCAGATTATTGTGAGGAACATTATAACGATTTTATAATGAGATATGGTTTTATTGATTTGTTGGATATAGATATTTTAATTGATAAAATGAAAAAAGCTTCTGTAATGGAGTTACGTCTTATAATAGATATTTTTAAAACAGTATATGGTGCTAAAAACATAAACGATTTTTTTACAAATGATAAGGAAATAATTTGTACATTTAAAAGAAAAGTAGAGGAAATGCAGGTAAATGGGATAAACAAAGATTTAGCTAAGCATGCATTAGTTGATTATTTAAAAGATATAATTGAACGCTTAGGTGATATTCAATAATTTTATATATTTACATAGCCAGATGGTTCCAACTCAAGGAATCATCTGGCTATTTTCATGCCCGGATATTATCCCCAATAATATCAATCTAAGGCAAGAAAGGAGATGAAAATTATGCCATATATACCACCATCGGTCGTGCGGGAGGTCAAGCGGATGGATTTGCTTACGTACCTGAAAAATTATGAACCATACGAATTAGTTCACTTTTCTGGCAACACCTACACTACCAGAACACACGATAGTTTGAAAATATCAAATGGGAAATGGATGTGGTGGAGTCAGAGAACCGGTGGCAGATCAGCATTGGATTATCTGATCAAAGTAAGAGGATACAGTTTTTTAGAGGCGGTTGAATTGCTTGCAGAACGGGCAAATATTCAGCCGCCTCTTTTTGTATCTGAGAATGTTCCGATGGAGAAACAGTTACTGTTGCCAAAGAAAAATCAAGATGATCAGAAAGTGATTGCGTATCTTTTAGGACGTGGGATTGATAAGGAAATCATTCAGTTTTGTTTAGAGTCCGGAAGAGTTTATGAAAGTGCATTTCATCACAACGCGGTGTTTGTAGGGATGGATGAGAAAGATAATCCGAAATATGCAGCCATTAGGGGAACCGGAACAAGTTTTATCGGAGAAGCAAATGGAAGTGATAAGAACTATTCTTTTTCCATTTTCACAGAGAAATCATGTGATACGATGCATCTGTTTGAGTCAGCCATTGATCTGCTATCTTATGCAACATTGCAGAAATTGGAGGGGAAGGAGTGGAGAAGAGAACATTTATTGTCACTGGCAGGTGTCTACCAGCCAGCAAAAGAAATTGAAAAAAGTAAAGTCCCTGCAGCGTTGGCAAGAGCACTAAAAATGCATCCAGAGGTGAAGACAATCGTATTTCATTTGGATAATGACCGTATTGGAAGACTTGCCACAAAAGCAATTTCTACAGTACTTCCGAAGCAATATCAGGTAAAAGATGTACCACCAAAACAAGGAAAAGATTACAACGATCAGCTCTGCATCAAGCTAAATCTGGCAATTACAAAGCGAGAAAAAAACACGAAAAAGAGTATGTCTGGTTATGAAAAATATGAGAGATAGAAGGTGAAAAAAATATGAAAATTGCAAGATATGAGCTGAATGTCGTGTATAAGAAAGAGCTGATTTTGACGATGGAAGACGATGTGGACAGTGAAGATCTATTGGAAATTTTTCTGGAAACACAGTTGAAAGAAGAAAAAGAACAGAATGAATTACTTGGAATTATTGCGGAGAAAGTGTCAGAAGAAGGCTGTACGGAGCAGTGTGAAAGTTGTCAAAAGTATTGCCCGGTGAGTGAAGAATGCATGGTAACTGATGAAAATGTACGATGCACAGAGTGCGAATATTTGTGTAAAACTTGCGGGCAGTGTGAACTGAAAGAATGAAAAAAGCAATTGTTTTTTCGGCAAGTAAATCTTCTGATACCCGGAACGGTGAGACTGGTGCAGAAGAATACACAATACCAGCAAGCAACGCCTTTGGATTGCCACACAGGTTTCCTGTCTGTCAGTCCGGTGGCAGTTTGTCAGGGAGAATCCCTGAAACCCTCAGAAAATGGAAAAGGAGAAAGTAACAATGTTGAAGTTTATTTGTGGAGTATTAGTAGGTGGCATCATAGGAGTTGTGTTGATGTGCCTGTTGCAGATTAACAAGATTCAGTAGACAAAAAGAAAGGAGATACAAGATGCAGGTTGAAGTATCAATGAAAGACAAGAAGAAAGCAGAAAGACGATATCAGGAATATTTAAAGAAAATGGACAAGAAGAAGGGAGAACAGAAGAAATGATTGCAAGAGAAATGATAGCAGAAAAAGTGTTTGCGGAAAGTGTAGCAAAGGACATCAGGAATTTTCTCCCAGAAAAATATGAGAATGCAGAATTTCAGGTAATGCAGATGAATAAAAATAATGGAGTCCAGATGGTAGGAGTACAGGTAAGACTACAGGAAGAAAATGTGTGCCCAGTTGTTTATGTAGAGCCGTTCTTTAATGAAATACGTCTGGGCGAACCCGTTGAGAAAGTGATGAATGAAATTGCAAGATGTATGGAAGAAGCAGGAAACGCTCCATTTGTGCACAGTAGTATCAACCCAATGGATTATGATTCTGTGAAGGAACATCTGGCAGTGATGCTTGTGAACACGCAGGCAAACAAACGAATGTTACAGGAAATGCCTCATGAAAATATCGAAGATCTGTCGGCTATCTGTTATGTGGATTTTCCGGTAGAGTCTAACGATGGAAAAGCGACTATGAAGGTGAAAAATGAACATCTTAAGATGTGGAATGTGGATGCAAAGGAAATGTTCCAGCAGGCCAGAGCAAATATACAGCCTGTAAATACACCGATTCTTCAGTCAATGGACGAAATGTTGTTGAGTATTTTTAATGAAGAAGGACATGCAACAAACCTGTTAGATGAAAATGTTGATTTTGGACTTCGTTCACATGATATGCTGTATGCACTTACGAATGTAGAAAAGCAATATGGAGCATCTATGATCACGCAGCCAGAAGTTTTAAATAAATTGGAACAGCTTTTTCCAGAATGCGGAGTGGGTACTCCTTATGCGCAAAAGGAGACGGAAAACTCTTGTGGTATGCCCCGAATGTCATAAACTGATTCATTCTTAATACCGCAAATATAATAAGCGGAAAGCCGTATACATCGAGAGGTGTACGTGCGGTTTGGGAGGGAGGGGATGCAAGTCCTGTAAAGGACAAGCTGAACCTTACCTCATGATGAATTTCTGTATCTGGGTGGAAATGAACAGGGAACACACAAATATGTTAGTGAACTTCTGGGAAAGGCAACGATTGATACGAACACCTATGGAAAATCAACGGGGCATTCCGGAAATTATTCTACCAATTACCAGATTACCGGACGGGAATTGATGACACCAGATGAAGTACGTATGCTAGATAACCGGTATGCAATCCTTTTTATACGTGGAGAACGACCAATCCTTGATGAAAAATTTGATATTATGAAACATCCGAATGTGGGACTTACAACTGATGGGAATGGAAAACCATATCTGCATGGTACGGTTGATCAGGCAGTGGCGAGTATCTCATTGGGAGACAGTCTGGAAGATGAGTTTACAGATGAAACATTAGAGACACCAGGATATGAATTATTATCCGATGAAGAACTGGAAGAGATCATCCAGAAATATGAGTAAAAATATATAGGAGGCTATCAAAAATGAAGTTAAAAATGGGAAAGAAGCAAGATGAAAAAAAGCGAACAGAGAAGCTGCCAATGACAGCGAAAATGAAACGTGCTATGGCAGTGTATAGTGCAATGATACTGATTATGACAGCAGGAGCAAGTACCGTATTTGCAGCGGACGATCCGCTGACCGTTATTAATAACCTTTCAAACTTTATCTTTGGACTAATCCGTGCAATTGGAATGATTTTATTAGGGTTTGGAATTGTACAGGTTGGTTTATCACTGAAATCTCACGATCCAAGTCAGCGAGCCAATGGATTCTTAACATTAGCAGGTGGTGTAATCATTACATTTGCAAAAGAAATCCTGAATTTGATTACGGGTTAAGAAGAATAGAAAAATAAAAGAAATGGGACGGTGCAGGTCCACATGGAGCCGCACCGTTCCGACTAAGACAGGAGGTGTTTAGAACGTGTCAGATAACTGGGTAGTACAGAACTTGCAAAATGCCTTGGATACCTGGAACAGTAAACTTGCGGAAATCTGGCAGATACTCACACAGTCACCGGAAAACTTTAAGGGTGGCGGTATCTGGCAGGTGATTGTGCAGATTCATGGAGCGTTGCAGGCAATCGGCTATGCTTTGTTAGTGCTTTTCTTTGTAGTTGGAGTGGTCAAGACTTGTGGAAGTTTTACAGAGGTAAAAAGACCGGAACATGCATTAAAAATATTTATACGTTTTGCGATTGCAAAAGGCGTAGTCACGTATGGACTGGAGCTGATGATGGCATTATTCAACATCATACAAGGAGTGACCAGTACGATCATGCAGACCGCAGGATTTGGAAGTACGGAAGATACTGTTTTACCGGACGAAATCATAGAAGCGGTAGAAGATTGTGGATTTTTTGAAAGTATCCCACTATGGGCAGTAACGTTAATAGGCGGACTGTTTATTACAGTGTTGAGTTTCATTATGATTATGAGTGTATATGGAAGATTTTTTCGATTGTACCTTTATACTGCCATTGCACCGATTCCGTTATCTTCCTTCGCAGGAGAGCCGAGCCAGAATATCGGAAGAAGTTTTTTGAAATCATACGCAGCAGTGTGTTTGGAGGGAGCAATCGTGGTACTTGCCTGCATTATTTTTTCATTATTTGCATCATCACCGCCAGTAGTCGATCCAGATGCAGCTGCAGTCACTATGGTGTGGAGCTATATTGGAGAATTGATTTTCAATATGCTTGTACTGGTCGGAGCAGTGAAGATGTCAGACAGGGTAGTACGGGAAATGATGGGATTGTAAAAAGGACGCCCGAAAGCATCCTTAAAATTTATTCTACAATGTTGTTGCTGTTATTATACCGCATATTCCCCTGAGAATCAAAATGAACAGAATCTAAAGGAATCCCTCTCTGTCTGGCACGAGAAATCTGGAAGGACATATCGTCTTTCATAGCTTTGTAGTATTGATGTTCCTGCCACTTGCGTCGTAGAGCAGAAATCCAGCTAAGAACAGAAAAGGCAGTCAGCAGATAGAGGATTGCAAATGCTAGTTTCTCATGGCTTGCTGCCCATGGATTCAGAATCGTGGAAACAGCAAGGAAGTATAACAGCGGTAAGGTCAGATTTAATCTGGCAGCAATCCGAAACAGCAGAGAAATCAGGAATAGAGCAACGGTAACAACAAGTGAAATCATAACAGTGATTGGCATAGGTCAGTCCCCCTTTCATTTACCCAAAGTGTAACAGAACAGGAAAAATATAACAAATGTGCGATTTGGAGGTGTATCGTTTTGGAAGTAAAAATTAACAAGGAAATCAGGGATTACACAGAGGCAATCTTTTTCGGATTGTCCCTGAGACAGTTTATCTTTTCAGGATTAGCCTGCGGGATTGCCGTTGGGCTTTATTTTTTGCTTCACCCATACATGAGTATGGAAACAGTGAGTTGGATTTGTGTACTGGGAGTTGCCCCATGTGTAGTGTTCGGGTTTGTAAAATATCATGGAATGACAGCGGAGCAGTTTATCTGGGCATGGATAAAATCAGAAATCCTGATGCCGAAAAAACTGGTGTTCCGGTCAGAAAATCTTTATTTTGATGCGGTAGAACCAATCATTAAAAAATATGAGAAAGAAAGTCTGAAGAAGGAGGGACGCAAGAAGAATGATAAAAACGCTGAGTAATATTTTCAAGCAGGATAAAGAAAAATTTGTAATTCCAAGAAGCGTACAGCAGGTAATTCCCATCGAGACTATCTGGTCTGATGGGATATTTAAAATCGGGAGAAATAAATTTGCACGTACTTATAAATTTACGGATATCAACTATGCGGTGGCAAGCAAAGTAGATAAGGAAACCATGTTCCTGGAATATATGGATTTATTAAATTCTTTCGATTGCGGTGGAACAACAAAAATAACGATCAATAATCGCCGCTTGAATAAGGTGGATTTTGAAAAAGCAATTCTGATTCCGATGCAGGAGGACGGACTGGATTTATATCGGAAAGAGTACAACAATATGCTTTTAGATAAGGCAACCAGTTCCAACAGCATGGTGCAGGAAAAATATGTGACAGTATCCTGCTATAAGAAAACAATCGAAGAAGCCAGAACGTATTTTGCACGAGTGACAACAGAGCTGAACAGTCATTTTGCAAGATTGGGTTCCAAATGTGTAGAGATAAATGGAGAAGATAAGTTACGGATTCTGCATGATTTTTACCGTACAGGAGAAGAATCTGGTTTCCATTTTGATATTCAGGAGAATATGAGAAAAGGACACAGCTTCAAAGATTATATCTGTCCGGATACCTTTGAATTTGAAAAAGATTATTTCCGCATGGGAGATCGTTATGGAAGGGTACTTTTTCTTCGGGAATATGCTTCTTACATCAAAGACGATATGATAGCAGAACTGACCGACATGAATCGGAATCTGATGTTGAGCATTGATGTGATTCCGGTTCCGACTGATGAAGCAGTACAGGAAGTGGAAAAACGTCTGCTTGGTGTGGAGACAAATATCACGAACTGGCAGAGACGGCAGAATGCCAACAATAACTTTTCCGCAGTGATTCCTTATGATTTGGAACAGCAGAGAAAAGAAAGCAAAGAATTCATGGACGACCTGACCACACGTGATCAGCGTATGATGTTCGGTATACTGACTATGGTGCATACCGCGGAATCGAAAAAACAGCTTGACGCAGATACGGAAACACTTCTGACAATCGGACGGAAAAAGTTATGCCAGTTTTCGGTTCTGAAATTTCAGCAGATGGACGGACTGAATACAGCACTACCCATCGGACACCGGAAGATTCCAGCAGTCCGTACACTGACTTCGGAGAGTGTAGCAGTGTTGATGCCATTCCGGGTGCAGGAGATTATGGACGCAGGTGGTATCTATTGTGGAGAAAATGCAATCTCCCATAATTTAATTATGTGTAATAAAGAAAAACTGTTAAATCCAAATTCATTCCTTTTAGGTGTGCCGGGAAGTGGAAAATCCTTTAATGCAAAAATGCAGATTGTATTTCTGGCACTGGCAACGCAGGACGATATATTGATTTGTGATCCAGAGCGAGAGTATGCATCTTTGGTTGAAGCAATGGGCGGAGAAGTGGTTCGCATTGCTGCAGGAAGCCGGGACCATATCAATGCAATGGATATGGTAGACGGATATGGAGATGGCGGTGATCCAGTGATTGAGAAGTCACAGTTTATCTTATCTCTGTTTGAACAGTTGGATAAAAAAGGAATCAATGCAAAGGAACGTTCCATTATTGACCGATGTGTAGGGGAAGTCTATGAGGAATATCAGCGTGGCGGAGCAGTGCCGACTTTGCGGGTGTTGCGTGAAAAATTCTTAGAACAGGAAGAACCGGAAGCACAGGATCTGGCACTGGTATCAGAATTATTTACAAATGGAAGTCTGGACGCATTTGCACATGAAAGTAATGTTGATGTGAATAACCGTATCATGGTATACGACATTCTGGATTTAGGAAAGCAGCTAAAGACCATGGGACTTCTGGTTATCACTGATGCAATGTTGAACCGGGTAACGGAGAACTGGAAACAGGGAAAGCGAACCCATATTTTCTTAGACGAGTTTCATGTAGTATTTGAAAATGAGTATTCCGGAGCATTTTTTAACTCTGCATGGCGAAGATTTCGTAAGCGTAATGCATTCCCGACAGCAATCACTCAGAACGTGGAATATCTGTTAGATTCTGTTCTTGCAAGTACGATGATTTCCAACAGTGAGTATATCGTGATGCTTAATCAGGCAGAGCCGGACAGAGCAAAGTTGGCGACACTTCTGAATATCTCCGCAGAACAGATGGGATATATCACAAATGCAGATGCCGGTTGTGGTCTGGTGAAATACGGAAGTTCGCTTGTACCGTTCGTCAATAGATTCCCAACCAATACAAGGTTGTATAAACTGATGACCACAAAGCCGGGAGAGGACAGTATCAACCGGGGAAGAATGTAAAATTAAAAATATTTTGAATAATGAAAAGCAAGGCACTGGAAATCGTCACAATTTGTGGCGTTTTTTTAGTGCCGGAAAAGGAGGCAACTATGTCAGAAATCAGATTTTCATCAAAGGAACACGAAAAATTTTTTTATCAGATGTTAGCAAAATGCGGAAAGCACGACAGTTATTACAGTTCATTTTTTTATTGTGTGGGAATTTCCGAAGATACCAGAAACCATGTAGACCGCATGTTTGATTTTAAGGAGCGTTTGATTAAACCGGAAGCACTGCATGAAGGGTGGCAAACAGGCGGATCGGCACGATTGACGAGACTGGCTTTTAACTTATGGAATGGATATGTGGAGAAGGGAGAAGAAAGTCTGTCTACCCCATGGGGATGCTGTGGCGTACCGTCAAACAATGCTATTATCCAAAGCATATACGGAACAGGTAGCTCCGGTCATCCACGGGGAAACGGACGGAACAACCCCACCTGTGGGAACCGGTTATATTGATGCTGTTATGATGATGCCTACGGCATGGAATATTGAAAAGCAGGCATTAGATGTGACTTCCGAATACGGTTTAGATGAACGGGTAAGTATTAACGACGCTTACGGAATGGCAACGGTCAATCTTTCTTCCATGCTGCCCCTTGTGGCCGGTATTGCGGTTATCTTTATCGCAGGTTATCTTCTAATCTACAATGTGTTTTATATTTCTATCGCGCAGGATATTCGGTTTTATGGAATGTTGAAAACACTGGGAACCACCGCAAGACAAATAAGGAAAATCGTTTATAGAAAAGCAATTAAGCTATCTATTATGGGTATTCCTATTGGACTATTGTTGGGATGGCCGATTGGTCGGTTGTTGCTGCCTGCGATTGTAAATATGCTAACTGATGATATAAGGATCGTTACTACGGTAAATCCATTGATCTTTTTGGTAGCGATTTTCTTTTCCGCAATTACAGTTTTCATTAGCTGTCAAAAACCTGCGATATTGGCGGCTAAAGTTTCTCCGATGGAGGCACTGCACTATATTGAACAGACTGGTGGAAAGAAAAAGCAGCGGCGCAGTAAGCATATCAGCACAATGATGATGGCAAAGAACAATCTGACTCGAAACAAGAAAAAAGTAATGATCGTTACTTTGTCTTTTGCCCTTAGTATTGTTCTCTTGAATAGCGTTTATACCTATGTGACCTCCTTTGACTTTGATAAGTTTGTGGCTGATTTCAGCCTTACAGATTTTACAGTTTCCGATACAACAGTAATCAACAATTATGCGCCATATAACACAGCGAATGTAAGCCAAGATTTTATTAGCCAGACAGAAAGTTTGAATGGTCTTGAAGATATAGGAAATATCTACTTATGGACTTCCAAACAGCCGCTTTCTGAAAACGACCTCGCCCGATTACAGGAACTCTCTGCTTCTTCCAGTGATATTGCAAATGAACTGGAAAATTATAGGGTTCGACAGGAACATGGTGTGAATGTATATGGCTTGGATGATTTTTCGGCAGAATATGTACAGGTGTTAGACGGTGAACTAAACACGGAACAGTGGAAAGCCGGAACCGGCGTGTATGTAACTCCATTGCGAATGATGGGTGATGGGTCTCTTTGCTTGTATAAACCGGGCGATCAAATTAGCGTGACACAGCTTGATGGTACAAATAAAGTGTATGATGTGCTGGCTGTGGTAAGTATTCCAAGCGCATTACAAACTCCTTTGCAGGTAGACATGGGATTGGACTATATTTTCCCAACCAATGAACTTTTGGGAAATATGGTATCCGCTGACCAGCCGGCCATGAAAACAATCTTCAATGTGGATGAAGAACACCAGCTTGCCACAGAAAACTGGCTGAAAAATTACACTACGAATACGGACACTGCTTTGGATTATCTTTCAAAAGTGACCCTACGGCAGACCTTTGACGGGATGATCAATATGTACCGTCTTGTGGGCGGTGCTCTTTGTGCGATATTGGCTCTGATCGGTATACTGAACTTTATTAACTCCATAACAACGTCTATCTTGTCTCGGTACAGAGAAATTGCAATGCTGCAATCGGTAGGTATGACAGGACGGCAGGTTAAGCAAATGTTGATATATGAAGGGATTGGTTATTCTATCTTGGGCCTTTTAGGTTCTCTGATACTTTCCGTTATAGCAAGTCTAACGGTGGTTCGGATGATGGGTGCAGAATTAACCTATTTTACATGGCATTTTACTCTGCTTCCGGTATTTCTCTGTATTATCCCTCTGATCCTCATTACAGCCATTGTTCCTTTGGTTTGCTATAACAAAATGGCACAAAAAACGGTGGTAGAGCGGCTACGCATTGCTGAATAAAATACGCAGACACGAAACGGTCATCCGAAAGGGTGGCCGTTTTCAAATGTCACAAAAATGTGAATTTTTAGCCGACAAAATGGGGCTGACGGTGACATTTCTGTGAGGTTTCTATTTTATGATGCTATAAGACAAAGAAACTCGCACACAGCGAGTATCATCAAAAGGGGGTAATATTTTGGATTATATTCTCAAAGCCGAGAATTTGACGAAGATTTACGGCCACCATAAAGCATTAGACAATTTTTCCATACACATTCCGCAGGGGGTTATCTATGGATTAGTAGGAAAAAATGGTGCTGGCAAAACAACCTTGCTTCGGATAATTTGCGGACTGCAAGAAGCTACTTTCGGGGATTATTCCCTATATGGAATTAGCAGCCGAAAACACGAAATCCTGAACGCAAGAAAAGAAATGGGGGCCGTGATTGAAACACCGGCTATCTATCTGGATATGTCGGCCACCGGAAACTTAAAGGAACAGTATCGTGTGTTGGGACTACGATCATTCGATACCATTCCTCAACTTCTGAAGATGGTGGGCTTGGAGGGTACCGGCAGGAAAAAGGCAAAGAATTTTAGCTTAGGTATGAGGCAGCGATTAGGAATTGCGATTGCTCTTGTGGGAAATCCAAGGTTTTTGGTGTTAGACGAGCCAATCAACGGACTCGACCCGCAGGGCATCATTGAAATGCGGCAGCTTCTTTTGAACCTCAATCAGCAGTATGGTATTACTATTTTGGTATCCAGCCACATTCTCGATGAGCTGTCCCGTCTTGCTACGCATTACGGCTTTATCGACAACGGAAAGATGATTAAAGAAATCAGTGCGGATGATTTGGAAAACTCGTTCCGCAAGTCTATCCGAATTGAAGTAACAGATGGCAAAGCGTTGGCCGCCGTTTTGAAGCAGACAGGCCAACCTTACAAAATGCCTGCTCCCAATGTGACAGAGATTTATCACAGATTAAATATTTCCCAGCTTACATCTGTCCTGGAGAAGTACCATTGTGATCTGCTGTCCATTCAGGAACAGGAAGAAAATCTGGAAAGCTACTATGTTGATTTAATCGGAGGTGTTAGCCATGAGTAGACTGTTGGTATCAACATTTATTCGTATGCTGAAAAAAGTTATATTTTGGTTTTTGTGCTTTGTATGTTTGCATACGGAGTGTATACTGCATTAAATATAGCTTCGGAGGCTCGTATAGGATTTGTGCTAGATAGATGCCTTTTTGAGTGCTTACCACTGATGGGGCTTATATCTGCAATCTTTACGAGCCTGTTTATTGGTTCCGAGTACAGCGATGGTACAATTCGCAATAAGATAATAGTCGGCCATTCTCGAATACGGATTTACTTAGCAAATCTTATTGTGTGTGCGATTGCCAGTGTATTGATTTCGCTGTCCTATACCGTTGGAGTTTTTGTAATAGGAAACATGAATGGCGGTGAACTGATAACAGAAACAGCTACAATTTTTCTGTGCATGATAAGCAGTCTTATGATTTCTATAACCTTCGCCAGCATTATGACGCTACTTGCTATCCTGAATACAAATAAGGCAGGCAATGTAGTTGTGAGTATGATACTGGCTTTGGTTCTACTGGTATCCGGTTCTTTTATCCATCAGAAACTTGGAGAACCAAAACTATACGATAACTATGTGACTGTCAATGAAATGGGTATCCCTACACAAGTTGAACAGCTTCCGAACCCTCAATACATTGAAGGTACACCACGGATTGTTCTTGAAGTTCTTAGCGATCTGCTACCCTCTGGACAGGCCATCCAACTTGCAGATGCGTTTGACACAGAGGGAATGACGGATGAAAGCATAGCAAAGGCCCCTTACAGATGGATGGGATATTCTCTGTTGGTGACATTTCTAACTTCTGTTTTGGGAATTGCCCTGTTTCAGAAAAAAGAAATTCGATGAAGAAAAGGCAATAAATTTTCAAATCTCACAGGTTAGTGAGATTTCAACCCATTATTTTGTCGAAACAGAGAATGTCAGTGACATTTCTGTGAGAATTGCTTGTTAAGATAAGCGAAAAAGAAACAACCTGCCGGACGACGGCAAAAGAAAAAAAGCCGTCGTAGAGCAGACAATTTGACACGCTCATTTAAAACGGCGGCTTTGATTTTCAGAGCCGCCGTTTCTTTGCGTTTACACAAACCTATGACGACTTGCAGGGACACGGTAGCCGATTGGAGGTTATTTTGTCGTGTCTCGTTTGCTTTTTCAAAGCTCACATGATCTACATCAGTTAAAAAAAGCATTACTCCTCCTCCGGGCAAGTATACCATTGCATCGGCACTATCGTTCCATGCAATTCAGTATAATAGTGGCTGTTCTTGGCGCGCCAGTTTTCCATCGCGGAAATCTGGCGTTTTTTGTTTCCAATTTTTAGAAAATACTCGGACAATATGTCGATGTCGTGCCCCGCCTACTGATCTGAATTCAAAAAAATTCAGATTGGAGGAAAGGACATGGAAGGCAGACAGTCCAAAAGAAGAAAAGATAAATACAACCCATATGAAATCTATGAGAAGGACGGAAAATATTATGTTTCATTTCGCAATGGTGAAAAAGAGTACAAGGATTTGGAAATAGGAAAGAATGTATATGAGGCTTTTAATACGTTTGAATTGCAGGACGTGTCGCATATGAATATTGTGGACAGGCATTTGGAACAGTCAGAAATCTGGGATTCCAGTTTATATGAACGGATATTTCAGAAAGAAGAAAGTGTAGAGGATACGGTTCTGAATAAACTGGACACGGAACGGTTACATAGTGCAATCCAGCAGTTGTCGGAAATTCAGAGAAGACGATTGATGAAGTATTATTTTGAAGATAAGAATTATGAGCAGATTGCACAGGAAGAAGGATGCTCTTTTCAGATGGTAGCAAAGTCTGTAAAAGCAGCAATCAGAAATTTGAAAAAGATTTTGAGATAGTGGGTTGAAAAATAGCATTTAAGTGAGGAAACAGGTGGAAAGAGAAATATTCTGATCCGCCTGTTTCTTCTTTTATCACAAAAACTGGGGAGCAGGACGAACCTTGACAAATTCATATACATTCATCAGGCACATTCCTGTTGTTATCGTGATGAGCGTAAGTCACATTAACAGATACGCTATGACACAGGCTGGGTAAAGACAGCGAAATCCCACCCGTATACTTCCTTTTGGTTTCAGGTTGTATTGTCCAGACTGTTGAGCGAAAAATATTTGGTTATAATTGTCAGATTGCTTCTGACAGGGCGATGACAGACAACAGGCATAATGATACTCCTGTCCGGTCATAAAGTCGTGTATACAAAATATTTCTTTGATGCCGCAACAAGTGAGGGCAGCTTCAGGAGATCCCTGGAGAGGAAAAATCCCAATCCCATATATTTATTTTAAATAAAATCCTGTGGAGCTGATTAGCAGTCAGCCGTCTGATGATTTCCCAATTACAAGTCGGGACGTCGCGGACAAATAGGCTTGTATTTTACATATTTAGGGATAACAACAGTTAGAAAGTCGAGAGGAGATAAAGCAAAGATGGAAGATAGAAACGTCAGGCGTGGGGATATTTATCACGCCGACCTCGATCCTGTATTTGGAAGTGAACAGGGCGGTTATCGTCCGGTGCTGGTGATTCAGAATAATATAGGAAATAAATACAGTCCGACAGTGATCGTGGCAGCAATTACTAGTAAAGAAAAAATGAAACTGCCGACACACATTGCAGTCCCGGAAATGGAAGGTTTGGAAAAGGATTCTGTAGTGCTGTTGGAGCAGCTTAGAACTTTAGATAAAAGACGGTTGGAAAATTATGTGTGTACCTTAGATCGTACTGAAATGGAGAAAATCAATAAAGCAATCCGAAGAAGTACCGGGATACCGAAGATAATTGAAAAACCGTTAGTCGTGAGCTTGCGTAGAGTATGTGCAGGCAATTTTTATGAGGTGCCGGGACATTATATCCGGCGGGTGAATCCGGAGCAGCGATATAAGGAATTATGTATGTTCTGCAATGTCCGGAATGGGTACGACTATTATATAGGAAGAAAGAACAAGTAACACGTAAAAGTCAAGTGTGCGATTTGAAAATTCGCACATTGGACGATGTAGACGAAAATGGATATCTTAGTGGTGTACCGTTTTTAGATGTTACACAGCTAAAAACTACCGGTAGTAAAGCGCAAAGATTAGGACGAGGAGGATAACGTCATGGCAATGATAGAGAATGAAATGGAAAAGAAAGTATATAAAGTAGAAGATGTTCAAAATTTGCTTGGGCTAGGACGCTCCAAGGCATATGAATTTATAGAAAATGTTTATTATGACAGAAAACCATTCCGGGTGTTGAAGATTGGCAGATCGTATCGTATCCCATGCAATTCTTTTGATAAGTGGCTGAATGGAGACGAGGAGAGAGAAAGAGTGAGAGCAGAATGAAACAGAAAGAAACGCAGCAGGAGACAATGTCAAAGGAAAAGAGAGTTGTCTTTTTTGAAGGAAAATCATGGTATCACAGAACCAAAGAGCTGCAGGACGATCTGACGACAAAATATGGGAAAAAAGGTGGCTTTGAAACGCCGGAAGAAGCAGAGAAAAGTTACTGGGAATATGAAAAAAGATACCAGAAGAAGCAGAGAGATCTCCAGATTGCAAAAATGCAAAAGACAGATGTAATGCTTGGAGATTATCTGGAATATTGGTTTGAAAATATTTTCAGTCCGAGAATTGAGACAACCACGAGGATGGTTGGAGCATATACGTTAAGTCCTCTTTATAATGTTGGGTATGAAGATCTACGATACGGGAAAGAGCACCCAGAAGATCTACATCCTCAAATCTTACCCCGGCCATCAGCGTTCCCTTTCCGGCACAAGAGGGATCATCTGCCTTGCTTCATGTTCCGGTTTGTCTGCTTTCAGACGATCCATCAAAGACGGCTTTGTTTCCGGCACCAGCTCCCGGATTTCTTCATCCGTCTGTCCATCTGTCAGATCCGGGCGCACAGGAGGTTCGTTGTTCAGCCTGCCATCCAGCATATTGTAGTTACCGGTTTGTCCTTCCTCATAAAGTTCCGCATTGCGAAGATAACTTTCCGGCGCCTGAAACGGCTGTCCGGCAAACAGGATTTCTCTTTGGGTGGTAAACTGTGCAAGGACGCCATTTTGCAGTCTCGCAAATTCTTCATACTGGCGCAGGGTAAGCCCTCGTTCCAGCATTTCCGTCTGGGTATGCGCCCAGCCTTCTCCATAAAGAAAATAATACATGTCGGGCTGATCACAGACAAAACACAGGGAACCGTCCTGATTGTCATAGTAAGATGGCTGCATATCCTGGTAATGGCAGCGTTCCTCACGCCCCAAATACACACGGTTGTCCGCACCCAGCATAGCGACCATACCCACGTAATTACTATGAACCGCAGAGCGGATTTCTACCAACGGATCTGTTTGAGAAGGAATCTGTCTGCCCGGAATCTCGTTTTGTTTTTCCGCTGCATCATTTCTTGGTGTCACTTCTTCATGGCTGCGCGCATCCAGCTCCGGTTGAGATGTTCCTTTCCGAACAGCACCGGGTTCCGGTTCTTTTTCTTTCACATAGTATCGGACATTTGCTGTCGTATGCTCGTTGGTTTCCTTTGCATAGTTTTCAGCATCAGCTTTGGTATCAAACTCCAACGGTTTTCCATTTTCCTTGCACCAGCTTTGTGCCGGTCCGAAAATAGAAGTGCTGCTTCGTACTGCCCATACACCATAGGTCAGTTTCTTTTCCATTCCGCATCCCTCCTTATCGTTCCTGCTGTTTGGAAGTTTGTTGCTTTTTTACCGGGTCTGCCGGTTTTGTTGCTTTTAGCTGCTGACGGAGAGAATTCTTATGCTCCGGTTCGGAATCTGTGATGTTGACATATTCGCCAATGATACAGAGCGCTTCTCCATAACTGCCGGAAGCAAATACCCGATCAGACATTTCTTTTGCCTGTTCTTTCAGACCATGCTCCCGCAAAGTACGGGAAGCAATACCCAGCAGATTAAAAATGTTCCCATCTGCTCCGATCAGTGGACAATCCGGTTTATCTGCCAACGCTTCCGGTGTTTCTATAAATCCGCCTAAATAATTCGGCACAAAGTCCGACAGCCATGTGCCGCCATAGACTTCATGGGTCTGTAAACGCCACAGGGCAAGTTTTCCTATATCCAGTTTCACATCATCAAACGGGTAAAGCAAACAGGTCAGTTCGCCGTGCTGAAAAGCAGACACATTCTCAAACTGACTGCCATCTTTCAATATGCCTGCATTTGTCAGCATTTCATTGATCCCGTCCACCCACTCTGTCAGATCCCCGCCACAGCCCTGTAAAATCAGTCCTTCCTTATCTGACATACGGCGAAGGTCCTCTGCAGTAATCGTGTTGATATTCAAAAAATCGCCTCCTATCGTTTTTGTTAAAATATATGTTTTGTCCGCAACTTAACCTTATTTCAAAGCACCGGAGTATTCTTATACAGCTCCCTTAAAAACAGGTACAAAAAGCCCTTGAAAATCAAGGACTTTTGGGGCTAAGTTGCGGACATATCATGGTTGGTTTTGCCGCTTCCTACGTTTGCGTTCCCGCTCGGATTTCCGTCTTGCATAGATCCGGCAGGCATCAGAACAATATGCTTGGCTGGTTATAGGAAGATACACTTTTCCACACACAGGACATATTTTCTGTCTCATGGAGGTGTCCTCGCCGGTAATGGCTGATTCCAGTGCTGCATCCACCGGCAGCACCGCTTTTTCAAAGTACCTGCAATAAGCGCCGATCCACCATTTATTCAGCATATAGCAAGAGCTGTCCAGAGGAAGGCAGATCTTATCCTGGGAGTCATAGTTGGCGCAAAGCTCCGTAACCAGCTTTCGGATCGCAGCCCGCTCCGAGCGGTTCAATTCTCTCTCTGCCATAACGCCTACCTTTCCGGGACACTGCTTTTCCGGCCGCTGGAAATTCCGGTTGTATCAGTAACATTCCTGGGCTGTGAAAGGGCATCGGCGATAGAGTTCCGCTTTTTCTGTTTCGGTTCATGGTAAATAAAAAGTTCGTTTTTTCCAGGCACATATAATAAGCCGTTTTCTTCGCAGCGGAAAACATCACATTCTTTGTCGGTTGCAACGGTATAAAAGCCTTTGTAATCATAAGGTGCTTTTTGCCAATCCTGATAGGTACACAGCCCTAAGTTGGGGTCACTTGCCAGCCGTTTCGATATGGCGAAAAAGTCGCCTTCTTTTTTGTGAAATTTTCGTATGGGCGTGAAGTGATAACCGCCATATTCAAAGGTTTTTCGATCACTCATTTACGCCTGCCTTTCTTTATGGGAAATTCCAGCTTGAAATTCACATATTTACCGCCGGTATCATCCAGGATCACTTCCGCATCATAGGTCTTTCCTGTTTTTTCACTGTAAAGCCCGGACATAGAAATACGGCCCTCTTTCAAAAGAGCCGCTGCCACAGACTTTGTGATGGATTTTTTCTTGCTGGAAAAGAAACGGTTATCTTTCCAAAGAGCAAAAGAGCATTCCCTGTTGTCGCAGAAAAAACCTTTCTTTCCTTCATATACCGGGGCGCCACAGCGAGGACATACCCCCACGGCTTCATGCACAGTTCCTTTGGAAGAAGGGAACAGATCCGCAAAACGTTCCTCCGGGGCAGTATGTTCTTTTACCAGCGTCCGGCTCATATCTGCAATCTGATCCATAAAAGACGTTGCCGACAGTTCGCCATGTTCCACTTGTTTCAGCATAGATTCCCATTCTGCAGTTAAGATGGGAGATTTGATATTGTCCGGCAGGACTGCGATCAGGTTCCTTCCTTTTTCGGTAGGAATGAGCTGCTTTTTCTTTCGCTGTACAAATCCGGCAGAAACCAGCTTTTCCAGTGTTGCCGCACGGGTAGCCGGAGTCCCCAATCCTTTACGCTCGGCATCGTCCGGCATATCTTCCGCACCGGCCGTTTCCATAGCGGACAGCAGTGTGTCCTCCGTATAATGTTTCGGCGGTGAAGTTTTCCCTTCACGGAGACTTGCTGATACAGTTTCAAAAGTCTGTCCTTCCTTCAATACAGGGAGAGCGGCATCTTCGTTTTCGCTGTGTTCCGTTTCATTCTGCCTGATACTCATACGGTGAATCCGTTCCACCTCTTTCCAACCAGACTGTAAGATGGTCTTTCCTTTTGCCGTAAAAGTATATCCCCGGCAGTCCAATATAGCGGTGACCGCTTCAAACCGGTTTGCCTGCGTTGTGGCACAAAGCAGTCTGACGGCAAGCAGGGTAAGCACATCCCGTTCCCCGGAAGGAAGCTCTGACAGGTCTGTCCTTGCAATCTCCACAGTTGGGATGATGGCATGGTGGTCGGTCACATTGCTGTCATCTGTTACCCGGTCAATGTCCGGCTCTCCGGCGCAGCCTTTTCCAAAGGGCATCTTGTCACGCAGCCACAGGATCAGGGAAGCGGCGGTTGCCTGCATGTCCTTCGTTAAATACTGGCTGTCCGTTCTCGGATAGGTTGCCAGCTTCTTTTCATAGAGAGATTGCACATAATCAAGTGTCTGTTGAGCCGTATAGCCATAAATACGGTTACATTCCCTTTGCAGAGTTGTAAGGTCATAAAGGCGGGGAGGCTGTATGGTTTTTACCTGCTTTTCCACAGAACGCACAAAAGCGGAGTTGTGGTCACAGTCCATACGGATTTTTTCAGCCTCGGATCGTTCCGTCATTTTTTCGCCGGAAGCAGTAAAACCTCCGCAGGTGATCTCCGGCACATAAAAAGGCTTGCTGATGAAGGATTCAATATCCGACTCACGCTGTACCAAAAGTGCCAGCGTCGGTGACATAACACGGCCGACATTTAGTGTGACACCATACAGGACAGAAAAAAGCCGGGTGGCATTGATCCCAATCATCCAGTCGGCTCCTGCCCGGCATACTGCCGCATCATAGAGCTTATCGTAATCACTGCCGGGACGGAGATGGTCAAAACCCTCACGGATCGCCGCATCCTCCATACTGGAAATCCAAAGGCGTTCCATAGGCTTATTACATCCGGCATATTCATAGACCAGACGGAAGATCAGTTCTCCTTCACGCCCGGCATCCGTAGCGCATACCACGGAATCAACCCGTTTGTCCTTCATCAGCCGGCACAAAAGAGCAAGCTGCGTTTTCTTATCCTTTGGAACTTCATATTTCCAGTTTTCCGGTAGGATCGGAAGGTCCTCATACCGCCATTTGGCATACTGTTCTTTGTAAGCCTCTGGCTGTGCCAGTTCCAAAAGATGTCCCACGCACCAGCTCACCAGATAGCCGGAACCTTCGAGATAACCATCTTTTCTTTCTGTTGCGCCTAATACTGCTGCCAGTGACATAGCAACAGAGGGCTTTTCTGCAATCACAAGTTTCATATTTTTGTAACCTCCATTTCTTACAAACTTACTTCACTGCGGTTGGGCTGCTTCGGTATTGCGTGATCTGCCTGCTGAATCTGTGCTTTTTTATCCGAGAGCCGTCCTAAAACGCTTTTTTCCTGTCCACGCTGCAGCAGCTTTGTCTCACGGTCATAATACTGGACTTTATCCGAAAGGCGGTCCTCCGGGGCTACCTGGGTAGCATTGACCTCCCGTACCATAGCTTCCAATTCGGAAAGCTGCATGGAACCATTATCCGGCAAAATCAGCAGCTCGTGGATCGATGAAGGAAGGACATAAAAATTGGTGCCAAGCAATCCGCCCACTTTTTCCAGAACACCTTCCTGTACTGATACAGACGCACCGTTTAATTTTTCCTGATTTGTCAGGATATAAATGGGTACAAAACCTATGTCCAGCGGTTCTTCCCGGTTAAAGAGGTTTTCAGGTTTTACAGAGAAGATACTTTCTGCCATGACTTCTTCCATGTCATAAAGGCAGACAGGACTTCTGGCATTTGCGGCCTGCACCGCATCTTTATGAAGCTGTTCTTTTGTGATACCCCACATCTGCATCATGCTTTCGGTAACAGCAACAGAAGCAGTTCCTTCCTCATCTGCCGCAACCTGAATCCTGTAATAAGCCGCCAGCTCCCCGCAGGAAGTATAAGGCTTTCCTTTCAGATATTCCTGATTCGTTTCTGGATCGCACATCTGTACCGCCAGCATAGGACGGACCGCCTCATAGTTTTCCAGCATAGAGATGTCCAGCGGAACCCGGTTATAATTTTCCAACTGGATCTGTGCAATCTGTTTCATGGCAGTATCTAAAGGCATCCCGCGTTCCACCTGCTCGGCGAGTGCTTCCAAATAGATTGTTGGTGCAGCCCGTTCTCCGGGTAAAAGGATCGTCAGTCCGGTCAGCATCCGGTCGTTGCTTTTTGTTACTTCATTGACGGAAATTACTGCGTTCTGGTATTCCATAGGCAGGTATTCCTTGATATGGCTTTTTACATATTCTACAAAATTCTGATTCAATCGTTGTCCTCCTTTTTGTCCGTCAGATCTGCGTTGTGTTTGGTTTCGGAATGTTCCGTGTTCTCTTTTCCGACTTGCATAAGACACATCAGCATAACACCGGAAGCCATTCCTCCGGCAAAAGTAAGGAAATGTGAAATCAGGTTCCACATAAGCATTCCTCCTAAAAATGGGTAAAGAAAAACGCCCACTTCAAAGTGAGCGCATCAACAGGTATCTATTTTGTTTTTGGTTTCAAATGATCCGGCAGGACGATCTCTCCAACCGGGATTTCCCGCAGTTCCTTCTTCATCCGATGGGTGAAGCGGATCGTCTTTGCCGTACCGCCGGTTTCCCGTCCGTCATATACAGCGATCACTCGGTCGGAGTGCTCCACCATATAGCGGTTTCTGTGGGAGTAGACACTTGGGAGATATTTTTCCTGTATGACAACAACATCCGCACAAGCCTCCAGCAGTTCACGGGTTCTTGTTTTCTTATTCAGGCTGTCCAGACGCTTGCGGTAAGGAATCACTGCGATCAGCTCCAGCGCCGGATTGGTCTGCTTTCTTTCCAACACCAGCTCTGCAAAATACTGATCCACGCCATCTGCAAAGCCACTCATAAAACAGGTGAATCCATCTGTAACGGCAGCATCGATCCCATGTTCCAAAGCGGCTTTTATTTTGTTAATCTCATTCTGCGGCAAATCCCTGTGTCCGGTAACACAGCAAGTCTTTCCTTTCATCGGTCATCCCTCCATCTGATAGGTAAAATTCTTCACTTTTCACATAGTAATAGATTTTATTTAGCAAGTCAACGATAATACCCTTTTTCTATTTGCGGATAATAAAGTGGTGTAAGGTACAATCTATTACAGAATGGGAGGTGAAGGCGATGTATGAAGATTTTGTCCCGGAACGATTAGCGAAGCTGCGGACACAGAAAGGAGTTTCCGCACGCGATATGTCGTTATCGTTAGGTCAGGCAAACAACTACATCAATAATATTGAGAATAAAAAGTCACTTCCCGCTATGCAGTCTTTTTTCTACATCTGCGAATATCTGGGTGTGACTCCGCAGGAATTCTTTGATGAAGGAAATACCTACCCGGAAACCTTGAAGGAATTCATTGCAGAGGCAAGACAGCTTGATCCTCAATCCATGCAATATATCCTCGGTATTATGAAAGAACTCAATAGCAGAAAGTAAGCGGTCACGGTAATGGCCGCTTTTTTCGTGACTTTCTTTATTATATTTTATAATGTTCTCGAAATATCCGCTCCCTATACCGATAAGTATTCAAAAACTGTTCTCCAAACAGCCTTTTTCTATTCGCCGGTACTGCCAAAGCTGCCGGTTCCTCGTTCTGTTCCCAGATCGGTTACAAAATCCGCAATGACGATTGGCGTGATCACAAGCTGCCCGATACGGACTCCCTTAAAAAGAGACTGCGCCTGATTGCTTACATTGCTGATGATCGCATGGATCTCTCCACGGTAGCCGGAATCCACAGGCGGAAGTTCACAGACCAGACCTTTTACCGCCATGCTGGTACGGGGAAAGATATATCCTGCATATCCATCCGGTATTTCCAGTCCAAAACCGAGAGGAATTTTGGCGACTTCTCCGGGCTGTAAGGTACAGTCATGGGGCAGATAAACATCCGCTCCGGCATCATTGCCATGCGGACGGTAAGGACGCTGGTGCTCCGGTACGCCAAAGTCGATCAGTTTTATTTTCATCGGCAGCCTCCTTCCCAAAGAGCGGGATAATCTTTTTCTAAAATATCCTCCGGCGTCATATCTGCCTGCAGTTTTCGCCCGCAGGTCATTTTCCCTTCCAGACATCGATCCAACTGACAGAAAGGCCCGGTCAGTGACGGGGCAAACAAGGCAGGGCTTAGGTCATAAAGTTCTTTCCAGACCTTTAACAGCACGATCCTTGTTTCATCTGTATTTCTTCGGCATACCCGCTGGCCGATGATATGTTTCCACTGATAAGGGGTGGCGCTGATGAGCAGTACATTTCGTAATCCCTGGGGCGTGGCATAGCCGGCCGCATCGTGCCCGCTTCCGGCAGTGCACAGGGCTTCATAACATTTCATGCTTTCATGACAGCTTTTTAAGTACAATTCCCGTACCACTGCCGGAGCCGTCATAATAGAATACGGGACAGCGAAATCCGCCTGTCCCGTATAGTTGCTGTACTGCAGCGATGCACTCATAAATTTTACTTCGTTCTGGTGGCGGGTGATCTGCGCCAGAAAACGCCTGCTGGCGCCGACAATGGCTACCGTGATCACCGCAAATTTCTGGATGGTAGGATGGGGAAGCGCCCCCATAGCTGCTACTGTCTGAACGCTGAATGATTTTTCGTAGAGCTCCATCAGGTCGTCCATTGAGGCAATCTTATGTCCCTGTTGGGTAAGCCTTGCCGCAAAGACCATGTTTTTTTCTGCTTCCGCCACCGCCTGGCAGTTCAAAATTTTTACTTCGATTCGTTTAATTGGTATGTCCCTCCTTTACAATCGCTTTCAGTAAGAACAGATAGTTAAGACTGTCTGTGATCTTTTCATCCCATGTGTCCATCGGATAAACCGCTTCCTCGGCAAAGCACATATCGTACAGAGAAACAATATGCTTTGCCAGCATACCGGCAAGGGCACGCTGGGGCGTTGTATGCTGTAAAGCTGCCGCTGCCTTAAATGCTCCCAGCCGGTCCGGGTCATCCCCGGTGTATTCTTTGGTTTTCCGTTTCAAGGTATCAGCGCAAAGCCGTACCTGTTCGTCAAAAACGGCATTGACTTCATTTTGCGTAATATAGCATCCCTCCTTTGAAAACAAGAAACCGGCTATTCTAAAGCATCTTAGAATAGCCGGCAAATAAACGGATATGTAATTGTTTATAGTGTATTGATCTCTTTTTCCAGTTCCCGGACCGCTGCTATGACTGTCTCAAATGTCGGAACATCTCCATACAACATATCCTGCATAGAGTTATAGTCCGCTTCCAATGCTGCGAACCGGTATTCCGGCGGGAGTAATTTTAATGTGCCCGGCACAGCCTCCGGGTACTTCGCCCATGCTCTGGGATAGAATATCATTTTGAAATCTACAACTTTCTTCAGGAGATCCAGCCTGGAAAAAGCAGCTTCTTTGACCGGTGTTGCAGCCATGCGGTAGAGATCATAATAATGTCTGGAATACCGCTGCGGCATTTCCAAATGTTCCGGTCTGTTCGCTTCATGGTGTAGGATTGTGGCTTTTTCCCAGAAGGTCCGTTCCGGGGCAACGGTAAGGATTGCGGTTTCTTTTTGCTCAAAAATCTTCGGATAATATTTTGCCGCGTATGGTTCGATCAGCGCTGTTTTTGCAGGAGTCCACGCTGCCAGCGCACCAATCTCTAAACGGATCACCTGTAAAGTCGCCGTATTCGTAAAAAGGTGCGGATAGGCGAAAATGACCGTCTGTTTATCCTTTTCATCTATGTAGACATTTGCTTCACAACCGATTTCCTGGGATAAGCCGGCTTTGACTGCCGGGCAGAATGTTTCGGACAGAAATACCTCCGCACGCGCATTGGATTCTTTGTTAAAAGCATCCTGTTTTGTATTGGAACGTTTCTCCCATGGTTCATCTTTGCCATATCCTAATACACGCCAGTCCAAAATCAAATCAATATCTTCTGAAAACCGGCTGATCAGGTGAAAGGCTTTTGAAAGGCTGGTACCACCCTTAAAGGTGATGGACTCTTTCCATGGTGAGCGGTGAAATAAATAATCCAGCGTAAAACATACCCAAAAGTCTTTTTCCACGATGGCATCATTCAGCCCCATTTTATCTGCTGTATTTCTGAACAGCTCCCTGCGGTCGTTATCTGAAAGTCTTGCTATATTTCTCATTGTATCTTTTCACCTCCACAAATCTGCCGTATCGTATCGTAAACCCAATCCGTAGACTCGGTTGCTTCCTTCAAACAAGCCTGTTTATCCTTATCTGTCAGTTTTTCGGAAAGCATCTGTATGACTTCTGGCGTAACATTCGATCTGCCAAGCGTTTTTAATGCCTGTATAACCAAACTTGTCATATAGGACAATCCGGTAATCTCCTTATTGGTCCGGTGCTTAAATTCCAGCTTTGTAGAGTTCCACTCGTAGGTCTTATATGGACCATCGCTGATATAGGACCATACTGCTGTTACCTGTGTTGAAAGACCTAACAGGTTCAATGCTGTATTCCCACATGGGGCAATCGTCCAGTGATAACTTCGTGCCAATGCGTTCGCCACCGCTTCCGGGTCTGCCGCCACATATTCATCCAGAAGTTTGCTATATTTTGGTTTTTCATAAACTCCTTTCAAAATACGGCGCAATGTTCCCGATTGCACTAAACGGCTTAAACTTTGACGAATAGTGGATGTATCTGCAATATCCGCAAAATCAGACATTACAAAAATAGTTCCATCTTCAAGAGAAAGAACACGCTCCCGTATTCGTTTTGTATATCCGTTGTCCACAATACCGCCTCCCTTCATGTCACGAATATTATATATTATTCGTGACATGATTGCAATAGGTCCTATTCCTCTTATTTTGAATGTTCCCATTAAAAATCTGATTTATACATCAAAAATCAAAAATTTTGAAAGGCAGTACAGTTTTCATATATGTCACATATTTTATATATTATTCGTGACATCAGGCAGTTGGCAGGTAGATCCAGTCGTGCATCAGGCACACGCTGGGTTCATCCTCCCTGGGAACCAGACGGTAGGTACATTCTCCATAGACCGTGCGTTTGTCCTCGATCTCCATACCATAGGCTTTATAAAAACGGTATTCCAAATTAGAGATAATACAGCGCAGGGTTTGCAGAGCCTCCCTCTGAGCTGATACGATTAGGTCACGGTCAATGCTGCGCTTCAAAAACAGCAGCGATTTGTAAAGCTGTACCTCTGTGCGGTAAGGGCGGCAGTCTTTCGTTTCCAACCATCCGCAAAAAGCGACCGGTCCGCTCTGGATCACACTGCGGTCCGGGTGATAATACTCGTAGCAGTCCAGGTTTGCCGTATTCAGAAGATAGAGCATTTCCCGGACTTCATTTTCCGGCATGTCGTAAAACCGCAAAAGCGAGCGGTAAAGATGGACATAGCCAGGAATGGAAATCATGGTATTTACCATAAAATAAAATCCTCCTTGTAAACAGCAGGTGCGGGAGCTTTTGCCCCCGCACCGTCTAAAATCTATATTTCGTTATCTACTTTCACGAGTTTTCCCATGACAAGGAAGCGTCCTGTGCCGCCCGGCGTACAGGTAGAAAGGGTCAGTACCTTATCGCTGCAGGTCACAGTCACATCACTTTCCACCGCGGAACGTTCCTTCATAGCTGTAAGCCAGGTAGTATAAGCACCGTCATCCTTCCAGGAAAGCTGCCAGGGAGAAGTTTCACTGCCGGATTCTTCCGGCTTTGCTGCAAACGCCGCAAAGATCTCCATGACATAACCACCCTTCGGAGTAACGAGATACATCTGCCTGTGGGTATCAAAGTAACTTTGTTCATCGTACCGGTTCAGCAGGGCAAACATGGAACCATCCCGCATATTATGGCCGTAGACAATCGTATTGCGGTCTGAAAAATCTGCCTGGTTTTCATAATCGGCAAACAGGCAGCCAACCTTGTTATAGGTCCCGTCATAAAGATGGTTCAGGTAATACTCGTTGTTGTCAGTCTGCGTCACCGGATAATTGAGCACCGTATCAGGAAGGGAAAGCCATCCGATGATGTCCGGTCCATTTTCACGGAGCGCTTCAAAGTCTACCGAAGGCAGGACAATATCGGCATCGTCCTGTTTTGTTTCTGTCGGATAGGTTGCCTGTTCCGGGGAGTCTGTCTGCTCCGGTACTTCTACATATCCGGCAAGATTCCGATAGGCGTCTTTACTCTCTGCATACTGGTTCAGGTCACGGAACACTAAAAATCCACTGCCAAAAGCCACCAGAGTGCAGAGTGAAAGGACAGAAGCCCCGACAGCCGTTCTTTTCGGGGAAGTCCTGCTGTATTTTCCCTTTTTGAAATAATACACAGCAAATACGCTGCCGCCGATCAGTGCGGCTGCCAACAGTCCGCCATATAGGAAAATATACGGATCATCCCCGGTCTGCGGTACCGGCTTTTGAGGGGTGGAAGGATTGGACGGAACAGAAGGTTTTTCCGGCTTCCCCGGCTTTTCCGGTTTTTCATTAAAGAACTGGACCGTAGATGTCTGGTCAGCTTTGATCTCCACCGTAGCGGCATCAGGGATGATGTAATCCTTGCTTGCCCGGTTTGCAACTTCTGTTACGGTATAAATACCGACACGAAGGCCCTTTACTTCAATTACACCGGATTTTGGAGTGGTGAATGTCTCGCAGTAGGAGCCGTCCGCGCTCTTGACCTCGATGGCAAAACCATCTTTGCGCCCGTCGCTGGAATCCTTTGTGATCTTTAAGTTGCCACGGTAAGCCTCATTGGTAAATCCGTGCCCGGCTTCTCCATTTTCCACAACTGCGATCTGTCCATCTTCTGTGATGGAGAAATAGTAAGCGTTAGGGTCAGGCTGATAGCCCTCCGGCGCTTTGCTTTCTTTGATAAAGTAGCCGCCAGCCAGAAGGTTTTCCGCCGTATGATAGCCTGCATCGGTTTCTTTCAGCGTACCGATCTTTTGATCGTCAGGATCATATTCCTGGTTGGCGTTGGAATCTGCATACAGGTCGAACACTGCACCGGGCAAGAAGCGCAGGAAAGAATTCTTGTCTTTCTTATCCTCCTTTTCCACAGGGGACGGTTCTTCCACAGCTTCGGTTTTGGTCACCTGCACGCTGCCGCGGATCAGGGTGTTTTCCACACGGATCTCGATATGCTGTCCGTCTGCACCGATATATACATGGTGCTGCTGCGGGCTTACTGTATAAAGGTCAGGGGCAGAGATCTCTTTGACGATCCAGTGTCCGTAAGGAATGTTCTCAAAGGAAAAACTGCCGTCTTTTCCGGTAACAGCAGTAAGCAGTGCATTTTCTTCGGTAAATTCTTCTGTATCAGGTCTAAACAGTCCCATGAGCGCACCGGCCAGTGTGACATCTTCGCCGCCTTCCGGGTTTTCCCCAACTTTTACACCGTCTACACGTCCGCGGAGAAGTTCATTGGAAACAGCCTCGCCTTCATTGACAAGGATCTGTACCAGTGCGGTTTCCTGTCCGGCGTATTCAAAGACGACCGGATATTTCTGATCCGAAAGGATATAGGCGCCGTTGGTCGTGCGTTCCTTGACATAATAGCTGCCAAAAGGCAGGTCGGAGGCGAAGGAAGCGCTGTAACCGCCGGATTCATCAGACGAAACAGAGACCACTTCCAGAAGTCCATCTGCCGGGATCACGCTGCCATCTGCCGCCGTCAGGTCTGCGGAAGCATAAAGTCCAAAGGAAATATCCTTATATTCCTCGTTCATGCCAAGACCGAACAGGTCGTCGGTCTCCATTGCCTTGAAAAGTGTGACATCTACTTTCTGTCGTTCGTCATAAAGACCTGTTGCTGCCTGTGTGACCTCCACGGTCTCACCCGCATAGGTCAGTTCCACATATTCCGGTTGAGGATTCAGCACACAACCGGAAGGAGCCTGACGTTCCTCCAGACGGTAACGGCCAAGATAGAGAAGCCCGCTTTTCGCTGAGCCGTCCTCGCCGGTCGTAAGGGTTTCCACAACCGTATCTTTTTCTGCCCGCAAGGTACCGTCACCGGTATAAATATCTTCATCTGCGATCACGTCATAGACCGCTCCGGGAAGTCCGGCAACCTCATACACCGGCTGGTACAGTCCGTCGTTTTCCTGGACAGAAGCAAATACTTCTCCGGTCTTTGTGATGGTAAGCTGGCCTTTCTGCGGCATATTGTACTGAGTGACCGTCACAACCGCCTCGCTGCCGTCAATGGTAAACGGTACCGGCTGATCGGAAAGCACATAGCCATAAGGGGCAGCCACCTCATAAAGTTCATAATCCCCGGCGGCCAAAGGCTCCGGCAGCATCAGCCAGCCCTCGTCAGAAACATAGAAGGTATCCAGTGTTTCCGGGTTCGGATAGTAGACTGTCTGGGTGATAAATTCCCCGGTGGAAAGATCCTTGATCTGAAAACCGGTTCCGGTCACAGGGATAATCTTTCCGGTCTCTGCGTCACATTTTTCAACTTTCAGACGGGCTGTGATGGTGCGGTTGTTCAGAATGTAGCTATAAGTCTTTCCGTCAGAGGAAATAAATACCGTAAAGTCCGGGACAAAGGCTTTGCCTTCCTCGCCTGCGATCTGATGGACCGTATAATGCCCATAAGGAAGCGGTTTACTGGAAGCAAAACCATCCGCATCCGTGGTAAGAAGGTCACGTTCACTTTCCTTTGCTGCGTCATAGCTTCCGGCTGCCTTTAAGTAAACTTCAAAGACTGCGCCTGCTTCCGGGCGTTCGATGATACCAGCATTGGGATCGTCGGTATTTTCGCCCTCAGGCACATCCGGGTCCAGGTCATCGGTGTGCTTGACAAGCTGGATATTTCCGTAAATAACCGTTTCCGTCACCTGATTTTCTGTGGTATTGAGTTCCACTTCATACAGGGAAGGGGATGCACCCACTTCATAAATGGTTTCATTCAGAAGATACCCGGTGCTCGGTTCGATTTCCCGGATCGTCCAGCCATCCCCGCATACATAATAGCGGGTCATAAAGCTGCCATCCGGCCCGGTAGTATAAGTGTCGATCAGTTCGCCATCACGGAAGATCCCATAGGTCGCCCCTGCAAGAGTAGCATCCCCCTGGGCATTTCCGGTGTCAGCATCACTCTTTACCACATGGACACGGAACTTCTTCAGAATATTGCTGAAATGTACCGAAGAAGTCTGCCCGCTTTCAATGGTCACGTACTGTGCGGAAGGGGTCACATAGCGGTCCACCGGAAGTTCTTTTACCAGATAGGTTCCCGGCAGGAGCTTCTTTTCAATCTGGCCGTTTTCTCCGGTCGTAACTTCCTCATTGACTTCATTTCCCAAAATGTCCGTACCGGAGATATGGAAGGTGATACCGGAAACAATGCCGTCCTCACTGGTCTTGACAAGTTTTGCGGTACCGTAAGTTTCCGTTTTGATTTTTACAAAGAAGGAAACCGGATCGCTGGCGCCGGTCATCATGGTCTGGTAGCCGGGTCTGCCCCAGATCAGCATGTCGTTTGCCACCGGGATATTCTTTCGGAATTCAAACAGCACCGGGTCCATCATCATCTGCCTGCTGGTAAAGGTGTATTCATTTCCGTTTCTTGTCACAGAAACGCCGCTGCCTTTCAAAGCCTCCAGGTCGATCTTCAAGTTGTTGGTATCTGTGACCGTCAGGGTATAGATCTTTTTTTCTACATCCCATTTCAGTTCCAGTTCCGGTGCTTCGCTTTTCTTAGAAGAAGTAAAGGAAGGGACTGTGGAATGGGAAGCAACCTGTGCCAGAATCCAGTCATAGGCTTTTTCTGCCGGTCGTCCGGCGATCACGCTAAAATACTGGTCGGCGTCTGCGTGGCCGTTTCCGTGGCGGCTGTACGGATCGCTTCTAAGCTGCTGCTGGTATTCCCAGAGGATGATCTGGGTCGCCATCTTATAGTCGTCCTCGTTGATCCCGGAAACAGGGAGCGCCGCACCGGGTTTCCAGCCATAGATCGCAGTCAGGGTGATCCCCCTCCTTGCCTCGGCAGGAAGCAGGTTCAGGTATTGGCTGTTGGTTCCGCTTTCCGAAACATAGGTGTTTTCCGAAGTATGGTAAGGAATCCCGCTCTCCACACAGTAAACCTGATGGCTGATCCCGTCAGAATCCGTCAGCATATAATGCCGGTAAGCATTGCCCCCGGAACTGGTGTGTACGTCGATGGTTCCGTCTGCATGGTAGGCAAGATAGGTGTAAGGCGCTGGGGCGCGGTAGTGGTTCCCATCAGAGCCTACATACTGATCGCCCAGCCAGGAGCTTGCCGTCTGTCCGACAGACATGGCAAAAGCCTGAGCCGGAAGAAGCCCCAAAATGCTTGCCATACAAAGCAAAAACGCCAACAGCTTGCGAAAGCCGCGGCGCCTGGTTATGATATGTTCCATGAAAAAATCCTCACTTTCATAAAATCTAAAAGGACAGCCTTATTTGCTGTCCTTGTCGTCAAAATCATCCTCGGAAAGATATTCCGGCTCCCCGTATGCCTCATCCGGGTCAAAGCCTTCGCCATAACCGTCATCCTCAAATTCCGCATCGTCCTCGGCCTGCTGTTTCGGACGCACGATTTTTACATAGTAACCGATCCCGCCGACCGCAAGTAAGGCAGCAAGGATAAACAGGATCGTGCCGACGCTGCCGGTTTCTTTCTTCGGCTTTTCCGGTTCTGCCGGTTTTTCAGTTTCCGCCGGCTTTTCTTTTCCTTTGCAGCCATTTAAGTCATTTTTGCAGACCGGACAGCCGGTATTGACCTTTCCAGCCTCACATTTTTCTGTGCAGCTGCAACTTTCTTCCTGGGGAATCATGCTCATGCTGCCATTGTTCTTTTCTGCAAGCGCCATCAGGTCGGACTCTGTGACGCCGTTTAAGAAGTAGACATTGTTATCTTCCCGTTTCCCGTCGATCACCAGATAAAAAACATTGCCCGCGTCCGTAGTGATGGTGTAAAACTGTTTTTCCCCGTCTGTACCGCTGATATTGTCCTGTACCGTTCCGGTGCCTTCCGGGGTAAATGCACCTTCAGGGACCGCAGAAGTATTTTCCTGCTGTCCGGTACTGTTATCTGAACCGGAAGAATTTCCGCCGCCGGAAGGAGTTGCAGCGTTTGAGCCGGAAGGTTTTTCTTCCTTAGGCGGTTTTGTCTGTGTACCGGACGGACTCTGAGGTGCTGCCGCAGCAGGTTTCTTTTCAGGAGCCGGTTCTTTGTAATACGGATTATCCAGCTTTACCGCATCAGAACGGTTTCCTGCATAATCCTTTGCGTATATGCTTACCTGTTTTTCTGTTCCTGCATAATCTTTCAGTGCAACCGACGCTTTCCCATCGGTGAGGGAGTTGATACGGTTTTCATCAACAAAGACCGCCTCCACGCCGGATAGATCGTCACTGCTTTCTATTTTCAGGGCATCGCCCTCCAGGGAAGCAGTCAGCGTTGGCGGTGTGGTGTCTTTGGAACCGCCGGCATGAGCCGTTACAGGTAATGCGCTGACACTTACAAGAAGCGTAAGCGCCAGCAGCAGGGAAAGTTTTTTAAGCCTCATGCACATCCTCCTTCTCCTGCGGTAAAACAGTTTCCGAAGGGGCCGCCTGCTGTGATTTCAAAAAATCCGCAAGCTGCTGGGGTGTCAGTTTGAAACTGCGCGCCACCGCCACATAATCGGTATTTTCCAGCTCCGTTTTCTGTTCCTCCAGCTTATGGAGCTTTGCCTGCATTTCCGCAATCTTTGTTTTGGTCTTTTCAATTTCCTTTTCCAGTTTTTCAATTTTAAGATTCAATTTATTACCTCCAATCTGTTAAGGCAGACGCCCAAATGTATAAAAATGCTGCTGCCAGTAGCTTGTATTGATGTTGGCATAAGAGATCGGGTCTCCGCAGTGGATCATCATTCCATTTCCTACATAGATCCCTACATGGCTTGCGCCGCTGGTATTGTAGGTCCCCTGGAAGAAGATCAGGTCGCCCGGTTTTGCATCTGCGCTTGATACCGGCGTACATACACCTAAAAGACCGTCCGCAGTCAGCCTTCCGAAATTCCAGCCGACGCCGCAGTTGTTGATCACCCAGGACACATAGCCGGAACAGTCAAAGGAAGTGGAAGGGCTTGCGCCTCCCCATACATACGGATAGCCAAGATATTTTTCCGCCTCGGTCATCATTGCGGCAAACTGTTCATCTGCAAGGGCTTCCGGTGGAATGTCATAATCGAAGTAGTTTCCTGTGCCACCTGAACCAACTTCCGGCAGGTGCCGTTCGCTGGTATCGCCGGTATCAGCAAAATACAGGGGATTCAAATACTGACCGTCAACCAGGACCTCTAAGTGCAAGTGGGGACCGGTGGAATTTCCGGTATTCCCAACCTTTGCGATCACATCCCCGGCTTTGACCTCCTGCCCGGCAGAAACAAGGATCTGGGAACAGTGCCCGTATTTGGTCGTCAGGGTATGTCCTTCGTATGCCTCGCCTTCAATAGCAACACATAAGCCATAACCGCCGGCATTTCCCGCAAGGGTGACCGTTCCGTCATGCCCGGCAAGGATCTCTGTGCCCTCCGGCATCCCGATGTCCACACCGGTGTGATAGTTCTTTTCCCCGCTGATGGGATGTACCCGGTAACCATAATAACTGGTCACATAAGGGAGCCAGTTGGTGCCAAAGACATTTTTGACATACTGGCGGTTTCCTTTTGTCTGCAGCAGGATCTCGCAGATCTCTTTCTGGTCTGCGTTCATCCGGGAAACGACCAGGTTTTCCAAAGGTGTGACCGTGAGCTTGACATTTAAGATGCGCCATTCATAAGGCACTTCCTCCTGGGTTTCTTCTCCGGTTTCCGGGTCAACGGAAGTTTCGGTGCGGTAACGGATCTCGGTTTCTTCTGAAAAGGACAGGGTATATTGTTCCTGGAAAAGCTGCCGCAGCACGCTTTCCACTTCATCGTAAGTAAATCCCTGATAAGCAGAAGTCAGATACCCCATCAGCACATACGGGTCATGCTCGATCGCACCCAGGTTATACCGGTATTCGTCATAGCCGGGGCGGTCTGATTCCACCCGGTCTATTTCCATTTGCAGATCTGTTTCCCACTCGGTATAGGTAAGGTCCGCCTGATTGATGTCCTGATCGTCTGCAAGATAGGTAGAAGCAGCCAGACTTCCAAGACCACCGGTTCCGATATTGGAGAACGTGGAAAACAGGGACATGATCAGGAAAATTACCAAAAGGAGAAGCAGGAGGACAAGGCAGATCACAGGGTGCCGTTTGACCGCATGGACAATACCGACGCTGACCCTCTCTGTTGCGACTGCAGCATTTTTTGCCTGTTTCCCGGCTTCACGGGCAGCCTTGGCATACTGCCTTTTCAGTTTTTGTTTCTGCCATATCCGGGCAATCGCATGTTTCTTCAGCTCCGGGTGGTCGCTAAGAGCCTGCCGGTAAGCAAGTCTTGCGTTTGCCTTTGCTGATTTTTGCTGTAATTTCGCTGCCTTTCGGTAGGGGGCAGTTTTATGCCGGTAATATGCCGTGCGAAGTCCCGCCTCGCCTACAAGTTCAGAACGGTGGGCTGCCTTGATCCCCACATTTTCATCCTCTGCCTCATAAATCTTTTTATGGGCGTACCCAATAGCAGTATTGGCGCCCGCCTTGACCGGACGCAGGGGTACAGGTCCTTTTACATGGGCCTTTTGGGATTTAACCTCCTTTTCAAATTTTAAGTGTTTTTTGGCTTTTCCGGTCTCCGGGTCGGAAACCGTCTCCATGCGCAGTTTCTTCCGGGCCGGCAGACGATTTTGCGCCTGCTCTGCTTTTTGTGCAGTCCGTTCCGCCTTCCGTCTTGCATGGGTGAGCTTTTTATCCTTTGCCTCCGGCGGCAGTTCATCCGCAGTAAATTCCAGCTTGGACGTTTTCGGCGGTTCGCTATCCACACTCTTTTCCTTTTGTGCTGCCTGTTCCTCCGCCTGTGCCGCTTCCTGAAAACGCTGCTGATATTTGTTCCCATGCTGATGTGTCCGATAACGATGTTCCTGACCGGATCTGTCTGTGCCGCTCGGTGGGGCTGATCCTTCGGAAGAAGGTGTATATTGTCCGGTATCATGGTCTGTCACATCCTCTGTTACAAGAGAACGCCTGGAAACCTCCTGCCGGAAATTGCTTCGTCCGTTGTCCTGTGTCGGGGACTCTGTTCCGGCAGCATCCGGTATCTCAAAGCGATCTGAAACATCCAAAGCGGTTGCATAAGCCTCGCCCTGTTCCAACAAGGACGCCGGTGTTTCCGGTGATAGCTGGGAAAACTCCGTCTGTACAGGAATGTCCTGCCTGTGGGTTTTGCCGGTGACAGAAGAAGGGGTGTCCCGTGCCCTGCGCAGGTCAAAATCCTGTTCGGTCTGCCTGGCTGCCGGTTGATCCTCCCCGTGGGAATCACGCGCCGGCATCCGTGTATCTTTGCGCTTCCTTTGAAATTCCCTGTCGTGTGCCATTGTTCTCACCTCCGATCCATTTTAATTTTTGTCTCACGCTTTGGTCCCCGCTACTTCATCCGGTCTTGTGGTAAGCACGCTGTACAACAGTGTGTCCTTCGGGAAGTGGTCCACAAAGGGGATGATCACATTTCCAAAGAACAAAAGCCCCTCGCCGGGACCGGAATGGGTCACATAGGAAAGCTGGTGCGGGGAAATTCCCAACTGCTTTGCCAAAATCTGACGGTCTCCCTGGGCCTGGTTGAGCATATAGATAAAGTCTGAGTTCTCAAAAATGTTCTCGATCTCACGGGAAGCCAGAAGGTCCTTGACGTTCTGCGTTAAACCTGATGGGATTCCGCCCCATTTACGGAAGCGTTTCCAGATCTCCACGCTGAAACTTCCTGTCTGCCCTTTCAAAAGAAGGTGGAATTCGTCGATATAGAACCAGGTTGTTTTATGTTTGGAACGGTTGGCCGTGACACGGTTCCACACCGCATCCTGCATGATCAAAAGCCCGATTTCCTTTAAGGCTTTTCCCAGTGATTTAAGCTGGAAACACAGTACCCGGTGTTGATCCATTTGGATATTGGAACGGTGGTTGAACACGTTAAGGGAACCATTGACATAGATTTCCAGCGCAGTTGCGATATTCTGTGCCTCCGGTTCAGACTGTTTCAAAAGCAGCTCGTAAAGATCGCCTAAGATCGGCATATTGTCCGGGCACGGGTCCTGCAGGTATTCCCGGTACACCAGTCTGGTACAACGATCAATAATCGTCCTTTCAATAGGGGAAAGCCCTTCTTTGCCGCCGATGATAAGGTCACACAGCGACAGGATAAAATCACTTTTCAAAGTGATCGGGTTTTCATCATCGGAATAGTCCAGATTGATGTCCATCGGGTTGATGTAGTTCGTGGAAGTAGGGGAAATATCAATGACCTGCCCCTGGGAACCGAACTGCTGTACCAGCGGCCCATACTCATTTTCCGGGTCAGCGATAATGATGTCGTCCTCCGTCAGAAGGAACACATTGACGATCTCACGCTTGGCAGAGAAAGATTTACCGCTTCCTGGGGTACCGAGAAACAGCCCATTGGGGTTTTTCAGAGTTTTTCTGTTCGCCATAATCAGGTTATTGGAAAGGGCGTTCAGGCCGTAATACAACGCCTCGCCCTCCTGAAACAGTTCACAAGTGGTAAACGGTACAAAGATCGCTGTGCTGCTGGTCGTAAGCCCGCGCTCAATTTCAATCTGGTTCGTACCAAGAGCAAGCGAGGACATAAGCCCCTGTTCCTGCTGGTAATCCAGCCGTTTTAAGGCACAGTTGTATTTCTGTGCCACACCCGAAGCGGCAAAAATATCATTGAACAGCTTTTGGCGTTTGGCTGCGATATTTTCCACCAGTACCGTCACAAGGAACATGCGCTCATTGCGGCTCTGTAAATCCTGCAAAAGATTTTTGGCTTCCTCTCCATAGGTGGCAAGGTCGGTGGGAATGATGTCCATATCATACCCGGATCGGACCGCTTTCTTTTGTTCCTCAATGGTCATTTTCTGCAGGTCCGACATTTTACGCTTGATGTTTCGGATCGCCTGTGCCTGGTCGATAGACTGGATATGCAGGTTGACGGTCACGGCGTCGTTTAAGTCAAGAAGATCCGCTAAAAGCCGGTCAGTAAGCTCCGGCGCCAAAATCTGCAAAAAGGAGACAGCACCGGAATGGTCGCCTACCCGGAATGTCTTTCCATCCTTTGAAAAAGACAGCCCGGATGGGGAAATGAAGTCTTTGGTAGAAAGACCGGTCTTAGGCAGATCCGACCACTGGAAATGAAACTTTTCCTGACCGTCCGGGTGAAGCTGGCTGTGAAGAAGCTCCAGACGTTCCAGTCCGTTTAAGGATCTTGCCTGGACTCCAAGGGTCTTGAAATTTGCCAGCACATCCGTTTCAATGCGTTCCAGACGCATTTTCGCAGTACGCAGGTCATCTGCCTCGATCCCAAAGGTAATGTATTTGCGTTTGGTGAGACCGTTATTTCCTTTCTGCAACTGGTTCTTTAACATATCCCCGTATTCCTTGCGGATTCCGTCATACTCGTCGCCGCGGGGAGGGATGTCAATGCTTCTGGTAAAATCCTGCATATTGGCCCGCTGGTTGATAAAGGTAAGCTGCACATGGATCGAGGCATCGAAGTAATTTAAGAAATCGCAGTAACCCTCGAAGATCTGTGCTTTATCATCTGCCTGTGCAAGCTGATAGTTAATATCAAAAAACTGTACCGTTTTGGTGTAAAGGGTATCGGTCAGCCGGCAGATTCCATCCCGGTACATTTCACGGTAGGGAATGCTCTGCTGGACCGTCTGCGGGGCATCTGCTTTCAGCCCGGCAAAAAAGCCGCCTTTTTTAGACGGCTTGGAACGGGCAGACTTAGTTTTGCCCTGCTTTGCATCGGCTCTGGTCTTTTTGGCCTGCCTGATATTTTTTTGCAGACGCTTTTCCTGAGCTTCCTGCTGCTTGTTTTTTGGCAATCTTTGTAACCTCCTTCTTTGACATAGATTTATACAGGTTATCCGTCCTGTATGGACGGTCCTTCGGCCAGAGCTTATAACGGAGCCGGTTCTTCAAGATCTTTTCTGCCGGCTGCCCGTCACGCTCATACATGGCGAAGAAGAAAAAGGGCATCATCAGCCCGATCATCAAAAGTACAGCCGCCGAATTGCCGATCGCCCCGCGGGTAAAGAAATACACCGGAAGGCCGACAAGCCCGGCAAGGCTGAAACAAATAAGCTGGCGCTTCGTCAGATTGAAGGCCAGCTTAGTCTTAACTTTGGTTAAATCCTTTGGTACAGGTACATAAGGCATCTATACACCTCCCATCGTAATATAATTTCCGGCCCATTACCGTGCACCGAAATCGCGTACCGGTTTCTCCGCAGCCGGACATTCCCGCACTTCCTGAGCCGCATTTTGCAGCCGTGCCAGGACAGAAACAGCCGGCTCTCTCTGACACAGGTATTCCTGGCTGTCTCGGATTCCGGCAATATTTTCCCGAATATCCATATCCACGTCGAACACATCTGAAACCGGCATAAGCCAACGGTCTGCAAAGTATTTCAAAGGATTCTCAAGCGCCAGCACATCATCCAGCATTTCATCCCTGAACTCAAACTTTGTTGTCAGATAGGAATACGCCTCCTGCATGGCTGTAATTTCAGCAGCTTTTTCAATTAAGGATTCCTTATCTCTTGACATAAGGCTTTCCCTGTAAGCAAAGTAATTCTGTCCCAGCCGTTTCATCAGGAGCGTATATTTGTCCTGTGCGGAAGGTTCGCTTGTGAAATGTTCAAATTTTTGCTCTGCATCAATTTCTTTGAGAAGATCGCAGATCGGGAAACTGTGTTCATGGTTATTTTCTTCCCAGCACCATCGGGCTACATCCAACGGGTCCTGAAAAGAAAGAAGCGCCTCTACTTCCGCCGGAGTAAATACATGCTCAACCTTCAGATAATAGTGGAGTTCCGAAAGTCCCTGTAACTCGTAAATACTGCCGATGTTCTGTGCATCCAGCATATCCGCATGAACCTTCAAACACTCGTCCAACCGTTCCATAAGCAGCCGCTTTGCATCTTGTTCTATCAAAATCACCCCTTTCGCTCCGGCATAGTCAGCGTACAGTTCACTTCATTGCCCCATACATCCCAGCCGGGTGTCTTTTGTCTTGCAAACAGTTCCACTCTGGGCTGATCGCCCATGAGTTTTACGATCTTATCCCGCACCTCGTCCGGTTTCTTGCTGTGCTGCTCAATATGGGAGATCACAAACTGATGGATTCCCGCACACTGGCGTTTCGGTCGGCCTCTGGTTGCCAGCAGGCAGACCTCCGCATTGGATCGGGTCCAAAAGCCCATGCCATAAAACCAGCTATCCGCTTTTCGGTTCTGTTTGAGCCATAGAAAAGCCAGCGTTTTATATTTGAATCCCCAGGCATCGATCACCCGGAAGGCTTCATTGAGCTGCGGGAAGGTCGCCCACAGAAAAAGGGCGCTGTCTTTTGCGGCAAGCTCCGATACCGGCAGGGCACAGATTTCTTCAATGCTCATCGTGGGGTAATGGTTTTCCGCAACGCCGCTTCCATGTTTCCTGTCATAGCGCCAGGGCGGATCGGCATAGATAATGCCATACTGTTTCGTTTCCGGCATTAGCGAGCCTGCTCATTCTTAGATGGGGCAGGTTTGGTCGGCTGATCTTTGACCTTACCGGCATTTTCTTTCAATGCACTGGTCAGGGAAGGCTTTTCCGCAGCTCCCTTTGTCGCTTCAAGAGTTGCCTGCAAATTTTCAATAGCCTGCCCGTACCCATCGATCAGGGCATCGTTGAGCTGCTTGCGGAACTCTGCCGTAACCGGCCAGCAGACATCTTTCCAGTTGCCTCCCTTATCCTGGGTTGCGGGCATATTGACATACAGCCCCTTTTCACTGGAACAGATACGGAAACCTTCAATCTTAAAGCATCCGCCAATCGTAACATTGGCAAACGCCAGCAGGTTTCCCATTGGGGCGATCGGACGCACGCGGACATCCAGCTTCATGCCGTTTGCCATTTCCGGCGTCTGTGTCTCCGGCGCCATTTTTTCTGTATTGGTTTTACTCATATATGAAATCCTCCTTTTTAGAATTGGTTTTGTTCATGCTATCTTGTATTAAATATGGATTTGGATAACGAACCTGTCTTAAACAGGGCAAAGGCCAGCAGTACCGTATAACCCGCCGTTCCCCAGATCGCGCCGTGCACGTCGCCGGACGATGGGATAGACTGGACCAGCACTGCGTAAATGGCAACACAGATCAGGATTAAAAAACCCTGAAAGCCCAGGGCAAAAAGGGAACGCAGATACCCGGTTCCCATTTGTCCCCATTCCCGGTTTGCCATTGTGGAAAACGGGATCGGTGCAAGGCTCACGGTTAAATAAATCTCGATCATACGGCCATATACAATGACAAAGATCACGATGGACAGTACCCACATACACAGATTGATGATGTTGGTTTCCAGCCATAGTCCAATCAGTTCCCACATTCCCATTGCTTCAAGCTGGGTTTCCAGATCAGACAACGCCGCCTGCACATCCAGGTTCCCGTTTATGACACCGGCACTTTGCGACACCACATTTTGGGCCACATCAAAGACCGCCATCACAATCGTAAAACAGTTGGTGAGCAGGTAAGTGGCAACAAAAGTCTTGAAAATCCACTTGAAGATGTTGAATGTATCGAATTCGTGCATGTTGTTCTTTTCGAGAATCATCTGGATCAGCTCATACACCAGAACAAAGGTCAGGATCATGCCCGCAATGGGAATGACGACGGTTTCCGAAAGATTTTGGATCATGGAGAACACGCCGCCATTCCAGCCCTGCGGGGTCTGTTCTACTTGATTTGCCACATCCGCAACCTGATTGTTGACGGAGTTGAAAATGCTGGTGTACTGTCCGGTAATCGCATCGATCAGGCCCTCTTTAATCCAGTCTGTTATCCATTCAAACAGACTGCCCATAAGTCAGCCCTTAACCGAACAGGCCGGAAAGCAGCGGGATCAGCGTTGCACCAACCAGAGCGATACCTCCGCCTGCCATAAGCTGCTTGATCCCCTGGGATTTTGCACCTGGGTTATCATTTCCGTAACCTTCGAGAAGGTTTACAACACCCCATGCGCCCAGACCTGCGCCCAGGGCGATCACAAGGATCTTCAAAGTATCAATCGCGCTCGCAAAAAATTCCATATAGTTCCTCCTTTAATTTCAGAAATTTTAATTTGTGATATGGCCGTATCAGGCCGGAAACAAAAAAAGCCGCCGCACTGTTTTTAGAAAAAAATCTGTTTCAAACAGCACGGCGGCATGGGGCAGGAAGAATCCTGCGGTTATTTACTTTTCAGGGAGAATCACGAATCCTCAAAAAATCCTCCTTTCATCGTGACAAAAACAAAGCCTGCCGGGGCATCATGCTTTGACAGGCAGGAACAACTCTATAAAGTCTGGGAAGCCAGATCTTCGGCTGTGACTTCATAATTGCGGTATCGTTCACCGGGACGCATCGGCATCCAGGTAGAAAGAAACTTTTCGATATTAAAAGCGTTCTTCTCATTAAAATCGGAAAGCAGTTTGTAATTTGGGTGTTTGGTTATATCGTATTTCCGGGAGAGGAACGGCCGCACACCCCTGATCTGCAGCAGACATTTACCCCCATCCATGACCGCCAGTTCATCCACTGACATCAGATCCTTTCCAAGCTTTTGAAAATTTTGTCCGTGGGATTCCTGATTGCCCTTTGTGACACTGGTGTTATACAGGTCGATAGTCTCTTTCCCCAATAGGGAGTTCCAGCTTTTTAAGGTAGTTTCTTCTTTGCCTCCTAAGAAAAGAGAGGCGTCACAGTTACCGATGATGGTGTCCATGTTGTCTTTATACAGGGCTTTGAGCTGGCTTTGCGCCTGCAGCACAAGGCAGGCAGAGATCTCACGGCTTCGGATGGTCGCCATAAGACGCTCCAGGTTCGGAATCTGTCCGATATTTGCCGCCTCATCGATCAGGCAGCGCACATGGATGGGAAGCCTGCCCCCATACACATCATCCGCCCGCTCGCACAAGCGGTTAAACAAAATGGAATAGATCAGACTGATCAAAAATGCAAAGGTTCCGTCCGTATCACTCATAATAAGGAAAAGAGCAGTCCGTTCATCTCCCAGCATATCCAGATCCAGTTCGTCATACATGGTAATTTCCCTGACTTCTTTAATGTCAAAAGGAGCCAGTCTGGAAGCACAGGAAATAAGGATCGACTTCGCTGTTTTTCCGGCAGCGAGCTTATATTTCTTATATTGACGCAGGGCAAAATGATCCGGGTCTTTCTGTTCCAGTGCGTCAAAGAGAAGGTCAACGGCATTTTTGAACGACTCATCATCCTCACGGACCTCCATTGCGTTCAGCATTTCTACCAGTGTGGCAAAATTCTGCTCGTTTGCCGGGGCCTCATAGTAGATATATCCGATCAGTGCCGTATAGAGCAGGGTTTCTGCTTTGACCCAGAAATCGTCTCCGGCTTTTCCTTCGCCTTTGGTATTGGCGATCAGGGTAGTGACGATCTTCAGAATATCTTTCTCGGAATGAATGTAGGCGAATGGGTTAAAGTGCATACTTTTCTGGAAATTGATCGTATTGAATACCCGTATTTTATAGGGCTCATAGATGATCTTTCCTTTTTCATTACGCACAGGCTTTCCGTCTTTGTCCAGCTTTGGTGTGCCTCGCTGCAACATCTTTCCGCATTCCACAAGGACTGTACCTTTCGGATCGGTGACGACGTAGGAACTGTGCATTTGCATCAGATTGGGCTTGATGAAAAAGCGCGTTTTTCCCGAACCTGATCCTCCGACTACCAGTACATTTTTATTTCTTGCATTGGCCGGATTTTTGGGCCTTCCGTTTAACATCAGTCCTTCACTTTGGGTAAGAATGATATTGTTTTCCGGCTTTGGGTCCATAAACGGGGCAATATCGGCTTTATTTCCCCAACGGGCTGAACCGTATTCCACATTTTTGCGGTATTTCTTAGCGTCTTTCCCTCTAAGATAGACTGCCAGCCGCATAATGGCTGCACCGCATAAACCGATCAGCCAGTCCATTGCCGCCCCCGGCCACATACTCTGAAACGCAAGGGCAAAGCCTTCGGACAGTCCTAACAGCTTTTGGGAAGCGTCTGCTCCGGGAGCCAGCCGCACCGCCTCGCCCAGCTTGGCAAATACCAGAAGGAACAGAAGATACGGAAGATGGAGAATAACCTGTTTTTTCAGTGTTTCTGCATCGATCTTCATCGTTCCGGCCCTCCGTGTTCTTTGTTCTTTACACGGTCACGGCCAAGCGACTGCGCAAGTTCTTTGAACTTATGAAGCTGTGTAAGCAGCGACGGTCTGGTGCTGCGTGTAAGGTCTTTCTTTGTATATTCCTTAAAAGCTGCCGTCAGTGCATCCGCCTGGTTTGCCTTGAAATATACCGTCCATTTTGGGGGATCGGTCCCAAGTTCCTTTTCTATATGGTAGCGTACCTGATGTTTCCTGGCATACCGTTCAAAAGAGCGGATTCGCCCTGAAACTTCAATGGTATTGGCTCCTGGGTCTTTATAAGTCAGCCGTTTCATGCTGTTGCGCCCGACTTTTGGCATTGTGCGTTCCTGTTCCATCTTTTGGAGTACCGCAGCAATAGCCGCACGCAGTACCCGCCCTGACAGTTTTGCTGCCTGTATAGAAACAGAAACCGTTCGTTGTTCGAGATCTTCCTGCAAGAGCATCCTCCTTTCTGATAAAATCGGTATTTATAATATGGAAATAACTTTTTACCGGCTTTCCCCAAGAACCTGCTGTCGGGAAGCGTGTTCAAAGGCTTTTGCTGCCTGAGCGACCTGAATTTTAGCGTGTTTCAAAAGCGTCTTGATGATCGTAGCCGGGCGATCCTGTTCCTCCAGATGATCGACCATCCCTTTGCACTCATCCGGGAGGTATTCCGCCATATCTTTCAACACATCGGAAAAGTTACCCATAAAGCCCCAGCAGCTATCCGACAGCTCCCCGTTTTTATAAAGCTCAAACCCATAACATTCGCCACGCAGATAGGAATCGTAAGCAGCGACTTCGCTGCGCATCAGTGCGTCTGCTTTCTGACGGATAGCACCGGTCATCTTGTCAGCGTCAAATTCCTTTAGGGCATCTTCTTTGGAAACATAGATCCAGCCGACCTGTCCGCTGTCCCATTCTGCATGAGGAGCCCTGCCTAAGAAACTTTCTGTACTCATGGCAAGACCGGAGTGGTCGTAGAGATAGAGGGGGAGCATCAGATACTTTTCCGAAATTACTTTCTGCATTGCTTCATCGATTGCCCGTTCCTCTGTCTTTGGTCCATGCCGGAAACGGCTGCTTACAATGTTTACCATCCGTTCATAGCGTTTCATGCCGGCTTCATCATGTCCTACGGTATCTAAATACATTTCCCGCAGGAAGTCATCTTTGTCCATATAGTTGTGATGGTCGCCCAGCGCATAGCGGGGATGGAAGCATACCATCGTCCCAAAATGTTCATCTACCTCACGGGGAGAGATCAGAATATCATCCGGCTGCACCATAAGGGCATAAGGTTCATTTACTGCCATTAACATAATTGGCTCCTTTCTTTCTACAAATCCGGGCCGGAATGGTGCATCATCGGTTTTTCCCGGTGTTCATTGGTTGCAGGCTGCTTGACTGCAATGATCTCGCCGGCAATCCTTGCAAATTTTTCAGGGTACTTGAACTGCTCCCCATATTTCTCCATCAGGTCCGGGGAAAGGTCTGTAAAATCTTCCTCGCCAAGACCAACGATCAGAAAATTCCCGGACACAATATCATAGATGTGGCCGTCATCGTCAAAGAGAGCCCGGTTCAGAGGCAGCCCCATCAGCTTGCCTTCTTCATTACAAATCAGAGCCACCGGGTCCTCATACGGATAGACCGCCTGAATATCTCCGCCCACTGCCGCCTGCAAGGATTTCAGACCACTTTCGATCTCCGCAGCATAAGGGGACTTGCCCGGCTCTACCATTAACACTTTCATAATTGTATATCCTCCTTCTTTTTCATTGCCGTACCGGGAGCGGTTGGCGTTTTTTCCTGAGTTTTTGCCACAGAGAGCTTCCCCAGGACGGAAGGCTTCTCCCGGTTTTCGGGTGTAAAAATACCGCCCTCCGAAACCTCGGCGGCGGCATGTTCCGTTTTGGCCTGTTCCAGTCCTTCAACCGTATAGCCAGGTAAAAGAGTACCGTGAACCATAAAATGGTGCTCATATTCTTTCGGGATTGGCGGGGAAATTTCCGTGAATAAATGGGAATAGGCTTTCTTTCGCCCGTTCAGGTATTTTATGGCTGCGTTCTTATCTGTATATCGTTTCTGGTTTTGTCCGGCAATCTTTGCTCCATATCCCTGCTTCGGGGAATGAATACGGACTTCCCATGTCACATACCAGGCAATCGGAACACTTTGTTTGGTTTCCCGGTCATATTTCGTATCTTCCCAAATACTGCAGGTCATCTGATAGACCCGGTTGCTGATTTTCTGATCCGCCCTCCAGTTATCGGTGTCTTTCCACTGGTTGCCGGTATGTTCGATCTCCGGTGTGCGAAGATATTCCAAAGCCCGGTTGATCGTCTGTGTTGCCGCTGCCTGCTGTTCCCACTGTTTTGCGGCAGCCACCACGATTTCATAGGCTTTCTGCTCCCCGTCGATACTTCCTTGGCGCATAGCTTCCAGGCTATCTGTTCCCATTGTGATTAGAGTAGAAATGTCCACATTTTCACAAACTACGCTGTGTTCAATTTTAAGCTCTGATCCCGGCGTCAAGTGGTCGCCATACCGGTAGGCATGGTAATCTTTATTTTCTTCCAAAATGCTGTTCACCTCCTGCTATATTTCCGGCTCATGGTTTTTTCTGGAAACCGTCTGTGCCGGTGATTTTTTATCTGCCGGTCTGTTTGCCGCAAGTTGATCCATCACGGAAGGACGGCCGACGCCGAACATGGATAGCTGACCGTCCGCTGCCTCACGAAGTTCAGAAACAGGGAGGGGAAGCGTTACATCGGCATGGGTCAATAGCTGTTCCCGTTTCAAATCCTGAATGATCTCGTCAAAAACAGCGTTGATCGCACGGCGTTCTTCCCCCACAGGGAAGGCTTTCAATACCTCCATTTCTCCATCTTTACCGGAAACCAGGGTAAGGGCACAGTCGGCATGGCCTGCCAGATAATCCGATGTGTAGGGCAGTTTGTCCTTGATATAACAGGCAAAGGCTCTGGCTGTCATTTCCACGTTGCTGTCCCAATAACTGCCGTCTTTTTCACATTCTTTTCCCATGCGTACCGAATTACGGTAAAAATCAGTTTCCGTCCGTCCAATCTGCGGAGCTTCCTGCGCCTGCATCCCGGAAAGCATACGCTCAAAAATTTCCAGCCGTTCCCGTTCACTTTTGGGAATTACCCGGCCGGTAACATTCTTCTTAAATGCGCTGATCTGTTCCACAGAGCCGGGTTCGCCGGACAAAAATGCTTCCCGCAAGACTGCGTAGGTTTCCATCTGTTCCTCATTGCCATACCGTTTCAAGGAGGCAAGAACCGAGGAATCCAGCCAGCTTGCCGCATTTTTCCGGGTGCGTTCTGTTTGTGCTTCCGTGCGCTTTGCTGCCTGTTCCGGTGTTTCCGGTTTATACTTCATGGTGTCAATGAGTTTTTGGAACGGCGCATAGAGGCGGGGCTGTTCTGACAGCATCCCTTTTGCGCCCATCTTTGTACCAAGATAATCGTCAAGTCCATGCCACCATTCATGTGCCAGCGAACCTGCCCCGTGCATTTTCGTAAGATTGATGACTGTACGCAAAGGTTCATAATGAGCCGCAGCATTGCCGCTGCCTCTTGCACCAAAAGCGATAGCAAGCGTTCCCTGATAAGCAATATCTTTATCGCTGATCTTAAGGGCTGACGCCAGATCCTTTAGTGCTTCAAATCCCATGTTAAGGGAGGTCTGACGGTCGTTCTGGTTCATCCAGTTTCCAAACTCGCCGCCGCGGAACCCAAATGTATCAAGATAATGCTGTCCGGTGATCTCCACACCATTCCGGTAATCCGGCCCGGTACGTTTGACATGGGCGAGCTGGGGAGGGACAAACCGGATCTTTCCGTTTTTGTTCCTGCCTTTGGCAAGTTCCTGCACCCATTTCAGGGCAGCTTCTTTGGTCTCAAAATTGGTCCGCAGGATCGAATAGCCTTTTGTCACATAATAGGTACCGGGTTTCCAGTCCTCATTTTTAGAATAGGTATGTTTCCCGTCGTTGAAGTGGATCGCATAACCTTTCGGTATTTTCTGCTCTTTGGAAACACAAAACTGTTCCTTTTTTGCTTTCTGAGTAAAGTTGCGCTCAAAATATTCAGCCGAGCGGATCAGCATGGTATTGGACAATTTGTTTGTGATCACGGGATTGTCCTGTCCCTTTTTCGTTACCCGGTAATGGATTCCGCTTCCCCAGCCCTGTACCTTTTCTAAATATCCATTGTCAACGAAAAAGCGGTCATAGGCTCTCACAGCATCCTCCACAGTACGGACATCTGAAAGCACTGTCTGCAATTCCCGGACTGTTTTTATATATTCCTTTTGTCTCGCAGTCCGTTTTTCCGGGGTGTCATCTGTGCGGTAATACTGAGGGGAAGCGTTTAAGCCGTCCCTTGCTTTTTTTATAAAATAGACCACGCCAAGAGGAATCCCTTCCTCCAGCATGGCTGCATAGTCCGGCTTTTTCCAGACATTATCTTTTTTCACAAATTTTTCGGCTTCGCGCTCATTCATGGCTTCCAGATCATCTGCATACAGCCCGCGGTCTTTCCACAGGTCTTTTTTCGCACCGCCGATCTTTTCGCCGAAATCTTCATGCACTCCTGCCAATCTTCATCACCTCCAGTCAGTGTAAAATTCTTATCGCTCCGGGGCAGGGCGGCGTTCTTCGTTTTTGTGAAGTTGTGGGAGGTTTCCTGTGAGCCGGTCAGTTTCCCTGCGGATCAGTTTGTCCAGAGCGCCTAAATCCTCCGGTGCAATGGCAAACTCCCGGTAATTTTCATACCACAGGCCCGTAGAGATTGCCGCGATGGGCGCAATTTTCTCCGAACCGGATGGAAGAAGGCGATACACAGGGACTTCGTCATAAAGAAGCATCTGCTTTGCCGTTCCCTGTGGTATGCGGTACTTATCCATATCCGGGTTCTGGGCTGCCTCCATATATTGCATATTCAGGCGTTCTTCTAAATCCTGGGGCATATAACGAAATGCCTGATCCATCCACTGTCTGAACATCGCGGAATAGTGGTACTGCCATTCCGTAACTTGATTCGGGGCATAAGAAAATCCCCAACTTTTCAGAGCATCTTTTTCGTAAAGCTCCATTTCAGTCCATTCTTTCAGGCTGACCGTAGCCGCTGAACCATCTTTGCGTTCGATATTGACACCGCAAGGATAGAGGATATTTCTTTTTATATCCTGCCGCAGCGTATCTAAATCCATCATCAGGAGATCTCCGTACAAGTGACCGCCCTCTCTGCGGTCCGTATGAAACAGGAAAGCCCTCGCTCCGATAAACTCCGTTGTTGAGATCATTTGATGAAGGTCCGCCGTAGAACAATAAGCAAACAAGGCGTCGGAAAGCCACATGTGATTTTTCCCCATGATGGCAATGGAATCAGCCCCGGTATTTGTCGCCAGAGAACGCATATTAAATTCGCATTCCCTAAGAAAATCTCCGGCAAAAATATGGATCTCATACGCAAAGACGGATAAGTCTGTATCGCGGATCAAATAAATCTGCGGTAGTGGTTCCTGATCCAATCAAATTCCTCCTTTCATGTGAACCTGACAATTACCGGCTTTCCTTATCATGGGAAGGTGTCGGCTGTTTTTTTGCCGGTTCCGTTTTTGCTGCCTGTTCCCGCATTGCTTCCAAAACAGAAGGGCGCCTTTCCGCAGTCTGTTCCAACCGGGCAAGGGTATTAAGCGCCCATTCCGCATTACGGTTAATGGAGGATATAAGGGCGCCCTCCACTTTGAAAGCACCTTTGAACACTCTGGCAATCTTCCCATTTTCTTTTGCATCTGTCTCCGCAGGTTTTCCTTGAAGGGTACGGCCCATATTTTTGAGATGCCGCCCCATTTCGTGGTATTCCGTACTGAAAGCGTCAATTCTGGCAACAGCCCTGTTGCTGGCCTGCATACTTTTTTCTGCTGCATTTTGAATGGATTCCAACGCTGGTCTGACATGTAAAAACTGTGTGATCCCATTCAAAGCAACAGTACCGCGTTCCCTGAAATCGGCAAGGATATTCCTGCACCCGTTTATGATCTGGCCTTTGAGTTCGGAAAGACGGTGACGCATAACGGAAATATTCGTCTCCATAGCTTTACAGTTCTTTTGGAGAGTGTCTTTCAGTGAATGGTTCTGTAATCCCTGCATTTCCTGACGCACTGCCTTTAGTTCCTCGGTTGCCTCCAAAAGACGCTGCTCCATTCCGGTCACATGCTCGATCAGCCTGGCAAATTCTTCATATCCCGGTGTATTGTTGTCTTTTAGGAGGGCAAGCAGCTCTTTGACCAGCTCATTTTCCGCAATCGGCTGGCTATCTGTCTCCGTCATTCATCAATCCCTCCCATCTGCCGGTAGCTGCCCTCCGGCAATCTTGCCAACAATCTCCGGACCGGTTTCATAAATCTGCATGAGGCGTTTTGCTGTGCCGCAGGGCTGTGCAGCTCCGCTGGTCCAAAGACGCACTGTGGATGGGGCAACATTCATCAAAAGCGCAAAGCCCTTTTCGTTCATGTCCAGCTTTTTCATCAGCGATTTCACCATATCGGGGCCGTAGTCTGGACACCGGGAAGCCTCGGCAATCATCTGCAAAGCGGTATTTTCAATTTTTTTCATTTTCAAATCCTCCTGTTATTTGTTTGCCAACCTTATGCCGGAGCAAAGCTGATCTGGTTGTGTTTCATCCTTTTGGCAAAGTCCGGCAGCGAATAATTTACCCCGTCAATTTCTGCATGGGTGTCATCCAGACGATGGCAAACAGCAAAGTGCCTGTCCCCGTTTCCATAGAACAGGCAGAGTAAACCATTGTCAGGAATGGAAAACAATGCTTTTCCGGCGCTGTCTGTAAAGCAGATCTGTTGAGATCCATTCATGTTGAAATCCTCCCTAAATTGAAACAGCCGCCTCTTTTGGGCGGCGTTGGTGCTGGCTGGTTTGCAGTTGTTCCCGAACCTGCAGCAATTTCTCATTGTAATCTTTTCCCATCCGGGGAGGGTTAACACTTACCCGGATATGACGGAAACGTTTATCTTCGTGGAGCATGGTCTTGATTTTCCGGGCATTGACAAATCCGGCAAGGTCGTGGTCCATATAAAGGGTAACACGCCGGATCTCCGGGTGGCGTTCCAGGAAAGAAGTCAGCGCCACATGGGAAGTACCTCCCAAAGACAAGCGATAACCATTCCATTTCCATCCCTCCAGCTCTTGAAGTGTTGCATGGGAAAGTGCATCAATAGGAGCTTCAAAAACTGCCACATGCCGGCTGCCCGGACTTTGCGGGGGATAACAAAAGTTATATCCTTTGTCGCTGCCATAGACATCCTTTTTGAGATTGCCACTGATACTGCGCATACAGGCAAACTTCGCTTTCCCGGAATCATCTTTCCCTACAAACACACAAACCGGTTCTCCATGATACCGGGCTTCGTAAAAAATCCCGGCTTGTAAACACTGGCGAATGACTTCTGAGCTGATTCCCCGTTTCTGCAAATAGGAGACCGCAGCGGTCGCGCAACGTCTGGCCCAGGGCAGAGAGAATGCTTTCTTTTCCGGTTCTTTTGATACCTGTATTTCTGCCGTACTTCGGTAAGCCGGTGTATGTCGGATTTCGCCACCTACCAGAGCATGAACCGCATCCACAAGACCATATCCCCGAATCTGGATCAGGTAGTCCAGCGCATTGATACTCCGTCCACGGCTGTTCCAGTACCAGTACCTTTTCCCGGTCACATATACCAGACTGTCATGCTCCTTATGCCGGAAATTAGGTCCATCCCGTTTCAGCACGCCGGGTTCATGGAATTGCAGGTAAGTAAACAAGTCAGCTTCCCGCGCTGCCTGAATCTGTTCTTTGGTTACGCCGGGCATAGTACCGGCACAGTGTTTCTTTTCATTGTGCTTTGCCTCCTTTCTGTGATGAAATGAAAAAAGACACCCAAAGGTGCCTAACAGCCGTACAGGTCGTGATTGACCTCGGCACGGTAATAGCTGTCCATTGTAGCCGGGGCATTATACAGCGCCGCCAACAGGTAGGCTTTGATGTTTCCGACCTTCGTAGTGTTCTTGTCGATACAGTCAAAGACATACTCTAAGTGGCCGGAATTGATCTTCAGGAACCGGCTCTTGACGATCTCCCTAGGAAAATCATCTCCGGCAATGCGAATGTAAGGGCGTTTCGACAAAATCACTTCAAGCATAAGTTCAAGGGCTTCGTCCAGACGTTCCCTGCCATACCGTAAGACCAGTAAGTCATATTCGATATTTTCTTTGATGATTTCACGATAGGCTTCTATCAGCTCTATCCGATCCATCCCATCCGTGCGGCTCGCCGCTTCCGGCTCTGCCGGATAGATTGATGGATAAGTTATTGATTTATCTTTTTTTGATTTTTTTGTTTTTAATGGATTAGTATTTAATTGTGCCGGATTTTCCTGTTCAGGTTCCTCCTGTTTAGGTTTTGCCTGTTCAGGTTTTACCTGTCTTGGATTTTCCCGTTTAGGTGAAAGCCCTGTGTTTTCGGTACTTACAGGCTGCTCATGGATCGTATATTCAATGTCTCCCAACTGCCCGTTATCATAGCGGAGGCGCTGTCTGGTGAGATAACCATGCCGCTCCAGTTCCTTCAGGGCAGTAGTGATAGAATCCACACCGTCCTTGCAGATATGGGCGAGTCCCTTCGTGGTATAATCCCAATCTTCCGGCAGCGACAACATAAGTGATAAAAGCCCCTTTGCCTTTAAGGACAACTCCGTATTGCGCAGATGGTGATTGCTCATTATCGTAAAGTCCTTTGTTTTCTCTACACGGAATACTGCCATTGTATCGCCTCCTTTCTTCGACTATTCCGTTACAAGGCATGATCCCTGTGGTCATAATGGAGATGACCGCCAGAGACCTTCGCATGGTTTTTCAGTTTCACTTCGCCCCGTTCCTGGCTCTCTAAAAATTTCTGATAGCCGGCATCTGTAAGGAACAAGCGCATCTTATCGCCTTTGTCGCCAACAGGGGAATCGTAAGACAATACATCAAAAACGATCATGTGCCTTACCTCCGGGTCAAAGCGTTCAAGCGCCATGATGTCATGCCCCTCCAATTTTTCTGCACCTGATTGCTGTCTGGCCTCTGCGATCTTTTCTCCAATCGTCCGGGCTGGATAGGGCAGACGGTAATTCTTCTGAATATCTTTTACCAAGTCCATGCACTCTGCATTTGACAGAACACGAAGTTTTGCCATAAGACCTTCTGCCGCCTCCCGTTGCTCGGAATTATTTGAATACCGCACGGTCATATAAAGTTCATTCAGGATCTTTGTCTGATAATCGCCCTCAACCTGAAAGAGCAGCTTTTTTTCCATTTCGTTTAATTCCATGGGGATTTCCTTTCTCTTGAAAATAGGTATGAAAAAAGGGCGCCCACCTTAAAAGTGAAACGCCCACGGCAATCAGCGGTCAGACATAAAGCCGGACCGCTGGCACTATTAAATTTTGTCGTTAATAAAACAGCCTCCTTTTTTCTTTATAGTTTTCGTCAATTTTCAACTTGGAAAAGGAATTGAATAAAAGACGACAAACGCTCAAACCCCTTGAAAATAAAGGCTTTTTCTGTTTGTCGTTATTATACCGTAACGGCATATGTTTGCGACCATTTTAATTGAGCTTGGAGTTCCATTGTTTAAAATATCTGGTCTGTTAGGTCATAGTTCCGTTCATACGACTTACGAATATTATTGTGAGATTATGGACGAGCAGGATAAGATTATTGCGTTTGTAAATAATACGTTTGTACCACAACAAAACGGAACGGAGGGATAGCCATGCATAAGACCTTTGATTTTAAGAAATATGTAGAATATAAGGTCTATTCGGTGACAACAATCAAAAATGGGTATGGATTTCGTGTGTTGCTGACGTTTGCAGACGAAAGTACAAAGACACAGCAACATGCGGGATTCACAACCAAAAGAGAAGCTAATGCATTTCGTGATGAAGTAATCGGACAGCTACATACCGGAACCTATATTGTGTATGGAAAAAT